>PKZC01000017.1 GCA_003132905.1 Bryobacterales bacterium | reverse complement strand
CACCGGGTATGACGACGGCTACTGGGACTATGCCTACGACGACTTTATCGACGGCCTGTTCTGGGGCGAATCCGGCCCGCCGGAAGACTATGCCTATGCTTCCGCCCCGCCGTCCGACACGCGCGCCGCGCCGCGCGTCAGCTATGCCGGCGTGCAGGAATTGTGNNCCTCAACGACGAGCAGAAGCAGTTGCTCGGCGAAGTACGCAAGGCCGCCGCCGATGCTGCCGCGACGTTCAAGGCGTCATGCCCGGCCGAAAAAGCTTTCCCGCTCACTCCGCCGGGCCGTCTGACCGCGATGACCGGCCGCCTGCAGGCGACGCTCGATTCCGTGAAGGTCGTTCGGCCCGCGCTCGACAAATTCTACAATTCGCTGAGCGACGAGCAGAAGGAGCGCTTCAACCAGCTCGGGCCCAAGCAGCCAGCCAACAATCCGGAAACGACGGCCGCGCTGCCGCAGGACAACAAGAGCTGCTCGGAGGCAAAGCCCGGCCTCGCCAGCCTGCCGATCGAAAAGATCCAGGACGTCGTGAAGCCGACCGACGCGCAGCAGGCCGAGTTCAAGAAGCTGCAGGATGCGACCGACAAGGCGGTTGCGACGCTGCAGGCGGCCTGTCCGGACGAGACGCCGCTTACCCCGCCGGGCCGGCTCACCGCGATGGAGACGCGCCTACACGCGATGATCGACGCGGCGCAAACCGTGAAGCCCGCGCTCGAGGGCTTCTATGCCTCGCTGTCGAGCGAGCAGAAGGCGCGCTTCGACCGCATCGGCCAGGAGTTGGCGACCAACGGCTGATCGCCGCCACATGAACTGAAAAGGAAGGCCGGCCGGTGTGGCCGCCCTTTTCTCTTCCTTCTCACCCTTCGCGCATAGGTGCTAAGTGTAGGTACGTGTCCCGGGCGCATCGCGCGTATAGCCCAAGCGGATGCCGCGCTTCGCAATGCGATCGCAGAAAAAACAATTGTCTGCGAACCAAAGAAGGCTTTGCAAAACGCCATCAGCGCAGTCTGCCACATCGGGACGATCGATCTTTCGCAAATGCTGATTCGCCAAGGGCTCGCTGAGCTCGATAGCGATAGCGATAGCGATAGCGATAGCGAGTATCTTGAACTAGAAAAAGCACAAGCTTTTGCGAAAAGCCAGAAATCAGGCATATGGAATCGGTGACCAACGGTCGATTCAATTAGCTGGCCACGCAAAACAAACACAAAATAATTGGCGCTATCGCCAACTCAAACGATACGAACGATACCTTTTGGCACAAACCCAAACGCGCTGCCAGCGCGTACGGCCATTCTCGGTCTCGATCGGAGTATATTCGGTACAGGCCCGCACGCGGCTCCATGTGTAGCCAAAAGGAAAAGGCCGGCCCCAGAATGTGATTTGATGTATGTCCGATAGCCCTCGCACTAGCGTGACCGGCGCCGACGTAAACGCAGATCCGGAAACGGAGGAACCACATAGCATCACGGCTGCCGCAACAGCCAAAGCCACCTTACGCATCATGGCCCGTCCTCCAAGTGATTTTACGGCAACGCCAGCACATTAAATTCAGCGCGCCGAGTGTTCGCGTTAGGATTGCAAATATTGACCTGCAAAACAAGAACTGAATATCGATTATATCCACATCATGCCGTAAAAACTGGCGCGCCAATGCCGCAACCGCAGTACGCGCTGCTGGAAACTCAATAGTTTTGAACTCTGATCTTTAATTGCCAAACGATATGGGCTTTCGATACGCCTCCCGCAGAAAATCATAATTCACGGCCTTTGACAGATCGAAAGACTCTGAATCTCGAATCAGCCTCTCGTTGTTCAAAATGTTGAGAAGCAACTTCCATTGCGTGTCGTCATATTCGGTAAAGCGTCTTCCTAGTGGCAATACAAAGTCGCGTTGCGCTTTAAGCTCGAAAAGAATTTGGTCCGGCGTAATCGAACTTTCGTTAAATGCTGCGATTAACGGAACGCTTTTTGAATAATCGGCGTATGTCGTTTTCCATCCGGCGATAATGGCATTCAACACTTTCTGAACGAGCGAGGGGTGCTCTCGAATTGTTTTTTCCGATGTGAAATAGACCGTGCCCGGCACATGAATACCGTAGTCGGACGGATAAATAATATTAAAGGAGACCCCCTTCTGCTGCAGAACGTATGATTCCTTGCCAACGTGGCCGGGCCACACATCGACTTCGCCGGTCAAGAGCGCATCAATACCCGTTGCCGCCGATACCTCACGTGTTTGGCTTCGAGAAATATTCAGGTTTGCCAGCATGGCATCATAAATCGTCGCCGTGTCTTGGCCCGCCTGGCGGACAATCCGCTTCCCCATGAAATCCTGCGGCGTGTGGATTCCAGATTTTTCCAGCACGTAAAAAACGACCGGGCTCTCCAGGTAACCAGCGGCGAAAGCCACAATAGGCGCCCCCTTTGCCCGTGCGAGGAGGAATGTATCGCCACGCGTAACACCAAATGTATCAGCGCCGGTTGAAACCAGGGCGATTGTATCGGCGTCGGAACTTCCCGGCTTTAGACTGAGATTGAGACCGGCACGCTCGAACAAGCCTGATCGAGCCGCGATCATTTCGCCGGCGTATGTTGGGCCGAACGGCCCGTTCAAGCGAAGGGAAATGGCGGTTGGCGCAATAGGCGCGACGATCGATGGCTCTTGTGGCGGCCGAAGCGACAATAGCGCGAATATCGAAATGATAGCTACGACAATGATCGAACCGATAAATACCGTTGCTTTCATCGCCGCGGGATCCGATCACACGTTTGCGTCTATATATAAGAGACAAATGCCGTATTTACGGCGCAAACGCCACAAGCGCTCTGAACAGGCCGCCTTATATTTGCACCGCAGAAAAGAAATTGACTCCGGGAGGAGGCCTCCTGGAGCCAAGTTCCCCACTGTGGAAGCTTAGAGCGGTTTCCGTTTAGGCGGACCATATCCCGAATTCGCGAGGTAT
>PKZC01000137.1 GCA_003132905.1 Bryobacterales bacterium | reverse complement strand
CATGTATTGCACGAAGCGATTGAACGTATTCATCGTCTGCGCCGTAGGACCACCGTGGACATAAACGATCGCCGGATGCTCAGGATTATGTGGCAGGTTATATGGCATATAGACGAAAGCAGAGATCGTCCACTTACCATCTTTGCTGGGATAGTGAACGAGATAAGGTTCGACCATATCGTCGGAACGCACGCCGCCTACAAGCGACGACGTAACTTGGCGCGATATGTTCGGGTGCGATGGTTTGTCGCTGAAGGTGTAGACCCACAGGTCGCCAGGGGCGGTGGGGCCAGTGTGCGAGAAGAGCATGCGCGACCCGTCCAGGGTGAAAGGCGAAGGGTCACCTGCAACGTGGTTCACTCCCTTCGGCAAACCGAGATCCCGAGTCTTTCCGGCGGCGACGTCATAGAGATATATGTCCGCGTTGCCATCGACGTTGGCCGAATAAGTCAGAAATTTGCCGTTCGGAGAAAACTTCCCGCCAGAGATTTCCCACTTATCTTGAGTTATCCATCTGATTTTCTTGCTCGCTATGTCAAGCAATCCGACATTCTCGTAGCCGCTGGCGGCATTGGAAGTAATCAGGACGCTCTTGCCATCTGGCGCAATGTCATCGGCCGAGTAAAGATGTTCGCCATCGTGGGGCGTAAGCAGCGCGCTCTGCGCACTGGCAACATCTACCAAAAATACGTTGGAATCGCTGCCCTTCGACTGTTCCTGCGTATAGACGATTATCGAATCATCGGCCGACCAGATCGGTGCAACGTTCATGCGGTCTTTAGGCGTGCCCGAAGTAAGATGTTTCACCTCGCGCAGCACGGTGTCGTAAACGTCAATCTCAAACACCGACGAAGTCTTCGGCTTGACGATATATGCGAGGTAGCGCCCGTCGTGCGACCAAGTTGGGCTTTCTTCCGCAATCTCGCGCGTGTTCGTTAAGTTCACGACCTGTCCCGTCTTTGGTGAGACGAGAAAAATATCCCATTGCTCATCGCCGTCGTAATCCGACATATACGCGATCCACTTTCCGTCCGGCGACCACGCCGCGGAGGTGCAAACGCCATCGGGTCCCACCTGCCGTCCCGGCGACCCGCCGGAAAAAGGCACCACTCGGCAGGCATGGAATTTGTCAACCATCTCCGCTAGCAAGACCCATTTCTTATCAGGCGAAAGATAGGAGTAATGCGCCATGCCGCGCTCGTGGGCTGGGAAATAGATCTCGCGAAGGTCGGACCGGTCGGGTTTTGAGGTCACGATTCCCATGTGGATTCCCGACTTGATTTGGGAGAACAGCAAATGTCCATCGTCCAGCCAGCTCAGTCCCGCTGAATTCGCCAGGAACAGTTCGGAGTCGCCGCCGAGCGACGAGACAGTGTAGGTCTGAAAAAGATGGGGGGGTATTGGGAAGATGGTGTACGCGATGCGGTCGCCGCCCGGAAAGAATGAAATGTTGTACTTCGGACGCGGGTCGTGCGTCAATTGAACCGGCTCGCCGTTGGGAAGCAGCTTGAGCCAGATTTGACCGGACGTGCCGAAAGGAGCGCTACTTCGATAGAAGGCCAGCATGCGGCCATCGGGGGAAAGGACGGGTCCAACTGCGGAATCGGTGAAGCTGGTGAGTTGCGTATAGGAGGCTGGGTTGTTGGGGATTGGGGATTCGGGACTAGGCACCTTGGATCGGAGGTAGAACCATGCCGCCAACGCTACGAGCACTATGGCTGGGATGCCGTAGAGGAGACCGATCCGGAAGCGGGGTGGCGAAGCAGCTAGGCGATCGGCGAGCGAGGACAACTCGCGAGCTACTTCGGCCGCCGCTTGCGGGCGCTTGGCCGGATCTTTTTCGAGAAGCTTCGCGACTATACCATCCAGGTTGGCCGGCATTCCCGCGCGCTCGTGCGAGGGCGTCGGTATGGTGGTGTGCGGGCCGCTCGAAAGCATCTGTCCCAACGACGCGCCGGGAAAGGGCAGCTTTCCGACGGCCATCTCATACAGCACCAGGCCTAGCGGGAATAAGTCCGCGGCGGTGCCCAGCCTCCGGCCCTCCACCTGCTCCGGCGCCATATAGGCGGGTGTGCCCATGATGCCGTCGGTTTCCGTGAGGCCCGTTGCAGAGAGAACTTTTGCCAATCCGAAATCCAGCACCTTCACGCCATGGCGAGTGAGCATGACGTTGGAAGGCTTCAAGTCGCGATGTACGATTCCGAGCGCGTGCGCCTCGGCCAGCGCACTGGCTATTTGCGCAGCATAGCGGGCCGCAATTTCGGGAGCCAGCGGACCCTTCTTGAGCTCGGCGGCGAGCGTTGAACCTTCGATAAACTCCATCACCAGGTAGTTCGGGCCGACGTCGTACAGGGTGCAAACGTGGGGATGGTTCAGCGTGGAGATCGCTCGCGCTTCGCGCTGGAAACGATCGCTGTAGCGCTCCACCGCGATCTTGATGGCAACTACGCGCCCCAGCCGGGTATCGACGGCGCGGTACACCGTGCCCATCCCACCGGCGCCGATAGGAGCTTCGATTTTGTACGGCCCGAGCTGCGCTCCCACGGCGAACAGGGTCTGAGTGGGGTTATCCAGAAGGCTATTAGCCGGCCGATCGAGCACGTGCCCATCGGAATCCAGCGCGAGCATTCGCTCCACGCGGGCACGCAAGTCCGGATCGGTGCCTTCGAGCAACGCCGCGCGATCCGCAGGAGTGCGATCCCGCGCCGCGTGGTAAAGATCTTCGATCTGCTGCCATCGCTCGGGGGTCATTCGGGGTCCAATCGGTTCTCCATATTCTATACTTTTCAATACGGTATCCATGCCAGACTCTTCCAACACCGACACCACGGAGTTGCTCCGTGCGTGGGCGGACGGCGATTCCGAAGCGCTACGGGAGCTGACTCCGCGCGTGTATCGTGAACTGCGGAAAATGGCCGCTCACCTGTTGAACAACGAGCGTCCCGGGTACACTCTGCAAAGCTCGGATCTGGTGCATGAGGTGTACCTGCGCTTAGTGAACGCGCGCGAAGTAGACTGGCAGCATCGAGCGCATTTTTTTGCCGTATCGGCTACGCTCATGCGGCGGATTCTGCTGGATCGGGCGCGGCGTCGGGTGGCGGCCAAGCGCGGGGGGAAGGCCCAGCCTATAGACCTGGACGACACGATCGACATCGCCCAAGTGCAGGCCCGTGAAGTGGTGGCCTTGGACGAGGCACTCAATACGCTAGCCGAGGTAGACCCGCGCAAAGCCCGGATTGTGGAGCTGCGATTCTTCGGGGGGCTGAGCGTGAAAGAAACTGCCGAGGTGGTAAAGGTATCGTCCGATACAGTAATGCGCGATTGGAAGCTCGCGCGGGCATGGCTGTTGACTGAGTTGAGCCAGAGCTAACCGCTTACTGCAGCCCGGATCGAAAAATATTTTCCGGCTGTGCCAGTTTTTCATCCTGGATTGCGCCTTGGAGATTGAACGCGGGATTCACCCCGCGGCAGAAAGAGGAACTTAATGAAAACAATCTCTCGAGCAATTACTATGACCCTAGGCGCCGGGATCCTGGTGACGATGTTTGTATCGAACGCAAGCGCCGGTTGCGGGGATCCGTCGAGCTTGCAAGGTCCGTTTGAGTTTCCGCAGCAGCGGGCGGCCGCGCAGTCACTCCCGAAATCGATCGAGGCGGACAATGCGTTGGCTCGCGGAGGCGGCTCGTCGAGCGCATCCATTGTTGGGCTGTGGAAGACTCAATTGCTGTCTAAAGGCAATACGACCCACAATCCCTCTATCCCGGATGGCGCGATGATCGACTTCGGCTATAGCCAATGGCACAGCGACGGAACGGAAATACTCAATTCAGGCGGGCATTCGCCGGCGAGCGGGAATTTCTGCTTGGGCGTGTGGGGGCAAACTGGATTCCTGACCTTCGAGCTCAACCACTTTCCGATCGGCTACGACCCTACAACCGGGGCGATTGCTAACTATATCCAGCTTCAGGAGCAGGACACCTTGTCTCCCAGCGGAGACAGCTATACCGGCACTTTTACGCTCGACGTTTGGGACACGAAAGGAAACCAGGTGGACCACCTTGCGGGAAACGTTGTTGCCACACGCCTGACAGTGGATTCGACGCTCCCCAGCGCCGCGGCTGATAACCAATAGCCGCGTTTCGNNCCGCCAACAACTTCCCCTGTAACACAAGGTCACCGCGTGCATCACATAGGAGACTCGATAGTCTCGTACTATGAAGAGTCGCGGAGTAAATTCTATGAGTTCAGCGACGGTGAAGGAGAAAAACGGAGCCCGGCGCTGGATGATCGTCGCCAGCGTCATCGTCGTGGGCGTGGTTGCTTCGGTTGCGATTGTGCTCGGCTTGAACTGGCCGTTCACCCAAGCGGCAGTTACAAAAACGCTAGAGGATCGCTTCGCTAGACAAGTGACGATTCATAAATTCCACAGTACGTACTTTCCGCCCGGGTTCGTGGCCGAGGGTATCGACTTCCTGCACCGCAAACGGAAAGACCTGCCGCCACTCATCACCGTGCAAACTCTGACGGTTCGCGCTGGTTATTCGGGATTGATTCGAATCCACAAGCTCATCAACAACGTACAAGTGGCGGGATTGCACATTAGAATCNNAAGAGCACTGACAGCACGCACGAAACGTTTCCACTCACCAACAGCGTCTCCGGCAAGACGCTCACGATTGGTGAAATCAACACCGAAAACGCTGTACTGGAATTTCTGTCGGATCAGCCGGCGGAGGACCGCTTCACTCTGCGAATCGATCATTTGACTTTGGATCACGTGGGCGAGAACGACCCGGTGACGTATCACGCCCGCTTCAACAATACCGAGCCACCGGGTGAGATCCGATCGGATGGGCGGTTTGGTCCGTGGAACGACGACGATCCAGGCAGCACAGAACTTTCTGGTTCGTACTCGTACGAGCACGCGAACCTCGGCTTCTTCAAAGGAATTGCCGGCACACTCTCATCGCGCGGGAAATTCAGTGGCACGCTGGGGCACATCAACGCCGAAGGGAACGTGGACGTACCTGATTTCCACGTCGTCGGTGGCAGCCAGGATCAGCTGAGCTCGAATTTTCAGGCTGTCGTGGATGGAACGAACGGCGATACCGATCTCACCCGCGTGGAATCGCACTTTGGCCAGACCACCGTGATTTCGCAGGGCGATGTAAAGGGCCGTTCGGGCCAGCACGGAAAGACAGTGATGTTGACCATGGGTGTTCCGCAAGGGCGGATCGAAGACCTTTTGCGCCTGGTGACTGGTTCGTCGCGGCCGGCTGAGACCGGAAACGTGCGGTTGCAGACCAAAATGGAGCTGCCGCCCGGGCCGCAGCCGTTCTTAACGCGACTTCGATTGGATGGGGACTTCGGAATTGGCAGCGGACACTTTACAGATGCGGCGGTCCAAGAGCCGGTAAATCGGCTGGCCGAAAGCGCGCACGGTGAGAGCAAGAAGGAAGAGAAACAGGACGCTTCGGTGGCGCTTTCAAACCTGAAGGGCCACGTTTCAACGAACAAAGGAACGGCCCAACTTTCGAAAATTTCGTTCTCCGAACCGGGATCGTTTGCCGAGCTGGCGGGCGCCTACAATCTCGTCGACAAGAAGCTGGATTTGCATGGTGTACTGCACACCAGTGGGAAACTGGGGGACACAAAATCCGGCTTCACGTCGTTGGTATTGAAAGGGCTGACTCCCTTCATGAAGAAGAAATCCGTTACTGTTGTGCCGTTTTCGATTACCGGCACTTCGACGGATCCTTCCTTTGCCTTAGACCTGACCGCAAAACGCTAATCGCCTACGTTCGCGCACAAAGACGATACAATTTGATTTGGCGTGAAAATTACTGTATCCAAGGAGAATTACCTCAAGGCCATCGCCGAGGCTGAGAGCGAAGGTGAGCCTGTCATACCAGCCACCTTGGCTCGATGGCTCAATGTTTCGGCGCCCGCGGTGACCATGGCGATCAAGCGCCTGAAGCGGGACGCGCTGATCCGCACCGGGCGTGACGGAACCGTTACGCTGAGCGCGGCGGGACGCGATATCGCCAATCGTCTGCTCAACCGGCACCATTTGATCGAGCGGATGCTCACCGAGATTTTCGGCATGGAATGGTACAAGGTTCATGAGGAAGCCGAACAGTTGGAGCACGCCGTGTCGGCCGACTTCGAACGGCGATTGCTGGAAAAACTGGGGACCGGCGAAGCCTGCCCGCACGGGAATCGAGTGGAAGGCGACACGCCGCAGGATCGTCGCGACCGGGGCCTGCGGCCGCTGGATGAAGCGCCCGCCGAATCGGATTCCATCGTGGTCAGCGTCTTCGAGCGTGACCGCCGGTTGCTGGAATATCTGCACGGGCTGGGCATTCAGCCCGGAGCCGTGGTGCGCATGATGGCATCGAACTACGACGACACCCTGACGCTGCGGATTGCTGGCCAGCCGGTACAACTCGGCAAATCCGCCGCCGCTAAAGTGTGGATCGAAGCAGCGCCGGTGGTTACCGCGCGAGAACCGGTGAAGGCAGGTTCTGGAAGTACGCGATAGTTTCCTTCAGCCCGTCTTCCAAGCTGACCTTGGGCTCCCAACCCAGTATCTTTCTTGCCTTGCCGATGTTCGGTTGGCGGCGTTTCGGGTCGTCCTGCGGCAGCGGCTTGAAATCGAGCTGGGCCGTAGTTCCCGTGAGCCTGCGAATGCGTTCGGCGAATTCGAGAATCGTCAGTTCCTGCGGATTGCCTAGATTTACGGGAAAGCGCTCGTCGGAAAGGGTCAAGCGATAGAGCCCATCGACAAGATCGCGAACATAGCAGAAGCTGCGCGTTTGCGAGCCGTCGCCGAACACGGTCATCGGTTCGCCGTGCAGAGCCTGATCGATAAAGGCGGGCACCACGCGGCCGTCCTTCAATTGCATGCGCGGACCGTAGGTATTGAAGATGCGCG
>PKZC01000019.1 GCA_003132905.1 Bryobacterales bacterium | reverse complement strand
CCCGGCTTCGGACTACGCGTTAGGGCTGGCGGGTCGCGCAACTGGATTTTCCAATACCGACAGGGTGCCAAGCAACGGCGCATCTCGTTCGGTTCGGCGTCGACGATCACTGCGCAGAAGGCCCGTGAGCGGGCAGGCCAGCTACATGCCCNNGGCGCGGGCGACCGAGACTTTCGGCGCGGTTTTGCGACCCTATCTAGCGCACAAGAAATCGGCCGTCAGGCTCCGCACCTATGAACAGATCGAGAGGCACCTGTCGACCCAAGCCAAGAGATTAGACGGCCTGCAATTGGCAAATATCGACCGGCGCGACATTGCCGCGTTGCTTACGGAGATCGCCACCGACAGCGGACCCTCTGCGGCCAATCGTTTCCGCGCCAGCCTGTCTGCCTTTTTCGCCTGGGCAATGCGCGAAGGACTCGTTGACAGCAATCCGGTGATCAACACGAACAAGGCATCGGAAAATGGCGCGCGGGTGCGGGTGCTCAGCGATAGCGAATTACGCTCGATCTGGAATGTACTTGGTGACGACGCCTACGGTGTCATCGTCAAACTGCTTGCACTCAGCGGGCAGCGCCGCGAAGAAATCGGTTGGTTGCGCCGCTCAGAGGTCGATCTCGACAAGGCTGTGATTTCGCTTCCCGCCGAGCGTACCAAAAACAAAAGACCACATGACATTCCGCTCAGCTCTCCTGCACTCGCCATTTTAGAAGATTGGCTAGCTCGTTCCGAAGGCGATGGCGAACAGCATGTTTTCGGCAAAGGCGCGAAGGCGGGGTATCAGGGCTGGTCTGGTAGCAAGGAATTACTCGACCAACGCATCGCCGAGGCAGGCAAGCCTTTACTGAATTGGACGCTGCATGATTTGCGGCGGACGATGAGCACTCGAATGCACGATGAACTTGGCATCGCGCCGCACATTGTTGAGGCCATTCTCAATCACATAAGCGGTCATCGGGCCGGTGTTGCCGGCACCTATAATCGCGCGATTTACGCAAACGAAAAAACNNGGGCGACCACCTGCTCGCCACCGTCGAAGGGCGCGCGGGTAAAATCGTTCCGCTTCTCGCCAAGCGGCCGGTCTGAAATGACAAAACGCGGACGACCGAAAGGGCACGTTCGACTGTTAGAGGACCCTGATCGGTTCCAGGTTGCTATGTGGCTCGCGCTCACCAAAGGCGGGGCGGTGAATCCCTATCCGGCTGCCTATCTGGTGATGATCCTGTTCGGGTCTAACCCGATCACGACGGCAAGCATCGACGACGTTCTNNACGTCAACGGCTCCCTTAAACCGCGGCGGTAACGTCAAGGGTCCGGCCGACCGGGTGCGGCGTAAGGCACCGGAGGCAATTGCGCGAGCCGATGATCAGGAATTGGCGTGGCTGGCGCATTCCTCTGCTTTAATCGTTGCGTTGCTGAAATTCACGGCTGAGAATAACGCTAAAGGCCTCACGGCCGCGTTGGATTTACTAAAGCAGGCTGGTTGGACCGACACTCTTCTCGCTATCAGCAGACGTATTGATGCCACCCTACGAAGCAATTTCCCACCAGCGGAAGGCGAATTGAGCCGCGCCGCCACTCGGCTATTGCGCAAGATGCAGCAGCCCACAGAATAGTTGCCTGCTGAATTATTTACGGATGGAAGTCCTGGTAACCGCTGCGCTACCTCTTGCATAGCCGCGCAATCTTTAAATGCGGCGTCATGCGCGAGGTCGACCGATGTCTGACACCTGCACCCTTGAGCCCCAGGCCACAGAGCCGGGGTGGGTCGAATTGCAGCGGATTGTCTCGATGGAAGAGGCGGCGCGCCTCAGCGGCATGTCGATCGACACGCTGAANNTCCGCGCCGCCTTGGAATGCGCCTGCGCGATGCCCTGCGCCTCAAATGATCACCAGGGTAGACACCCCGATGAAATCGGCGAGATCACCTAGGTTCGTGCACCGCACCGCCCCTAGAGAGCACATTGGCGCTGTTCGTGTGCCACTGCAGCACGTCGAGATGTTGATTGCGTTGGGTTATCGCCTCATCGACGAGCCACACTGCAGCGGTGCCTATATGGTTCCACCATCGGTGAAGGACGTCATCTTCTCCACCACCGGGGATGAGCGTCATGGACCATAACGAGGAAGGGCGCCATCTTGGCAAAGATGGCACCCTTCAAATCATCGTTGAGCAGCTTGGCGGCGAGCTCGAAAAAACCGATACCCCCAAATCCGCTTACAAACAAGAGCCGCGGCCACGTCATACACTGGCAAAATTGTTTCCTCCGATGCGCGCCGGGGAATTCGACGCGCTGCGCGAGTCTATAAGGGAAAACGGCCAGCGTGAGGCCATCACTCTCCTCGACGGAGCGGTGATCGACGGCATTCACCGCGAAGCCGCTTGCCTTGAACTCGCCGTCGAGCCGCAATATGCCGCGCTGTCTGCGGGTGTGGATCCGCTTCAGTATGTTGTCGACCGAAATCAAAACCGCCGACACTTAAATGACGATCAGCGCCGCCTAATTGCAGCCGAAATCGCGTCTATGAAGCGTGGCAGGCCGGCCGAGAATAATAATTCCGCCAATGGCGAAATATCCCGAGCTGCCGCTGCCAAGATGATGCGGGTCGATATTGCGGGTGTTGACCGCGCCAAGGTGATCACCACCAAAGGAATTCCCGAGCTCAAGAATGTCGTCAAAGAAGGGGTGGCGACTGTACGGGCGGCGGCTGAGATCGCCACCTTGTCGCCAGAGCACCAACAGGCCGTGGTGTTGTCCCTGCCTAAAGACGGCGCCGGCAAGTTCACGCCCGAGGCGAAGAGGCTGATTCGTCAAGCCGCGCGTTCCGTGCGGCATGACGATCAAGCAGCCAAAAAACAACGCCGGGCAGATCGAGAGCAAAAACTCGGTCGAGAGATTGCATCGCTGCCAGAAGGAAAATTCGGGCTAATTCTCACTGACGATGAATGGGATCACCAGGTCCACTCCCGCGAAACCGGAATGGATCGCCATGCGATGAATCATTATGAGACCGCGGTCAACGCCCATACCGCCGCAGAGATGCACGAACGAACAAAGTCTCGATTCGAATGCGCCTCCGACAATTTTTTGCTCGCTATGTGGTCGACCGTCCAACACCTAGACGTTGCCATCGACCTACTTCGCCTGCGCGGCTGCCGATACGTCAGTCACTACGTGTGGGGCAAGGACAAGATCGGACTCGGGTATTGGAATCGCNNGGCGTTCGCGGCGACATTCCATGCCCGGCCCCCGGCGATCAACGGAATTCATTGATAATGGCGCCGCGCGGCAACCACTCTGCCAAGCCGGAATGTTTTCTAGAAATGTTGGAGGCCTACTTTCCGACGACGCCCAAGATCGAGCTCAATAGGCGTGGACCGCCGCGCCCG
>PKZC01000320.1 GCA_003132905.1 Bryobacterales bacterium | reverse complement strand
TGGAAGATCGATATAAAGAGCGAAGAAGAGAAGCGTCAGGAAGTGGAGTCCGCTATGTCGGCCTTGGTGCCCACAGGAGCGCCGGTTTCCATACTGATCGATCATGGCCTCAGTGAAGAAATCGCCGAGAAGCTCATTGAAGCGGGCGTGGGCACTGTAGAAAAACTGGGTTCCATGACACCGGAAGAACTGGAAGCGATTCCCGGGATCGAGCCCAGCATCGTCGAGAAGATCCTGGTTGCTGTTAATTCCTATTACGCACAGTTTGAACAACAGAGTTCCGCGGCTGCCGAGGTTGTGCCGGAAGATACCACGGAGATTGCGACGGATGGCGCGATGGATGTCGCGCCGGAACTCCCGACGGATGAGTTTGTGGAACCTGTTGCGCAAGCGGATGGGGATGGGTCTTCGGCCGCGGAGGATTCTACGGTTCCCAAAAAAGAATTTGATACCATTAAAGATTCGGGGGAAGTCAGCTAAGCGCCGCGTTACGAGAGCGTTGCAGTCTTAAATATGAGCAAAATTCGCATCAACGAGCTAGCGAGGCAACTGGAGATTCCATCGCACGTGATAGTAGAAATGTTGCCAGAGGTTGGCGTCACCGAAAAGAAGACGCATTCCAGCTCGATTGATGAGCCGGTCGCGGAACTGGTGCGGAAGCGCGTCCACGGAGAAGGCGCCGGCCGGCCGGAAGGCAGTGGACCGGCCACCGCAGTGGAGGAGCCCGAGAAGATTGAAGAGCAACCTCACGCTGCTGCGGAGCCCGAACAGGAACCACCGGTGATCGCAGCCAAGAGCGCGCCCAGCCATACTGTGGAAGCCCCCGCAGCTCCGCCGTCTGAGAACGGCTCCACATCCACGGTCACGGAAGAACCGCTTCGCGGCAAGCCTGCTCCGGTGCGGCCGCCGCTGGCATCGGGCCCAAGTGCACCGTTGCATCCTCCTCTGCGCACCGGCACGGTAACTGCGCGCCCTGTACCTGCGGCGCCCCGGCCTGGTCAGATACTTTCGGGACCGCGCCAGCCCCTGCCGCCCGGAACGCCGCCACCATTTCCATCAACGCCGGCAGCTCACTCGCCCTCGGTTCCTTCTACGGCGCGAGCGTCGGCGCCTCCCGCTGTTGAAACGCCGGGACCAGCGCCCGCCATGCCTTTGCGAGCGGCGCCCCCGCGGCCCAATCTGGCCGGCCAGCCGGCGGCTCGTCCGATAGTTCCTCCACGTCCGGATATGGTGGCGCGACTGCAGCAAACACGTCCGGCGCCGGGTCAGGTGCAGCCGCAAGCACCACGGCCTGGCATGCCCACTCGCAGCTCCACGCCGGTGCCCGGCCAGCCCATTTATCGCGGTCCCATTCGTCCTGGCCAGCCCGTTATGCGGGGTCCCGGAGTTCCCGGTCCAGGCGGAGGCGGAGGCGCATCGCCCGGTTTTCGCAGCACCAGAACCCTGCATCCCACTTCGCCGCTGCGGATGGAGCCGGCCGCTCCGCTACCTACCACCGAACAGCAGCGCAGGCATCAGGCCAAGCCCGGCGGACGCGACCGCCATCGCGATCAGGAACAGGAAGAGGGAAGACTCCGGATGCCGGTATCGCGGCGGGAGCAGCCCGTTGCGCCGCCCCCCATCGATCGCGAGATTACGATCTCGGAAGGCATCACCGTCAAGGAACTTTCCGAAAAGCTGGGCATCAAAGCCAACCTGCTGATCAAGAAGCTGGTAGAGAAGAAGATCTTCGCCACCATCAACCAGAATCTAGACGTGAAGATGGCGGAAGACCTGGCGCGCGAATTTGGCGCTTCCACCAACAAGATCAGCTACGAAGAAGAGAGCACGCAAGAGATTACCGAAGCCGAAGTTACCACCGATAAAGTTCGGCGCGCGCCCGTGGTCACCATCATGGGCCACGTCGATCATGGTAAAACTTCGCTGCTCGATGCCATTCGCTCGGCCCACGTTGCCGACCGCGAGGCCGGTGGCATCACCCAGCACATCGGCGCTTACTACGTCGAGAAGAACAACCGCAAGATCGTGTTCATCGACACGCCTGGTCATGAGGCGTTCACCCGCATGCGTGCCCGCGGCGCAAAAGTCACCGACATCGTCGTTCTGGTGGTAGCGGCCGACGATGGCGTCATGCCGCAGACCCTGGAAGCTATCGACCACGCCAGGGCCGCCGGCGCGCCCATCATCGTCGCTATCAATAAAGTGGATAAGCCAGACGCCCAGCCCGAGCGCATCAAGCAGCAATTGGCCGATCGCGGGCTGTTGGCTGAAGACTGGGGCGGCGACGTCGTCATGGTGCCCGTTTCGGCCAGGGCGAAGACCAATCTGGATCTTCTGCTCGAAATGATCCTGCTGGTGGCGGACATGCTCGATCTGAAGGCCAACCCCGACCGTCCCGCTGTTGGAAACGTGCTCGAGGCCAACCTCGATCGCGGACGCGGTCCCGTGGCCACCGTGCTGGTTAGAAACGGCACGCTGCGCATCGGCGATTATTTTATCTGCGGCTCGGTGTTCGGAAAAGTACGCGCGATGTTCGACGACCGCGGCGGCCCCGTGCGCGAAGCGGAACCATCCATGCCGGTCGAGGTGCTCGGTCTCGATTCGCTTCCTGAAGTGGGCGACATGTTCCAAGTGGTTACCGACACCGCCAAGGCCAAGCAGATCGTCATCTACCGCGAAGCCAAAGCGCGCGACGTCGCCATGTCGAAGAGCGGCCGCATGACGTTGGAACAGTTCCATGAGCAGCTGAAGGAAGGCGAGGTCAAGGAGCTCAACATCATCCTGAAGACCGACGTCAGCGGTACTGCTGAAGTGCTTTCCGACATGATGCAGAAGCTTTCGAACGACAAAGTACGCATCCGGGTGTTGCGTAGCGCGGTGGGTGCGATCAACGAAAGCGACGTGCTGCTGGCATCCACGTCCGAGGCGATTATCGTGGGCTTCAATGTGCGGCCGGAAAGAAACGCCGCAACTCTCGCCGAGCAGGAAAAAGTGGATATTCGCCTGCACACCATCATCTATGAGCTCACCGATGAGTTGAAGCGCGCCATGACTGGCATGCTAGAGCCGGTCTTCAAAGAGGTGTATCAGGGCCGCGCCTCGGTGCGCGAAGTCTTCCGCATCAGTAAGGTCGGCAATGTGGCCGGCTGCCAGGTGATCGACGGCCTGCTCAAACGCGACAGCGACGTGCGCCTGCTGCGCGACAACGTGGTTGTGTTCACCGGCAAGATCGAATCGCTCAAGCGCTTTAAGAACGATGCCAGCGAGGTGAAGAATGGCTTCGAGTGCGGCATCACGCTGAGGAATTTCTCAGACGTCAAGCCGGGCGACGTCATCGAAGCCTTCGCCACCGAGCGCGTCGCCGTGGAGACCATGGCCTAGGCCTGCTCAGATGTGACATGGCTAGTGTTGGTGTCCTCACTCTGGAATTACGCCTGGACGACGCGCATTCGCTGAAAGACAAGCGCCACACCGTCAAAAGCCTCAAAGACCGTTTACGCGGCAAATTCAATGTCGCGGTGGCCGAAATCGACTATCAGGATCTTTGGCAGCGCTCACTGGTGTCGGCAGTCACCGTTTCAGCCGACCATGCGCATGCCCAACAGGTGCTGCAGTTGGTGGAGCGTGAAGCCGCACATTTGCTTGGCGGCGTCCTGGTTGGAAGTAGTCTGGAGTGGTTCGAGTAAGTTGCCACAGCATCGTAAAGAACGCGTCTCAGAGGCTCTTCGCGAAGAGCTGACCGAGTTGATTGCCTACGAGCTTTCAGACCCGCGTGTCGCTTCCGCCACTGTAGCGGGTATTGAGGTATCCCCCAACAAGAAGCATGCCCTGGTCCGCATCCGAGTGGACGAAGGTGCAGACGTCCCGCAAGCCATCGCTGCCTTGGAACATGCCGCCACGTTCCTCCGTCGCGAAATCGCCCGGCGCCTGGAGCTTTTTCGAGTTCCCGAGCTCCATTTTGAGGCCGACATCGCCACCGAACTGGGCGGGCGCATGGAACACTTGCTTAAACGCATGAAAAAGGGCCGCCCCCGGGAATAGGCGCTTCCCGCCGCTATCTGTCTGAATCTACAGCCCAAGTCTAGAAATCCGCTGCTCGATGGTACAAATTTAGGGCCAAACTATTGACAGTAGGGCTTGGTCCAAGCGCTACTATAATTTGGGCCTTAAACGCGCGGCCCAAACGGATGATCACCCACTCACACATGCTCAATCGCCAATTCACGCCGGGAAATCGATGCGAATGACCTCGACGAACAGTCGCTTTCTGGATGCCTGCCGCCGTCGGCCCACCGACGTCCGGCCGGTTTGGTTCATGCGGCAAGCCGGACGTTACATGAAGCAATACCGGGACATCCGCGCCAAGGCCGGGATTCTGGAAATCTGCAAACGGCCCGACTTGGCCGCTCAAGTCACTTTGCAGCCCGTGGAATTTCTGGATGTCGACGCAGCCATCATCTTCGCCGACCTGTTGCTGCCGGTCGAGCCAATGGGTTTGAAGCTGAAGTTCCTGGCGGGCGAAGGGCCGCACATCGATAACCCCGTTCGCACCACGGACGATGTCGATTCGCTCTCGATCTCCAACACCGACGATCTCAATTATGTCGGCGAGGCGATTCAGCAAGTGGTTCGTCAACTGGCTGGCCGCGTGCCGGTGATTGGTTTTGTCGGCGCGCCGTTTACTCTCGCCAGCTACATGATCGAGGGCGGACCTTCGAAGAACTTCGTCCGAACGAAATCGATGATGTATCGCGACGAAACCCTGTGGCGTCGTCTGATGGGCAAGCTGGTGGACGTGTTGGGTCCATTTGCGCTTAGCCAGGTGACCGCCGGTGCGCGCGCCATTCAGGTGTTCGATAGCTGGGTGGGCGCTCTGAGTCCCGACGATTACGTTCGGTTTGTAGCGCCTTATTCGCGCGCGTTGATCGAGCGGATTCGCACCGGCAGCGTTCCGGTGATCCACTTCGGCACCGGCGCTTCCGGTTTCTTCCGTGAGCTGCACGCCGCCGGCGGCGACGTGATGGGTGTGGATTGGCGCGTCAACATCGATCAAGCCTGGATGGATATCAGCTATCGTTCCGCTGTTCAGGGAAACCTGGATCCGGCGGTACTTTTCGCGCCGCTGCCCGAGCTGAAGATGCGCGTGCATGAACTGCTGAAGCGCACCGGCTCGCGTCCGGGCCACATCTTTAACCTTGGCCACGGAATTTTGCCCGAAACTCCGCCCGACAACGTTCGCGCCGTCGTGGATTTCGTGCGCGAGTTCAAAATGTAGTGCGGCACAAAGCACTCATTATCGGCGGCGGAATCTCGGGTCTTTCCGCCGCTTATTACCTTTCGAAAGCGGGCATCCGGCCCACCTTGTTAGAGCGCAAATCGCGCGTAGGCGGGGTGATCCAGACTTCTGTCCAACAGGGCTGCGTGCTCGAAGAAGGCCCTGACGGATTCATGGCCGCCAAGCCGTGGGCGATGAATCTGATTCGCGAGCTTGGCCTGGCTGATCAGGTGATCGGCTCGAACGATCATTCCCGCGTCACTTACATCGTCAGAAACGGCAAGCTGATCCCGATGCCCGAGGGACTGATGATGATGGTCCCAACTAAGATCCTGCCGCTGGTTGAGACGCGCCTGCTGAGCTGGGGCGCCAAGATCCGCATGGGCCTGGAGATTTTCCGCCAGCCGCGTGGGCCGCAACCGGACCGTTCCGTCTACGAATTCCTGCTCGATCACTACGGCGAAGAGTCCATCGATTATCTGGCTGAACCGCTTCTTGCGGGCGTCTATGGTGGCGATCCACGCCAGATGAGCGTCAACAGTGTTCTGGCGCGTTTCGTTGAATTGGAAGCAAAATACGGCAGCTTGACGCGTGGCGTTCTTGCCGCGCCCCGGCCAAAGAATCCGGGCGGTTCGTTCTTACAGACTCTGAAGGGCGGCCTTGGCGACCTGATTGACGCGCTGCGCCCGAGCGCGGATGTGGTTCAAGCCGACGTTGAAAGCATAGCTCGGACCAACGATGGATTTCGGGTGCGCGTGAATGGCGATTGGCTCGAGGCCGAGCATGTCGTGGTGGCCACGCCGGCGGGCGATGCAGCTCGTGTTCTAGAGGCTGTGCAGCCCGAAGTTTACAGACTGCTTGCGGAAATCCCTTATACGACGTCGATTACGCTGGCCCTCGGCTATCGCAAAAATACCTTCGACCATCCCTTGCAGGGCCACGGCTTCCTGGTTCCGAAGAAGGAGCGTAAACATATTTTCGGCTGCACTTGGGTGGGCAACAAATTCGATCACTGCGTCCCAGCCAATATGGTGGTCCTTCGATGCTTCCTGGGAGGAGACGCAATGCCGCTCACTGACGAAGCATTGGTCGATGCCGCGCGATCCGATCTTCACGACATCATGGGTCTCGAGGCCGCGCCCGCGTTTCACAACATCGCCCGCTGGCCCAATTCGATGGCGCAGTACACGGTGGGTCATGAAAAGCGCGTCGCGCGCATCGAAGAACTAGTGAGCCGAATCCCCGGCCTATACCTGGCCGGCAACGCGTATCACGGCATCGGCATACCCGATTGTGTTCGCATGGGCCAGGAAGCTGCCTCAAAGATTATCGCCGCATATAAACCCGCGCTTCAGCCGGCGTAACTTCGATGCGATCCACGTTGTCCGCCAGCGCGAACGGCTGATCTATAGTGGCGTCGGGATAAAACGGCAGCAGGAAATTCTGCACCAGAAAATCGAGCGGCGCGCCAGTCACCGCTAATCCTCCGACTTCCACCCGCAGCAGATGCACAGTGGCTTCCCCGTGCGCCGATTGAATGCTGGCCCTGGCCGTCACCAACTTCTCGCCCTGAATCAGTTTGGCAACCAGAAAATTGGTCTGGATTCCACTCGCGTTGCGGACCTTCAGAAAATCGATCAGCGCCGACGCCGTTGCCTCGCCGTTGCCTAATACTAAACGCGGCTGGCGAAACCCGTCGGGGACAATGGTGGGAACTTTCGCTCGCACCCATGCATTCAATTCGGCGGTTGTGAATCGAAACACCGATCCGGGCTTGGCCTGGCCGCTTTGGATCAGATCCAGCTTCCGGCTTACGCCGATCGCCACTGGATCCGCGCCCCGCAGGCTACCAGTTATTGTCATCGAAATGACGAGGAAGCCTGCTAGAATCGAGCCTAGGGATACCACGATGAAATTAACTCACGTAGCACTTCTTTTGGCAAGTAGCGGCCTGTTACACGCCGCCGGCGATGCCGCCAAGCGGCTGGACGATTCCGCCGACATGCTCAACGAAATTATGTCCGCTCCCGACAAAGGCATTCCGCAGGATCTGCTGGAGAAGGCTCAGTGCGTGGTTCTTGTTCCCGGCCTCAAGAAGGGCGCGTTCATCGTCGGCGCCAAATATGGCAAGGGCTTCATGCTTTGCCGCAAGCAGAGTGGCGTAGGCTGGTCCGCTCCCGCTGCCATTCGCGTCGAAGGCGGAAGTTTTGGATTCCAGATCGGCGGCTCGGAGACTGACGTTGTCATGTTGGTGAACAGCGAGCCGGGCGCAAAGAAACTGCTCGCGAGTAAATTCACCTTGGGCGCCGACGCATCGGTTGCCGCGGGTCCGGTGGGGCGCACTTCTTCGGCTGAAACGGATGCGCAATTGCATGCCGAGATTCTGACGTGGTCTCGTTCGCGCGGAATTTTCGCCGGCATATCGCTGCAAGGCGCAACACTGCGGCCTGACGAAGATTGGAACAAGGATCTGTATGGATCCTCTCTCACGAATAGGGAGATCGTTATGGGCGACACACCGGCTCCTCCACCGGCCGCCAAGTTGATCGCGGCGCTGGATAAATACTCCAGCCGCAAGTAACTTACGCGGGAATGGCCAGGGCGACATCGTCGCTGCCGATGCCAAGCTGAAAGTGAACGCCGTCGCCGCCCGACAGGCCCAGAACGCCGAGCGGAACGCGGATTTCGGCGATGCGCTTTTTCGCGAACTGAACTTCGGCATTGTCCAACAAGGATAGGGTCTTTTGTTCGGAACGCAGTTCCAGCCGATGGAGTTCGAAACCGTCGTCCAGATCCAGCCTTAAGTAGAGATTCTCGTTGTCGATGCCGTAGTAAACGTCGCGGATCTTCGGTTCGTCGCTATGCATCGCTCCTGAGCGATTGTCGGGGTGGTAGCGTCCCGCGCCCATCCACTCGAAATAGGAAGTGACCTCGCCATCGATCACCGGATGGATGGGATGCGTGGGCGGCTGATTCAGGTCCGGGATATTCGATTTGAGAATGGGGCGCGATAATTCTTCGGGCGGGGTGAGGCACAAAGCGTGATACACATTCGCCAAGTGCTGACGGTACAATTCGTCGAACTCGATTCGGTTCTCTGAAATATGCTCGGGGCCATACCACCAGCACCAATCGCTGCCTTCGGCGATCAGGAGTTCTTCGTAGGCTAAAGCGCGCTGCTTCTCGGAAACCGTGTGCGCTATCTCGTCGAATTTGCGTCGCGCCAGTAGCAGATATTCCCAAGCGATGTTGTCTTCTTCCGCGCCGATCCAGATGTCGAAGTTGGCGTCTATCCACGACCCAGGATGGATGTGATCGAGCGTGCGTGGTGGATCCAGCGCCAGGGCCTCGCTCACAGTAAGCGCCGCCAGATCGGACGATTCGCTGATGCGTCGGTAGAGCTCGCGCAAGAAGGGGCGGCCGTTCTGATCGTAGTATTCCCAAGCATTCTCCCCATCCAGAATGATGGGAACCAGCACGTCGGCGCCACGCTCGAGCAGCGGCCGAATGTTCTCCCGGATACGATCCAGAAATTGTCCGGCGGCGTCCTCGGCGCGCATGCTCGAATACACGAAGCCCACCTGATCGCTCAAAAAATGATCCCGAAAGATCATGCGCAGCTGGCGGCCCGATTGTTGCCACAGGTAGGATCGATAAGTTACATCGGTGCCTCCGTCCTGGTGAATGGTGCGCGCCAGAACTCCGTTGTCACTCGCGGCCCACTGGAACCCCGCTTGGGCGGCTAGCGAGAGCGCTTCATCGGACACCGAACCTTCCGATGGCCATAGGCCCACTGGAGCACGGCCGAACTCGCGTTCAATATATTCGCGCGCAGTTTTCAGTTGATGCAACGCGTCCTGTGGATATTGAAAGCGGCTGGGCAGCGAAACGCCAGGATGCGAGACACCGGCGATATTGGAATCGCAAATCAACGGCAGGATTGGATGATAGAAAGGAGTTGTTGAAATCTCGATCTGCCCGCGCGCGGCAAACTCCTTGTAAACCGGGATAACGCGCCCTAGGATCTCGCGCTCCTTGCGCGCCATCACTGCTTGATCGTCTAGCGAAAAGTCGCGCCCTTTGGCGATCAGAGCCTTCACGTCTTCGTCATGGGCCTGAAATTCCTCGTCAAACCAAGCCACTTGCGACAGCACTTGCAGATCGCGCAGATCCTGGACGCTGAAGTGCCGCCGCCCCACTTGCGGATTCGCGCCGCAGGACTTCCAAACGTCGAACAACTCGCCATAGCGTGGATATCGATAGATGAGATGCTCGGCATTGGCCTGAAAGAAATAGCGCAACACAAATTCGCGCTCGGCTTCGGTGAGGTCTTCGGCCGGCTTCACGGCACAATCCAGAAACGGATCGGCGGCCGTGCCGGACGCATATTCCTGGATCTGCACCATCATCGAGGGAACCAGATTGAACGTCTGGTGAACGCTGGGAAAATCCGCCAGCACTTTCACCATCCCGTAGTAATCCTTCAGCGCATGAAAGCGAGTCCACGGTAGGCGGTATTCACCAGTCACCAGATCCTTGTACAAGGGCTGGTGCATGTGCCAAACAAAGCAGAGATGAGCGCGAGGCAAATCGTTTTCCGTTATCGCCCGAACATGCTGCGTACCGGCGGTGGCGGATCGGTGCCGCGAATCGCCCGCCACAGGATGTCGTTTAACTCATCGTCGTCGTTCAGGTCTTCTTTACTGAAATTGAGCCGCGCCGAACGGGCGGCTGTGGACGAATTCGCGGGATTGCGATCGTCCAGCGCGATTCGCGGCTTCTCGGCCTGATACGGCGCGAGCGACGGCTGCTCGGCAAAGCTGGCAAACATTGGCCGCGCTCCAGCATCGAAATGCGTCATGGGATGCAAATGCAGAATCAGCTCCATGGTGCGCAGCATGGACGTGGTGTTGTACATGTGGCTGTCAATCGTTCCCCGTCGCGTATAGGGAGAAATGAGGAACGCGGGCGAGCGATGCGAATCCACGTGGTCCGGCCCGTTCTGCGCGTCGTCTTCGAGCACGAAAATCGCTGTACTGCCCCAGAACTTGCTGCGCGATACGCCTTCCACAATCATGCCGAGCGCGTAGTCGTTATCGGCGAACGATGACAACGGCGCGATTTTACCCGGCGTGGTCGCCGACGTATGGTCGTTGGGAAGGCGCAGGAACATCAACGCCGGCATCTTATTCGCGCTCTCGAATTGCGCCAGGTCGTCCAGGAAAGTTTGCGCGCGCTTCACGTCCGGATAATCCAGATCGAAACTGCGATACTTCATGTTCGTTACCTTGGCCAGCACCGGATCAAGCACCTTGTCAATCTGCACGCCATCCGGGCCGGCCTCTTTTTTGTTCTCTACCCAATATCCGTAATTGCGCATGGATACGCCGGCCGAATTGGCATTCGTCCACAGATAACCAGCGGGTGGATAAGCTGCCGGTTCGCCGCCCTCGAAATCGTAATTAGGATTGCGCTTGGCGTAGTTGCTCGGCCACATCTTTGCGACAAAGTCGTTCGCGATGGCCGACGTCGACCAGTTGTGCCCGTCGGCGCTCACGTCGCTGTTCACGTAGAAGTTATCGAACAGCACGAATTCGCGCGCTAGCTTGTGATGGTTGGGGCTGACGTTTTCCTTGAAAAGGCATAGCGCAGGATCGCTCTCGCCTTTCCCGATATCCCCCAGCACTTGATCGTAGCTGCGATTTTCTTTGACGATATAGAGCACGTGCTGGATGGCGGCGGGAATGCCTGCTGGAGTCTCATCGAGCTTTGCATCGGTGTACGGTGAGTTGGATTTTACTTCGGCGGTGTAATTCGCGAGCGATTCATCGGTCAACGCAGGGATGAACGACGCCGAACCGGTCTGGATGTGGGCCACATATTGGATGCTCGAGTTGTTCTGTCTCTTTGTTGGATTGGGGCCGTTAGGATTTGGATAGCTGCGAGATCCTTTGCCGTTCAACACCACCAACCTTCCGTCTGCAAGCGCTCGAGCGGCCGTCGGATACCAGCCTGTCGGAACGAAGCCGAGCACCTGGCTGCGGGCCGCGGTTACGTCCACCACTGCGGCGGCATTCGCGTCTGAGCAGACCACATACAAACGGTGTTGATCTGGACTGAGCGCCAATGCGCTGGGCGTCATCCCGAGTGGATGGTTCGGAGTGGTCGAAACGTTGATGGTCTCTACTACGCGCAAATCGCCGCTATCGGAAACGCCGACGGAATAGACATTGTTCGTGTTCGCCGCGGAGACAAAAATGCGCGCTTTGAAGCTGGGCTGCTGCGTCCCTTCTTCCGTCTCTTCCGCGCGAGTGGCGCGATCCCGCCAGACCATGTCGGTAGGATGCGCGCCCAGCCGCAAGGTCTGCACCAAAGCGCCATTGCTGGTCTGGTGATGATACACCGAGCCATCCGCCCAGCTGGTCACATAGAACGATTTGCCATCGGGGTTGAACAAAATCCGATAAGGCCGCCGCCCGGTCTTGAACCGATCGATCACGGTGCCCGATTGCGTGTTCACCACCACGATGGCGTCATGATAGAGATCGCTAGCGTAAAGCAAATGGCCATCGGGATCGATAGCGACGTCGCCAATGAAATCGCGTGCCGCGCGCGCCGCGCTTTTGACGATCTCAAACGTTCGCGTGGGAACCAGCTTTCCATTTTCATTGAACGAGAATTCGTAAACCGACGCCTGCGATCCTCCTCCCACCCACAGCGTCCTTCCATTGGGTGAAAGCGCCATGCCGAGCCACGCATCCGTCACTGGAGTGCGGCCGATTTCGTGGCCATCTTTGGTGTCCAGCACGCTCAGCGACGGCGGATTGTAGCCGCCATTCAGCACAATCAGAAAACGGCCGTCCTTGGAAAGCACTGACGACATCGGTAACGTATCCAGCTGGATCTGGGTGCCCGCGGGTTTCACGCGCCAGCCGCTGTTCAACAAATATCCACCATTCGCGAGCGGGCCCACCTGTTCTCGAGGAGGAGCCTGCGAGGAGGAGAGGAGCGCCCCTGCGATTAAAATAAATGCGGCCAAAACGACGTGCAGTTTCATTCGGAAAACCTCTGCTCTTTATTCAGAAAACCGCTGTGCAATCGGAAAGCGGCGGCCGATGCCGAACGC
>PKZC01000344.1 GCA_003132905.1 Bryobacterales bacterium | reverse complement strand
GAGGCTTCGATCGACGGCTTCCCGGTACGTGTGCCGATGCTCGATATTCATACCGTCGGCGCGGGTGGGGGTTCTATCGCGCGCGTGGATGAAGGCGGATTGCTGCGCGTGGGTCCGGAAAGCGCGGGTGCCGATCCGGGACCAGCTTGTTATGGCAAAGGCGATCGCCCGACGGTGACCGACGCACACGTTGTGCTGGGGCGCATCGCGGCCGATCAGCTTATCGGCGGCGAGATGCATCTCGATACGGCGCGAGCGACAGCAGCCGTGGATTCTATCGCGCACCAGCTCGGCATCAGCCGCGTGCGAGCGGCACAAGGCATTCTCCGCGTCGCCAACGCCAACATGGAACGGGCGATTCGCCTGGTTTCGGTGGAACGCGGTCACGATCCGCGCGATTTTGCGCTGGTGGCGTTCGGTGGCTGCGGCGGACTGCACGCTTGCGAGATCGCGCAAGAGCTGGGCATCCGAACCGTCCTGGTTCCCGAGTACGCGGGCGCTCTGTCGGCGCTAGGGATGCTGCTTGCGAACCATGTCCGCGATTACGCGGCCGGCGTTTTGAACCGGCCCGATCTCGAGCGCGAATTCGTGCGCCTGGAACGAACCGCGAGCAAGGATTTGCCGGACGCCGAACTCCTTCGCTCCGCCGATATTCGATACGCGGGCCAGAGTTACGAGCTTGCCGTGCCCTGGACGCCCGCCGAGCCAGCCGCCCCTTTCCATCAGGAACATCAGCGCGTGTATGGCTATTCGAATCCCGATCGCGCCATCGAAATTGTCACCATTCGCGTACGCGCCCGGCTCAACGTGCAAAAACCGAATCTGCTCTCGCGGCGCGCCAGTTCGCGCAAGATCACCAATCCCGCGCTGCGACGCATTCATTCCGCCAGTGTCTGGCGCGATACGCCGGTTTACCCGCGTGCCAGCTTAACTACATCAATACTTCGAGGTCCCGCATTGGTGTTGGATTACGGTTCTACCACGCNNGCCCGGCTGGAGTTTCTCGGTGGACAAGGTCGGTAGCCTAAAGCTGGTTGCGGCGGCTCACTGACCACCATTGCCCGGGGGCGACCCGACATTCCTGTGGATCGGCGGAATTGTCGGGATGAGTGGAAACCAGATGCCGCCACCTGTCTGCGGAAAGATGGGGACGCTGGGCGTGAGGCTCTCGGGCGGCGGCGGTAGTTCCAACGCTTCCACTGGTAGCTTTGGGAATGAGTACGAAATAACAGGAATTTCCACGGGCGTATCCAGCAGCTGTTCGGTAGGCTCGTTTGGCTGGACGGGCAACATGGCAACGGGGGAGTAAGGGTTCAGGCAGCGGCCGCGGACCAGGCGCACTCCGTCGGTGAAGACCGTCTCATCGACGCGAAGCGTTAGCATCTTCGAAGTCCAATAGATCCTTTCGTCCCATCGATAGGAAACATAGCCCGAAAGATTCTTTGCCAGCTTCACTTGCCTCAATTTCGGGAAGTCGAAGCCCGCAAAATTGGCTTTGACGGCTGGATCATTCATGGCCCGCTTTGCATCGTCCAAGTTTTCGGCGCCGCCCGGCACGATGGAGTATGGATAAACCTTGCGAGTTACTTGCTCCACCTCCATCGCGATTGGATAAGTCACAAGATTAGCGGGCAAACGGCTGTCCAGACTTAGGCCGTGCCGCCACGGCAATGTTCGGTGCGTCACGACGGCAGCCGCGATCAAACTGGAAGTGACGGTGATGATACCGACCAGAATCACCGCCAGCTTCCAAATACCTGGACGAGGCGTCGGGGCGCTGGCATCTTTGAGAACGCGGCGTCTGCAGATGTTGCAAACTCCGCCGTGATCGGCCTCGAGCTTCTGGCAGCGCAGGCAAAGCTGGGCCATGTGGGATTATCGCGTCTTTAGGCTCTGGTACTCAAGTGAAGCCTAGACTCTAACGGTGACAATGCGTAGCAGTTCTTGAGCAGCTACGGTTGGCAGACGCCGAAGTCCTTTGTCACTCGATGGGCCTCAAAGACGAGAGTATTGTCCCGGTGCTTTCGGTTACCCTCTAGCGTCATTCGATCCCCGGGCTTAATACCAACCGGGTCACCGGACAGAATGTATATCCGTTTATCCTTTTCGTCCGTCAGACTAAGGCCGTTTTGCGCCGAAATAACACAGCCCGTGATAGCAAGCTTCTTGTGCTTGTAGTGCAGAACCAGAACGGTTACTGTCACCCCAAGCGCTACAGACACGACGATGATGCCCGCAAGGATTTGATTGCCCGCGGTTTCAAAACTTTCCGCGCGAGCGGGCACGGTAAGCGCCACACTGACGACAGCGATCAAAACCACGCGCCAAAGGACGTTCGATGTCATGCTCGCCTCGTTGCCAGAATTTGGATTTTACTTAGTATATGCGTTTTCGCCTGCAAGACCATCAGCGGGTACCGGCGATCGGGGTGTTTTTTGATGATAAAGTGAGGGATTCATCGAGAAGGCCCGCGCAAGACGGACCCTCCCGATACTGGTTTTGACTATACGACCCCCCACCTTCCGCCTCTTGGCTGGCCTCGGGATCACGCTTCTCGCGGTGGGCGTCTACTCCGGCTACACCATTGTTCAACTGCGCAGTCTGCGAGAGTTGCAGACGCGCACTATTGACCGCAATCGCACCGATACCCTGCTCCTGCTGCGCATGCAGAACGGCTTAAATTCTCTGGCCCTGACGATGCGCGACATGGTGGATTCTCAAGAACCCTATCCGCTCACCGCCTGGCAACCTCAATTCCTGCGGATTCGCGGCGATCTCGAAGACGCTTTGTCTCGCGAAGAGAAGTTCTCGTTGGCAGACCGTTCGCCCGGTCAACGCCGCTACCTGGCGGATTCTTTCCGTCAGTTCTGGGATGCGCTGGATAGAATCTTCGTCCTTGCCGGCAACGGCCAGAACGAGGAGGCGCGCACCGGAATTCGAATGTCATTGCAGGCACGCCAAGCGGGTCTGAGCACTGCAGTCTCGCGCTTGCTGATAGCCAACAATGCAAGTGAACAGACCGCGGCGGAGCGTACACAGGAACTTTATGCCGGCGTGGAGCGCAATGTCTACATCTTTCTCGCGGCCATGCTGATCGTGATAGTGCTCACCAGCCTCTATTTGGTCCAGTATAATCGCGGTTTGTTCCAGCAAGTGGCGGCGCTGTCGGAGAGGCGCAGCGAATTGGCGCAACAGCTCATCTCGCTTCAGGAAAGCACGTTCCGCTCTATCTCTCTTGAGCTGCATGACGACATCGGCCAGATACTTACGGCGATCGGCGTCATGTTACAACGCGCCGATCGGAAAGCTGGCGATCTGCTCGAAGTCCGCGAGATTGTGCAGACCACACTCGACAAGGTCCGATCGCTGTCGCATGCTCTGCATCCCATGGTTCTATACGAGGTGGGCCTCGAAAGCGCTGTGGATGCCTATTTGCCCGCATTCGAAAGGCAGACTGGAATTGAAGTACGGTATGAGAAGACCGGCCAGGGCGGGGAACTGGACCGCGAACTCGCCATCCACCTCTATCGCGTGATGCAGGAAGCGTTGAATAATGTCGCGCGGCACTCCAATTCCAAAAGCGTGGCGGTGCGGCTGCGTTTCCTCCCGGAAGCCGTGGTGCTGGAGGTACAGGATGAAGGCATCGGATTTCAGGGGAATCATACTCACGGGCTGGGATTGGTCTCGATGCGTGAACGCGCCGGATTGGTCAATGGCACGATCGAGTTTACCGGCGGCGAAAACGCTGGAGTACTGGTTCGAATGACGATACCCCTGGAGGCGGAGGCGGCGCATGCTCGAACCTGAAATTTCGGTGCTCCTGGTTGACGATCATAGTCTGGTACGCAAAGGATTCCGGCGCATGCTGGAGGATGAGTCTGGCATTCGCGTGGTAGGCGAGGCGAGCGACGGGTATGAGGCCGTGAAAGCTGTTGGCGTTTTGAAGCCGCAAGTGGTGGTGATGGATTTTTCACTGCCCAGCATGAACGGCGCGGTGGCCACCCGGCGCATTCGCGAGTTGCATCCGGCAACCGAGGTATTGATTCTCAGTATGCACGCGGAGCCAACTTATGTACGCACCTGTCTGGAAGCGGGTGCGCGTGGTTATTTGCTGAAAAATGCGCTGGACCTCGAGCTAGTGTCGGCGATACGCAAGGTGGCCGCGGGCGAGCAGGCGCTGGATCGGCGGCTGGGCAGTCTGGCGGATGGGACGAAAGCGCCGCCCAAACTCTCGACGCGCGAACTCGAGGTTCTGCAGTTGATCGTGCATGGGAAATCGAACAAAGAGATTGCCATCGTCCTGGAACTGAGCGTGAATACGGTGTCGGTGCATCGGGCCAACATCATGCAGGCGCTCGATATTCACAACACAGCCGAACTGGTTGTTTACGCGATTCGTACCGGGCTGGTGAGCATCGCGTGACCCGCAGGACGTTTGTTCTTGGGGCTATTCCGCTGGTCGGGACCGCGTCCGCCGCGCCCGATCCCGGCTTCCGGTTGGCCGACGTTACCGCCCAGGCCGGCATAAATTTCCACCACAACAGCGGCGCTTTCGGGGCCAAGTATCTGCCTGAAACCCTCGGCCCGGGCTGCGCGTTTTTCGATTACGACGGCGATGGCTGGCTCGATATTCTGCTGGTGAACGGCGCTGATTGGGTGGGACATAAGCGCGGGCGGTCTACGCTGAGTCTCTACCGCAACAATCGTAACGGCACCTTTACCGATGTTACGGAGCGCGCGGGGCTGGCAGTCGAAATGTACGGCATCGGAGTGGCCGTTGCGGATTACAATAATGATGGTTTCCCCGATATTTTTATAACTGCGGTCGGTCAGAATCGCTTGTTTCAGAACACCGGCAGGGGCAACTTCATCGATGTAACGCAGAAGGCCGGGCTGGGTGGCAGGAACGGATTCAGCACGTCCGCTCTCTGGTTCGACTACGACCGCGACGGCCTGCTCGATCTGTTCGTGTGCAACTACGTGCAGTGGTCGCCCGAGCACGATGTGTTCTGCAGCGTGGACGGCAAGAATAAGTCGTACTGCACGCCGGAGGCTTATCACGGGTCCACCTGCTGGCTGTTCCGCAATCGAGGTAACGGCACGTTTGAGGACGTGACGGCGAAAAGTGGAATCTTCGATACCACGTCGAAGTCGCTCGGCGTGGCTATGCTCGATTACAATCTCGATGGCTGGCCAGACCTGTTTGTGGCCAANNCAGCCGAACAAGCTCTACCGCAATCGGCGAGATGGCACGTTCGAAGACGTGGCGGTTCGCGCTGGAGTTGCTTTCAGTGAGGATGGTAGAGCGCGCGCCGGCATGGGGGTGGATGCGGCCGACTTCGACAACTCGGGCGTGGCTGGCATTGCGATCACGAACTTCGACGACGAGATGATCGCGCTCTACCGCCCGCAGCCCGGCGGCACGTACCAAGACGCGGCAATGCAGGCCGGAGTGGGGCAGGCATCGCGCATGCGGCTCGGCTTCGGCTGCGCCTTTCTGGACGCCAATCTCGATGGACATCTCGATCTGGCGGCAATCAACGGACACATCGACGACACGGTTCGCAACATCAGCGGCAATCACGGCTACGCGCAACCGCCACATCTGTTCCTGAGTGACGGCAAGGGCGGATTCCGCGATGTCGCGGCGCAGCTGGGCGGTGGTTTCGCCGGGCCCAAAGTGGGGCGTGGACTCGCCTATGGCGATTTTGACCGCGATGGAGACCTCGATCTGCTCCTCACCACCAATCAAGGGCCCGCATATCTTTATCGCAACGATTTGACGGCGGGCAATCGTTCCCTGCGCTTTCGTTTGCAGGGGACGAAATCGAATCGCGATGGCATCGGCGCAATGCTGCGGGTGACGACGCCGGATGGGACGCAGTCACGCATGGTGAAGACAGGTTCCAGCTACCTGTCGCAATCGGAGCTCGCGGTTACATTTGGGCTGGCCAAACGCGACCGGGCGGACCGCGTAGTTATCGAATGGCCCAGCGGCCAGGTCCAGGAGTTCAGAAACATAAACGCCGGGGAGTATCAATGTATTGAGGGGAAGAACCCGGTCAGAACCTCGCGTTGACTTTCCGCCGGCAGTAGTATGTTTCTACTATTGTTGCCGCCCGCCTGTGGTCCTAGACTGGACCACGAATGAAGAATAGGGGTCTTGAGTACTGGATAGCCCTACTGTTTCTGGTGCTACTGGTGAACNNGACGGGACGCCCCGAAGGTGCCATGGCCGATCGAACCGATCAGCCCTCGCTTTGGCGTTGGCGGCGGCGCTCGGTGTCGCGGCACTTGTTCCCTTCGTTTGGAAAAAGGCCTCGCATGCAGGCGGCGGATGGTTAAGGTTCAGAAAGGGCTTCGCATTCGCGCTGATCGTACTTGTCGCGCTGCCCCTCATCGGGCACGGCTATAAGAGGTTCTTTCCCAATTCTAATAATCGCATCGTCAATCCTGCCACTCCTCCGCTCGCAATGGAAGGCGAAGGCGGCGGCCCGAAATCGCCGTTCTTCCCCGCTTCAGCCCAAACCAATGTGGGCGGCATCATTCCGTCGAACTTCTTCATGGATTCGGAAACCTGCGGACAGTGCCACAAGCAAATCTACGACGAATGGAACGCATCGGCCCACCATTTTGGGTCTTTCAACAATCAGTTTTACCGGAAGGCCATCGAATACATGCAAGATACGCAAGGCTCGCCGCAGGGCAGTAAGTGGTGCGCCGGCTGCCATGACCACGCTGTCTTTTTCAATGGCCGATTCGAGAAGCCGATCAAGCCGCAGATCGACACGCCGGAGGCCCAAGCGGGTCTGGCTTGCACCAGTTGTCATGCCATCGTGCGCGTAGACAGCACCATGGGCAATAACGGATTCACCATCGAATACCCTGCGCTACACCAGTTGATGACCAGCAAGAACAGGATGGTCCGCGGCATGGTCGACTTCATGACTTATCTGAATCCGGAACCGCATCGCGAGACCTTTCTGAAGCCGTTCATGACTCAGCAGGCGTCCGAGTTCTGCTCCACGTGCCACAAAGTTCACCTCGACATTCCGGTCAACAACTATCGTTGGTTTCGAGGGTTTAACGATTACGATAATTGGCAGGCTTCAGGTTTCGGCGAGGGCGCGCGATCTTTCTACTACCCGCCCAAAGGGCAGAGCTGTTCGGATTGCCACATGCCGCTCGAGCCGTCGAAGGAAGCGGGCAATCGAGGCGGGCAGATTCACTCACATCGCTTCCCGGCAGCGAACACTGCGCTCGCCAACGCGAACCAAGACGCCGAGCAGGTAGCGGTGGAGCAAAAATTCCTCACGTCCGGTTTTATCTCGGTCGATATCTTTGCCGCTTCGCCAGTGGAGAATCAAGCCAAACAAACAGTCATGATCCGGCGCGCGGCAACCGGCCCGAAATTGAGCTCAGGTTCCGCTGTGGGAGAGGAAGCCGAGCAGCAGGGCGACACTTTCATACGCGAAGTGGGCAACGTAGCGGCACCGCTCGATCAGGCGCAACCGAAGTTCCAGCCCGGCTCGACGGCCCGCGTGGACGTGGTGGTTAGAACGCGCAAAATCGGGCACTTCTTCCCAGGCGGCACGCTGGATTCCTTCGACATCTGGCTGGAGCTTCAAGCTACCGACGCCACTGGAAAAGTAATCTTTTGGAGCGGGCAGGTGGAAGACGGCGGCAGGGGTCCGGTGGAACCCGGGGCACATTTTTATAAGGCGTATCAGCTGGATGCGGACGGCAATCAGATCAACAAGCGCAATGCCTGGCAGGCGCGCAGCGTGCTTTACGTGCATGCAATCCAGCCCGGCGCGGCCGACACGGTCCACTACCTGTTAAATATTCCGAAAGACGCCAAGGGGCCGATTCATCTGACTGCGAAACTCAATCATCGCAAGTTCTCCTGGTATTACACGCAGTTTGCGTATGCCGGAAAACCGAAGCCGGGTCAAGAGTCGAAGATCGACATCTATCACAACGCCGCGGAATACAGCTTCGACAAAGCCAACATTCCGGCCAACGTCTCGGGCCAAGTGAAGGGCGAAGTTCCAGTGACTCCCATCACCGTTCTTGCAAAGGCCGAATCCAGCATTGATCTAACGAACAATGCGTCCGAAACAAAGTGGCGGCAGATCACAAACCAGAAGACCCGCGAGCGCTGGAACGATTGGGGCATCGGTCTACTGCTGCAGGGCGATGTAAAAGGCGCCGAGTATGCTTTCACGAAAGTCACCGAAGCCGAGCCAAATTACGCTGACGGCTGGTTAAATGTCGCGCGGGCGCTGATTCAAGAAGGGGAAACGGAACGCGCCAAGCCGTTCATCCAGAAGTCGCTGGCCGTAGATCCAAATCTCGGACGCACTTACTACTTCCGTGCGCTCATCGAGAAGGCGGACGGGGATTACGATGCTGCGTTGAAGGATCTGGCAATCGTGAATGCCAAGTATCCGCGGGATCGCGTGGTCTGGAACCAGACGGCACGGCTCGAATTCCTGAAACGAAATTACAAGGAGTCCATCGAAGCTCTGAAGAAGGTTGCCGAGGTCGATCCTGAGGATCTGCAGATGCACTACACCGCCATGCTGGCCTATCGCGGAATTGGCGACACCGCGTCCGCCGAACGGGAGCAGAAGCTCTTCCAGCGTTTCAAAGCCGACGAATCCTCGCAAGCGATCACCGCCAAGCCGCGCATGCTCAGTCCGGAAGACAACAACGAGCGGCAGGCAATTCACGACCACGAGAGTATCGATCTGAAGGGCCAGCGGAGTGCGGTGTTCGATGCCGGCGGAGCTGCGAAGTGAACCGGGGATTGCTGGCCTTGATGGCTGTCGCGGTGATTTTAGCCGAACTGGCGGTGAGAGCTGCCACGTCGCCCGCGAACAAAGTTCAGTTTACCGATGTCACGGCTCAGGCGGGCATCAAGTTCGTACATAACGCGGGTAAAGAGGGAAAGAAATACCTCCCAGAGACCCTCGGCTCGGGCGCAGCGTTCTTCGATGCCGATGGCGACGGTTGGATCGATATCCTTCTGGTGAACGGGAAAGACTGGACTCCCCGCGGGCGGCACACTACAGCGGCGCTGTATCGCAATAACCATGATGGGACGTTCACCGATATTACGAAGGGCAGCGGCCTGGATGTGGAAATGTATGGCATCGGGGTGGCCGTAGCTGACTTTGATAATGACGGACGCGACGACGTCTACATCACGGCTCTCGAAGGCGACCGCCTTTTTCATAATGAAGGCAACGGCAAGTTCAAAGACGTTACCGCTGCGTCTGGAATAAGGAACGCTAGCTTCGGCACCAGCGCCGCGTGGCTGGATTACGATCGCGACGGAAGGCTGGACCTGTTTGTCGCCAACTATGTTCAATGGACGCAAAAAGGCGATCTTTGGTGCTCGCTGGATGGCAACGTGAAGTCTTACTGCACGCCCGAATCGTACAAAGGAACTTCCAGCAAGTTGTTTCACAACCTGGGCGGAGGCCGCTTCGAAGACGTAACCAATAAGGCCGGGCTGGGCGATCCAAACAGCAAGTCTCTCGGCGTCACCATCCTTGATTTCGATAACGACGGGTGGCCCGATATCTTCGCCTCAAACGATACGCAATCGAACAAGCTTTATCGCAACAACAGGAACGGCACATTCAGCGAACGGGGCGTATCGGCGGGAGTGGCTTACGGTGAGGACGGCGTGGCGCGCGGAGCCATGGGGGTGGACTGGGCCGATTACGACCGTACCGGCCGTGCCCACCTGCTGGTTGGAAACTTCTCGAATCAGATGTTGGGGCTTTACCACAATGAGGGCAACGGCTTGTTCGTGGACGAGGCTCCCCAGTCGAGCGTGGGACGCGAAAGCCTGCTGTCGCTGACCTTCGGGCTGTTTTTTTTCGATTACGATCTGGACGGCTACCCCGACATCCTCACTGCCAACGGACATATCGAGGAAGAGATCGGGCGCGTTCAGCCGAAGATCAAATACCAGGAGCCGCCGCTGCTGTTTCGCAATCTTGGCTCGAAGAAATTCGAGAATGTGTCGAACGCCGTGGGCGCGGATTTCACCAAACCGCTGGTTGGGCGAGGCGCGATCTACGGCGACTTCGATCATGACGGCGATCTCGACGTTTTGCTGACTTCCAACAACGGCCCCGCGCATCTTTATCGCAACGACGGCGGAAACAGGAACAAATGGATTTCCATCCGTACCATCGGGACGAAATCCAACCGGGATGGAATCGGCGCATCCGTTGCGATCGCTTCCGCTTCCGGCAAGCAGTGGAACATGGTGCGCAGCGGTTCCAGCTACGCTTCGCAAAGCGATCTCGCGTTGGTATTCGGACTGGGCCAGGATCCGGTTGTCACGTCGATCGAAGTTACCTGGCCGAGCGGCATCAAGCAGAAGTTTGCCAACGTGGCCGCGAATCAATTCATTACCATTGACGAAACTCACGGCATTCTGAAGTAAAACCCAGCTGGCGCTGCCCCATACGCGTCAATCGGTGCGACTTCTAGAACGCCGTGTCGAGTCAACCAACCCCGGATACGCAGTGGCTTGGGCTGTTAAAATCGTAATTGAGTGAACGAGATGAACGGCCCTCCCGAAGATGGCCTTGCTCAGGTGTTGGGTGACTTTGCCCGCGATACTATCGAAGCATATCAGCGGTCACCTGTGCTGCGCATGTTAGTAAAAATCATTCCGCTTCTGGCAGTGGCGGAGGCGGGTGTCCTGGGGACGTGTGCATGGTTCCAGCACCGGCGCCTGGAAGTGTTCGCTGACGAGTTTACGACTCTCGGACTCAACCTTAGCGAGGAGGACGCAAAACGCCAGGAGTTTCTTTGACGCTTACACGTCGACTGCACGGCACGTCCAGTCGGAGTCGCGTGAGGCGAAGATTCGTTTGTTTGCTCGCCTGTTCGGTCAATACGTTGAGTCGGGCTGTACTACCCCGATTCGATCGATATGAAGAGTATCTACTCCTGCTGGATGAGATCAGCGAGAGGGAGTTTAAGCTATTGCTCGTTCTGGAGCGACATGAGGCGACCTTCCCAAGGAAAGCTGAAGAAAACCGGCTGTAACGCGCGATGCGCTTCTGGGCCGATTTTGAAGCTAATGCGGATAACGAGCTGAGCCTTGACTCTGAAACGCTGCAGGCTATGCTCAATCGGCTAGCACGCACGGGCATGTACCAGGAGATCACGGGCGGATACGTGGACTATGGTGGGGGGCGAGGTTATCTGACTCCTGTTTTTGCGGGCTTCTTAAGTGCGCTTGCTATCTCGGCATCCGACGGCCGCGTGTTCTTCGGTATCTAGTGACTGCTTCACAGCGAGTCTACGGAGCGGTTCGGGCGTAAGATGGGATGTCCCTTGCCACTGAAGGAGTGCGGCGGCGTATCTGGACGGGTTATCGGCGAGGGGGCACAGCTACAAAGTGAGAACCTATCGGGACCGAGATCTCAAGCTGCTCTTCGCCCGTTCGGGCGGTGTTTGCGCTTTTCCGGATTGTCGAAAAATGCTTGTGGTTCGCGAGACGAATGACATCATCGGCCACATTGCTCATATCGTTGGACACAGCGACACAGGACCTCGTCCCGACCCGACTATATCCGAACAGCATCGCAACGGATACGCCAACTTGGTCCTGCTGTGCCCGACCCACCATGCGGAAGTCGACGCCCCTGCGGGCAGTGCCTTATGGAACTGCGAAGCGCTGGCGTCATTAAAGCAAAAGCATGAAGAGTGGGTGGCAAGTCGCCCTTCCGTTGGCGAGCCTGTTGAGGTCAACGTTTCCCAGTTTTACTATCTGAACATCCCTCGGCTTGCGGCACTGGCCTTCTTGACCGGGCAAGACTTAGACTTGTCGTGCATCCAAGGAGTTCCTCTTCTTCAAGGTACTGGTTTGGAAATGACTCAAGCATTGATGCAGTTCGAGCAGGTGCTTGAGAAGATTCAAATAAAGGCGCTTTCCGCAGAAAAGCAGGAGTTGCTCGATCCGGCGATGACAGGCGTGACCCTGTCCTTCGACGGTACCTTTAGGACGCGCAACGTGCCCCCGCCGCATGAAATCCTGTCGGCGAAATTCGCGTTGAGGGGTAACGTAACACAAGATCCACACATTTATCGCGTTTTGCGGGGCGTACGTTTGATTCTCCCCCTAGATCCGAAGTGGATTACCTCGACTACAGGCTTCGTGAAATTCAGGCCCTCTGGTGGCCAAAGCGCCTCTGCCGGGGCCTGCACGGTTACGCACATTGACCAGGCAACTAAGGTAGTGATAGGAACGCCGCTTTTCATTGGAATTCCGCGATCCCCGTTCGACGATTTGTTCGGCTGAGCAGTTAGCCCGGAACGGCGTTCGAGGAGGCTTGTCGGATTAGAAACGAAAAGTCGGCGAGTGTCCGGAATCAAGGCAGACGATCCATCAGGAAGCCCGACGTGCCAAGACTTCCAATCCTACGGTGCGCTCGATACTTATTGACAACGAGGCATCGCGGCGGCACGACGAACTGGCGCACTCGGGCGCCGGCATCGGCTCTCGATCCCGACTTTTGTTCTCACGCAGCCGGCTGCGCTGTGGCCGAAAATATCCGATCCGCCGCGACCACGGGATAGCGTGGCAGCGAAGCTAATACCGCCGCGCCGGTGAGCATGGCCGCCGCCAGGCCCAGAAGCGCGGTCGAATAAGAGTGAAAGCGATCGAAGCTCTAGCCCATCAAGTAGCGGCCCGAGCGTCGCAGCCAGCGCGTCCGCCGGCAATGCATAGCCGTAGATTTCGGAAAACGAAGACAGTCCGAAATAGCGGGAGATCAAATACGGCATGACGTCAGCCTCGGCGGCCATCCGCAATCCGATCAGCGCCGCACCGAGGAACGCCGTAGCGACTTCGTGCGCCTGGCTGAGGATCGCCACTCCGACAGCCGCTCCGACCCCCGTCAATACGAAGAGACGGGCGCACGCACGGCCGCACAGGGCTACACGGCCGGAAGTGCTGATAACGTCCAATTGCCGCTAATATTTCACCTCAGATCGTGAGATTAGAGAGCACGCGTGCGTGGTGCGCCAGCCTGTCGGTTGAAGAACCGCGCCTTTTGCGCTAGTGCCCCATCGATCATCGCTGCATGACCGGCGCCGACCGCATGGTGAACAAGGACTGGAATTGCGCGGCACGCGAACTCAGCGACCAGGCAGCTAGGCACTGCGCGTGATTCGTGTCGGCCGAACTCCGTCGGCCGGCGGGATATAGGCCGCGCTCCGCTTCTGGAACGCGTCGTCACCATCAAGATTTCTCGGATGCGGTAACCGCACGGGCCCGATAGTACTTAAATTGGTTTCGATTTGGTAACAGAGCAGTGAAATTCACGTTAGCCATCTTGTGCCGTTCGCGCGTAAGGAATTACTATGCTAGTGCCGCTGGCCGAGATTGTACGACCCGGCAACAAAAAAAATGACCAACCAAACACCGCTCCGGCATTTTCTCTTCGCTTGCTTTGCCCTGGGCTGCGCTTCATTTGCGCACGCCGACATCATCGTGGCACCAACTTTCGACCCCTCTAATCAAGCTGCCCCTCCTGACACGACTGATTATGAGGGCAACTTTTACGATTTCTCCAGCACGTTCCCTCCGGATCCCATCACCATCGGCACTTTCGACTTCACGATCCCGACTGGGGACCAGATTGTTGGTGCGACTATCTCCGGCACGTTTGGCGACGTGAACGAACCCGGGAGCGCACTTGCCGACCTGTTCGTCGATGGTGGAAGCATCCAAGTCGCTGCATGCGACGATCCCACCGCTTCTTGCGCCGTTGGTGGATCGCCTGTGTCGTGGTCCTACACCTTCACCAAGGCCCAATTGGGCGATCTCACTGGCGGCTCCCTCGACTTTACCGCGGTTCAAAACTCCTTCGGAGCCGTTATCGTTGGCACACCAAGTCTGGATATTCAGGCTGTTCCCGAGCCTTCCTCCATCTTCACCTTGGCCGGCGGGCTGTTGGCATTCGCAGCCTGGCGCCGCCGCAAGTAACCCTTTACTAAATCCCGAGGAAAAACAAAGAACATGAATAAGACGCTCGTCCTGTTCGCGGCGCTGGTTTTGTCAGCGGCCGCGCCTTCACTTGTGAACGCACAAATCGTCACCTGGACCGCTACCAGTTCGCCGGTCCAATCCACTCTGGCCGGCGGCCCCTGGACGCTCTCTCAGGGCGCTAACCCCGATACAACCTATTGCACGTCGGGAGGAACCGGCGTTCCGATCGTCAACCCGTCAACGACGGTCAATACGATGAATCCGTTTTACTTCCCCTTTGTGACCGGCAGCGGCAACAATCTCCAGGGCTACTTCGATTACCGTCCCGACTCGATCGATGAGGCCATCATCGCAGCAAATTCCACCGATGGCGGCCAGACGTGGACCTTTCAACAGCAGGTGGCGAGCCTCTCTGCGGATTGCCCCACATCTAACCCAGCCGCCGGTAATGACGTTGGCGAAGGTCATCCTCACACTCTCTCTTTCTTCGGCACGACCTGGTTGTACCTGCTCGACCGGCGCAATGACTATGTCGATAACGCGGGCCTCATCGTCCAACGCCTGACCCCCAATATCCCTGGCGGTCAGCCGCTGAAGCCCGTTGCAGCCGGCACCACCTTCACGCCCCCCACGTCGCTTCCAGCTGGCGTCTCTCTCTTCACTGGCTGGGATTTCAACAACGACAGCAACACCTCGGTTACCTTCACCGGCATAAGCGGCTCGCCCAGTTTCACCATCAACAACAGCCCAGCGCCCTCCATCGGCACCGGTACCGCCGCCCCGCTCGGGATGACTAACGATTACACCTACAGCGACACCCCGACCGCCGTCGGAGGCAGCAACGCTGGCTCCGACATCACCACAACCGAAGGAAGTACCGATCCCAATAGCGATTTCACCTCCAACTCCTGGCGCGTCCGCGGGCTCAACAACGCCTCTGGACCCGCTGGGACAGGTAATGGCTGGAACACTGCGGCTCCCGAATACACCCAAGGCGCCGAGTTCGACGTCCCAACCACCGGCCAATACCACGTCGTCTTCCAATACGATTGGTACGTTACCGCGCAGGGCTTCCGCGACCTGCAGGCTCAGTGCAACACCAACATCTTGAATCCCAGTGGCTGGACCAATGTTGGCCCCCTTCAGGTCACTCCCGATGGCGGCGGCTTCGTCAATCAGATCACCATCGACTTCGATGCGCTCGGCGTCTGCAGCGCCGACAACAATCCCAACTTCGGCGTGCGACTGGTTGGCGCTTACGATCCTACATACACCGGCCCCGGCGCACCCACTTACACCGGTGCTTCGCTGACCAACGGCCAACCGACTGTCTACAACAACAATTCCGGCAACTGGCGATTCGACGAAGTGAACTTCTTCGGCAACAGCTCGCCGAGCACCACAAGCAGCCCGATCTCCACCGTAACGCCAACCCGCACTATCGGTCTTTTGAACCCGGATGGCATACTGGCCGTCGTGCCCGGAACTTACCCGGTGAAGATCCTTTATGTTCAGAAGCAGCTCGAAGCCGATTACAGCTTCCCGACGGCCGAGCAGTGCAAGAACCCGCCGGTTGTGACGCCTAATTACCCTTACTCACTGACTGCCAACCACGATGTCTCAACAGTGCGTCTGGCTACCACTACCAACGGCATCAACTTCACCGATCTGGGCCCGGTCAACGGACTCAACGATTCCACGACTGTTTCCTACACCGGCATCCGCTACGTGTCGCCCAACGGCGGCCTTGTTCCGCTGCCGGGTGGAAAATGGGGCCTTTTCTTCGGCGCCGGCAACTGCATCGATGCCGATTCGGACTCCTTCCACGCCATCGCTTACGCTGAGTCCAGCGACCTAGTGAACTGGACCGTCTACAACGGGATTAACAATCCGATCGCCTCTCGCCCGACGGCCACATTCACCGATCAAGCAACGGGCAGCGTGCTGACCATCCCTGCTACCGCACCACTGGTTGGCGCCACTCAGGCGTGGTTCGCCGGCCGCGTTTATGCACCGAATGCTATCGTGAATTCCACTGGTACCGGCGTAAGCCTGGTGTTCGACGGCTATGATCAGGGTTACGCCGCCAAGGGCAAATCCAAGGATCTATCAAGCTACCGCAACATCGGCCAGGTGTTCCTGTCCTCGGGCGGCGTGATTCTTCCTTAACAGGCCCAGGCGATTCGCGTGCGGGGGCTTCGCCTGACCAAAAAGGCGTCGCCTCCGCCGCCGTGGATGCGTCGGCTTCGACGCATTAGTCGAGACTGGCGGGTAGTAATGCCAACCAAGTAATCCCAGGTACCCTCCACCCCACCCGAATCGAAACGCAACTGTCATAGGGTTCGATAGCTGCTGACAACCGCCGCATGGAACTGCTGCCGCGCGATGAAAAATTCTTCGACCTGCTGATCGATCAGGTAAAAATTGTGTTCGATGCTTCCAACCTTCTGACAGCAGGGCTCTGCGAGGGAGCCAGTCGCCCGGATTCTCTCGGTACTGCTCAGAAAGTTCGAGATCTCGAGCGCAAGGGAAAGGAAGCGGCGCGTCAAATTTACCGGCGCCTCCACAAAACCTTCATTACTCCAATCGATCCCGAGGACGTACACGAGCTCGCATCGCGGATTGAGGAGATTCTCGACCACTTAGATTCGGTGGCATACCGTCTCGAGGCTTATGGGCTGGAGGGTTCGCACGAGCGGATGTCGGAGTTGGCGCGGATGGTGCACGGCTGCGTTGAGGCTACACTCGAGGCGCTCAAGGTTTTGCAGCGCGAGGGCGTCAAGAAGCCCGATGAATTGACGAAGTCGTGCGAAGAGATCAACCGGCGGGAACTCGAAACTGAGGAGCGGGTGCGGGTGCTCATTCGCGATCTCTTCAAGACGGAGCGCGACCCGATCGCGCTCATTAAGCAAAAAGAGGTTTACGAACTATTCGAATCCACGGCACACTGCTGCGAGGACGTTGCGGATGTCCTGGAAGCCATAGCGGTGAAGAACAGCTAGGAAGGGGTCTGCGCCAACATGCCGGTTATCGCCCTGGTTACTCTTACCGTTGCCCTAGCGCTGGTATTTGATTTTTTGAATGGGTTTCACGATTCCGCGAATTCGATTGCGACGATCGTGTCGACGCGCGTTCTGACGCCGCTGCAGGCGGTCGCACGGGCAGCATTTTTCAATTTCGTCTCGGCTTTCACCTTCGGCACCAGTGTGGCGGCCACCGTGGGGAAGGGGTTCGTAGACACCCATATCGTGACGATTTACGTCGTTCTGGCGGGAGTACTGGGCGCAATCGTTTGGGATCTGGTGACGTGGTGGCTGTCGTTGCCGACCAGTTCGTCGCACGCTATCATCGGGGGCTACGCGGGCGCGGCAATAGCGCGCGGGATGTTCGAGCACGGGTTCTTGGGTGGATTCGGTGCCCTGATTCTTGGCAAGTGGCCACTAACACTCGCTTTTATCGTGCTGGCGCCGCTGATCGGGTTGGTGGCCGCGTTTGTGATGATGATCGCAGTTTATTGGCTGTTCCAGAAATCGACGCCGGTGCATATGGACTCATGGTTCCGGAAGCTGCAACTGCTTTCGGCGGCAGCGTTGAGTTTCTCACACGGAACCAACGATGCGCAGAAGACCATGGGAATCATCACCGAGGTTCTGGTGACGGCGAAGATCATTCACGAATTCAAGGTGCCGATCTGGGTGATTCTGGCGGCTCATGCGGCGATTGCGCTCGGGACCTTTTTCGGAGGTTGGCGGATCGTCCACACGATGGGTAAGCGGCTGACAAAGCTGAAGCCGCGCACGGGCTTCTGTGCGGAAACGGGAGCGGCGGTGGCGATCCTCGTAGCGACGCACCTGGGGCTTCCGGTATCGACGACACATGCAATTGGTGGTGCGCTGGTGGGCGTGGGAGCCGTGCAGCGAGTGAAGGCCGTGCGTTGGGGCGTGGCGACAAATATCATGTGGGCCTGGATTCTGACCATTCCGGCATCGGCGTTGGTGGCGGGAATTATATTTGCCGCGATCCGCCTGGTGAATCCGCACGCTTGAAAACGGAAGCCGACGGATGCTCAAGTTCCCCAGCGCCACTGTTCTCGTAAGTTTGCTGCTTGTCGACCACGGACAAGCGACGGCACAGCAGAGTCCGAATGTGCTGCTCAATGGTGTCATCACTCACCGAGACAACCAGACATACAAAGAGGTTCCCTTCACGGTCCCCGAGGGTGTGGAACGGCTGAGCGTCGAGTTCACTTATACGGGCAGAGAACAACGCACTACGATCGATCTCGGCATCTTCGACCCGGCAGGATTTCGAGGCTGGAGTGGCGGAAACAAGAGTACCTTTACACTGGCCGTTACGGACGCCACCCCGTCATTCTTGCCGGGTCCGATAGTCCCTGGACATTGGTTCCTGGTGCTCGGAGTTCCCAATATTCGTAAGAACGTGCAAAGTCAGTTCACCGCGAAAGTTTACTTCGGCCATCGCGGTGACGCCTATGGTCGCGGGACCCTCCAAGCCGCACCTTTGCGCGCGGGACTAGCTTGGTATCGCGGAGACTTGCACCTGCACACCGGCCACAATGACGGATACTGCCGCAGCCAAAGCGGTTCGCGTGTGCCTTGTCCTGTGTTCAAAACAGTGCAGGCCGCTGCCGAGCGGCGGCTGGACTTTATCGCCATCACGGACCACAACACCAATTCGCAGTTCGACGCGATGGACGAGTTGCAGGCCTATTTCGATCGCATCCTGCTGATCCCAGGCCGCGAGATTACTACCTTTCACGGACACGCGAACGTGTTTGGCCCTGTTGATTTCATTGATTTCCGGCTCGGTTCCAAACATGTTCCAGACCTGGCCGCGCTCCAGAGTGAAGTGGAAAAGCTGCATGGCGTGGTCTCGATAAACCATCCCATGCTGGCCTCGGGTGAAAACTGCATGGGCTGTGGCTGGACGGTGGCCGATACCGATTTTCGACGGATACAGGCAGTCGAAATCGTTAACGCGGGCGTCGTCGAGAGCGAGAATTCCGGAATTGCATTCTGGGAAGCCCTGCTCAATCGCGGCCTACGGATTACGGCCGTCGGCGGATCCGACAATCACGATCCCGATAAACCACAAAGCCAGCCCGGAAGCGTTGGGTATCCGGAAACCGTCGTGCACGCTCAAAATCTCACGCAGCAAGCAGTTCTGGAAGCGATTCGATCAGGTCACGTCTACTTAGATTTAGAAGGCTCAACGAATCGCTTGCTCGAGTACACGGCCTCCACAGCGGGACACAAAGCTGACATGGGGGATACTCTCGATGCAAAACGCGGCGAGGCCATACACTTATCAGTCCATGTGGAGAAGGTCGTCGGAGGCCTATTGGACCTGATCCAGGACGGCCAGTCGCTAACCAGCAAAGAGTTTGTGGTGCGAACGATCAATGACAGCGGCACTAACTCATATGATTGGATCAGCGACGGCGCGCGACACTGGCTAAGCATTGTGGTTCGCACACCGCCTGGAAAGCTCGTCCTCATTGGTAACCCTATTTTCGTGAACTACTGAACACAGCTTCAGACACGCAAAGTAAATGTGACCTTCATCGTCGGTTGACATTCGTCCTTTACGATCTAAGAACTTCTTCCAAGGACAGGACCTAAACATGAAAAGCCGTATTACGAGTGCGCTAAGTGTCTCTCTTTTGTCTCTTGGCATTGCTATGTGCCAGGTGAACACTGCTAGTCTGACCGGCTTGATCCGGGATTCCTCTGACGCCGTCGTTCCCGACGCAAAAATAACGGCGCTAAACAACTCCACTGGGATCGAACGAATCAGCCAGACCAATTCGAGCGGCTACTACGTCCTGGCTGATTTGCCCATTGGAACCTACGAGATTTCCGTGGAGAAAACGGGCTTTAAGAAAGCCGTTAGCACGGTCAGCTTAGACGCAACGGAAAAGGGACGGCAGGACTTTGCGCTGGAAATTGGAATGGTTTCAACCATTGCAAACGTAGCGGCCTCGGCTCCACTTCTGTCTCCTGAAGACGCGTCGCTCGGAAGCGTCGTCGATAACACCTACGTTACTGAGTATCCGTTGCTGCTGCGGAGCTGGGACGACCTGGTGAATCTCGTCGCGGGAGTGCAGGGCCAGCGCTATACGGATCAGGGTGGAAGCACCAGCGCCGGACGCACCGGAGGATTCAACGTCCACGGTGTGCGCCAGCTAGAGAACAATTTTCTTCTGGACGGAATTGACAATAATTCCATTTCGGAAAATGTCCAAGAGCTGACGACGCAGGTGGCCCGTCCGTCAGTGGATGCGCTGCAGGAGTTCAAAATCATTACAACTCCATATTCGGCTGAATATGGCAGGGGCGGGGCCGTAATCAGCGTCATCAGCAAGGGCGGGACCAATGAGATCCACAGCACGCTGTACGAATATCTGCGCAATCGCGACACCGACGCCAACGATTTTTTCTCCAACCGCCAGGGGCTGAGTAAACCGGAAAACATCCGCAATCAGTTCGGCGGAAACATCGGCGGACCGATCAAGAAAAACAAACTATTCGCGTTCTTCGACGAAGAGACCACGCGCATCATCACGGGTCAATTGCGTAGTGGCACCGTACCGACGGACAACGAGCGCATCGGAGATTTCAGCCAGGCCGCGGGAGCGCTGGTCCATACAACTTATCCGACTATCTACCAGAACGGCGCGCCGGTTCCAGACAACATCATCCCGTCTTCGAGCATTTCGCCGGCCGCGAGCGCAATTATGGCCTTATTTCCCCAGCCGACGGTGGCCGGCGCGGATCTAAACAACTATTTTCGTAACGCCGACCTGACCGATAACACCAGCCGATTCTCTACTCGTGTCGACTGGCAGGCATCCGACAAGGACAGCGTCTTCACCCGCTACACCTGGAGCACTCGCGACCGCAACAGCCCGGGACTGTTCCCCGGTATCGCCGATGGCACGCAGTCCTCCTCACAAGGCGCGTATCACCTGACTGCCGACCAGGCCGTTATCGGTTGGACTCGGCCGATTTCGAGTAGCTTGGTCAACGAATTCCGCGTGGGCTATGAGCACGATAACTCTTATGCCAAACAGGAACCCTTCGGCATGCCGGGCGGAAACCTGGTGCCCGGCGTACCGGACAATCCGGCGTTCGCTGGCGGCGTTACGATGATCACGTTCACCAACGTCAATACATTTATCGGATCGCCCAACTTCTTGCCGAAATTCCAGAAGACGCAGCAGTGGCAGTTCACCGACACTCTCTCCTGGACACACGGCAAGCATCAGTTCAAGTTCGGTACCGACGTGCACGCCCCGCAGACCGACAACTTCCAGGATGTCCCCGGCTTGCGCGGCGCGCTCAACTTCACCAACCAGTTCAGTTGCGAGCGCAATTCGGTGAATCAGTGCGTCTCCGGCACCGGAAACTCGTACGCCGATTTTCTCTTGGGTGACCCGCAGACTGCCATGCTCTCCAATCAGTTCGAGGCCAATCAGAAATGGTACTGGTTCGACTTCTTCGTGCAAGACGATTTCAAGGTGACGCCGAAGCTGACCTTGAATCTCGGCCTTCGCTATGATTTCTCGTCGCCCGTTTGGGAGGGCAACAATCATCTTTCGAATTTCGATCCAGCGGGCGCAGGCTCAATCATCAGCGCATCCAACGGATCGCTCGAAAGCCGGTCGTTAGTGCAGCCGCAAAAGCTGGATTTTTCGCCGCGCTTCGGGTTCGCCTACCAGCTTGACTCCAAGACCGTGCTGCGCGGAGGATACGGAATCTTCTATGTCCCGTTCGATCGCGCGGGCAGCGAAAATCAGCTCGCGCTGAATCCACCGGCGTTCATCAACAACAATATTTCGCTGGCGTCGACAGCCCTGCAGCCGGTTTTTTCACTCGACAGTGGATTCCCCGCGACGTTCCTGAATCCTGCCGACATCAACTACCAGTTCCTGCACATTCGCACCACCAATCCACAGGATCCACGCCCGTACATACAGCAGTGGAGCTTTGGTTTCCAACGCGAGCTGATGCGCAACCTGATTATCGAAGCCGATTACGTCGGAAGCAAAGGCACGCATCTGCTGACATTGAGCGACTTGAATCAATTCGTCAATAACGGCCATCAGGTGTTGCTGAATTCCGCGAATCAGCCGGTACTGCCGTATCCGGGTTTCGGATTGCTCGAATACTCGCAGAACGACGGAAATTCCAGCTACAACGGGCTCGATTTGACTATCGAGCGCCGCTTCAACGTCGGACTGGCCTTCCGGCTGGCCTACACCTGGTCGAAGTCGATTGACAACACGGCTGAGGAGCTTTCCGTTTACGGCTCGAATGCCTTCTCCCAGATCACCAACAATCAGCAGGCTTGGCGGGGACCGAGCGACTTCGACGTCCCACAGCGCGTAGTTTTCAGTTGGGTTTATGAGCTGCCTTTCGGCAAGGGCAAACAATTCCTTACGGGCGGGGTGATGTCGAAAATCTTCGGCGGCTTCCAGGTCGCCGGATCGTATTCATACGCCGCCGGCCGTCCATTCACGGCGTTCGACAACGCCAACAACAGCTCCATCGACATAGGCGAAGAGCAAGCTCTGCCGAATGTAATCGGGACGCCAGTCATGCCGGAGAAGGTCACTTGTTGGTTCTACGTTTCGACCAATCCCGGTTGCAAAGGGATCACGGGAACCAACGCATTCAGTCTGCCGGCGCCAGGAGTTTTTGGTAACTCGGGGCGCAATACTTTGCGCGGTCCAGGCTTGGAGGATCTCGACGTGTCGATTGCCCGCAACTTCGCCATCCTGGAGCGACTCAAGCTGCAGTTCCGCGCCGAAGCGTTTAACCTGACCAACACCGTGGCATTCGGCCTGCCGAACGCGAACGTGAGCGGAGGATCGCCCGGTGTGATCACCTCGCTGGCGGCCGATCCGCGAATCATGCAATTCGCGGCCAGACTTAGTTTTTAACGAGCCGCGCAAACGAAGTGGGACAGCGTCAATCCGTCGTTACAATGTTTGCGGAAACGCGGAGGACATCGTGAGAACCAAAGCTATCGCGCTGCTTTGTATGCCACTCTTGGCGATCCAGAACCTTGGCGCCTGGGGTATTCGGGGACACACTGTCGCGAACCTCGCCGCCGTTGAAGCCATCCCGTTGGATGGCCCTGTTTTCCTGAAGGCGCAGAAAGCTTATATCGGCCACCTGGGAACCATCCCCGACACGTGGCGCAGTGTGACCGAGCCCTTTCTGCGTATCTCGGAAGACGCGAATCATAGCTGGTACACCGAAGGATTCGATTTCATTCCTGATCCGCCCCGCTCGCGGACCGAATTTATTCTACGCGTCCATGACGAATATCTGCGGACAGTGAAGTCCGATCCGGACCGGGCGAAGCTCTTAAACATCCGTTACACCGGGCTCCAGGCATACTCGATCATGGAAGGCTATGAGCGGATGAAGGCCGGGATGCGGCTCTATCGCGGCGTGTCCGATCCGGATCAGCCGGGGTTGACCAACATCGCAAAGGTATATGCCGGTATTTCCCAGTTGTTTCAGGATCCCGCCCTGGTGAAGCAGATGCTTGCGATCGATATTGCGTTTTACATGGGATGGGTGGGACACTATGCGGCGGACGCCGCCATGCCGCTGCATGACTCAATCCACCACGATGGCTGGTCTGGCGACAATCCAAAAGGGTACACGCGCGATCCAAAGATTCACAGCCGCTTCGAGTCAAATTATGTTGATTTGATCGGTGCGACGGAGGCGGACCTACTGCAATACGTGTCGAAAACCCCGCGTTATCTGGAAGACCCTTGGGAGGCGGTTCTAAAGCATTCTCTCGCCGCGCGCAATTTCGTGGAAGATGTTTACCGGCTCGATCAGCGGCACGCCTTTGAGAAGAAGGACGACCCGGAGGCTCGTGAGCTGGTCTCGAAACGTTTGGCCGCCGGTGCCGAATTCTTGCGCGATCTGACGTACACCGCGTGGATCGATAGCGCGCAGCCGGTGCTACCGGTGAAGACCCTAGACCAGCCGCAGAACCCTGACAACCCGCGGTACAACGGGGCGACTGGTTCGGCGCCAGCGCCTGCTGCGGCAAAATAGTATGCCCACAAGGCTTGGCGCGGTTCTTCTGCTGGCGCCTTTGCTGTTGTTGGCGCAGACTCCTTCGCTTGAGTTTCTCAATCAGAATCGCCCGATCCTCGACGCCCATAATTGCTACCCCTACCAAGGTCGCTGGGCCGACCGCATCGATCGCGCCCTGAAAACCGGGTTTCCAATCAGCATCGAACAGGACCTGGCTTGGGATCTGAAGGGCGGTCGCGGTGAGGGCCGCGTAGTGCTGTCCCATTCGCCGGAGACGACGGGGTCCGAGCCGTTGTTGCGCGATTACTTCTTTGAACGCGTGCGCCCCATTGTGGAGAAAGCCATTGCTGACGACGATCGCGGCCATTGGCCATTGATCGTCCTGCATTTCGATTTCAAGAGTACGGAAGCGCCGCTGCTCCATGCCGTTTGGAATCTGCTGGGCGAGTATGAAAGCTGGATCACGACCGCCGATAAGACTGCTGATCCCAACCAGATTTCGCGATTGGAGCCTAAACCGATCCTCGTGATCACCGAAGATTCTGACGACCAGGAAGACGTGTTCTTCCGCCAGGTTCCCGTAGGAACGAAACTCCGCCTATTCGGCTCCGCTCACACCAATTTGGCGGAAGCGACATCGCGCGAGGCACGTATCCATTTGGCAGCAACTTTGGCCCCCGCAAAACTGCTCTCCACTCCGGCCACTAACTACCGGCGCTGGTGGAACAATTCGTGGTTTGTAGTCGAAGAAGGCGGTCAAAGGCAGGCCGGCGATTGGACCAATGCGGATGCTCGCCGCCTGCGCGCGCTGGTCGAGCATGCGCACCGCCTTGGATACTGGATTCGGTTTTATACGCTGGACGGTTTTCAAGCAGCCGACGGACAGGGTTGGAACGATGGTTATAACTTCGGTTCGCGAGACGCCGTTCTCGCCCGCTGGAAAGCGGCGCTGGCCGCGGGCGTGAATTTTATCGCTACGGACCAATACGAGGACCTCGCGATAGTCATGAAGATGGCCGGCAAGCGCTGAGATTGACGTAGTCTGCCACACCAATGAGGCGGGGCGCGGCCTGAGCCGCCCGTGGTGATCGAAGATATTCTGATTGCGGATCTGCAGGGTCGCACCCAGGCCGCTCCACTCGGTATGAGAGCAAATGGAGACGCCAACGTCGTCCCAGGTAGAGAGCAACAAATTTGGCAGAGCTATCGTGATGCGCGCCATTGGTTTGCTTGAGGCTCTTCGGGAGTAATGCCCAGTTTCCGCATCCGATGGAGCAGCGTGGTTCGGGGCAATCCAAGGCGAACAGCGGCGCCGCGGCGGCCGCCTACCACCCAATCCACTTGCCGTAACGTTTCTAGAATATGAGTGCGTTCGGCGTCCCTTAGCGTGCGCGCCCAAGACTCGACCCTGGGCGCTTCCGCAACGCCCTTCAGATCGCCCAGCGGTGCGCACAACACTGGACCCGGCGAGAGAATCACGGCTCGTTCAATGAAATTCTGCAGTTCGCGAATGTTGCCAGGCCAGCTATGGATCTTGAGAACCTCCATCACCTCTTCAGGTATGATCTTGACCACCTTGTTCATACGCCCGGCGAATCTTTCGACAAAGTGCCGGACCAGAAGAGGAATGTCGGTCACGCGGTGGCGCAAGGGCGGAAGCACGATGGGAAATACGTGCAGCCGGTAAAACAAATCCGCACGGAATTGCCGCTCCTGAACCATCTCGGAAAGATTCCGATTGGTGGCCGCCACAATTCGCACATCCACCTGGATGGTGCGCGTGCTGCCTAGCTTTTCGAATTCCTGCTCCTGCAGCACACGCAACAGCTTCGGCTGCAATTCGAGCGGCAACTCGCCGATTTCGTCCAGGAACAGCGTTCCCTGATGGGCCAGCTGAAAACGCCCGATGGCCGAAGTGAGCGCGCCGGTATACGCCCCGCGTTCATGGCCGAATAGTTCGCTCTCCAGCAGGCCACTCGGAATGGCCGCGCAATTCACCGTCACAAAAGGTCCATTCTTCCTCCGGCTGTGGTCGTGGACGGCCCTTGCGATTAGCTCCTTGCCCGTTCCCGTCTCGCCCTGGATCATCACGGCGGAGTCGGTGGGCGCTACCAAGCGAACGTCGTCTAACGCCCGCTGCATCGCCAGGCTGGAGCCGATGAGTTCGTTTTCCGGCCGTGCGTACTCTCGCCGGGGAATGAATATTGTGCTCGCCAAGGTTGCCATGGGGTGATTCTCCTTTGCTCGATCCGCGTCTCCGATAATTTACTTTGCGGCAACGGTGCCCGATAATCATCACGCAATGGAAGGTTTCTGCACTACCACTGTCGGGGCAAAACACATACCTCGTTTGAGGTACGCATCAATCCCAAAACTGGCTAGGGTTTGGAGCGTGGAGGAATGATAATTTCGCGGCGCCCAAATAAGCGGGCGTCCAGCGAATAGGCGCCGGGGCCAAGGCACACAATGGCGCCCGCCATCACAGCGGCCAAGACCACGGAAACCTTCTCGTCAAGGAGATTCGGCGTGGGCGCAGCCAGCATGGAAAACCCGACTCCCATGATCCCGAGCCCTGCCATTAAACCCGCGATCGGCGTGAGTATGCCGATCAGCAAGGCGGCACCGGCTGAAAGTCCTAACAGACCGCCGAGCCACATCCCAGGTGTAGAAGTGGCGCTATCAGCGAGATAAAATGAGGCTTCTACGACAGCTACAACACCGATCGCGCTGCGTAGCAGCAGCAGGCTTACCCCAGGCCATCCCTCTGGAAACGCAGAAAAAAGACGTCGCAGGTGGGCTTCCCTCCGTTTTCTTCGCACTCCCCGAACACACCCTGTTAATACTGTAATAGGTCAATGGAGAAAACGAATCCCAAAAGCTTGGAATGTTTGCCTACCACTATCGAGTTATGAAATTTGGTTTTATAACTCAATAATGCCCCGGCGAACCGCGATGGCTACGGCCTGCGTGCGATCGCTCGCTCCCAGCTTCTCCATTATGTGCTTGATGTGGACCTTGACGGTTTCCTCGGAGATGAACAGGCGATTCGCGATGTCGCGATTGCGATTGCCACCGGCGATATGACGCAGAACGTCGATTTCGCGAGGAGTCAAGGCTTCGTCGCTCATGTGCTCGGCGAGGTGACTAGCCACTTCGGCGGGCACGCGCTTTTTGCCTAAATACACCTGGCGGATCACTTCCACCATGTCGCGCGGAAGCATGCTCTTGAGCATGTAGCCTCGAGCTCCAGCCTCCAACGCGCGCTGGATTTCGACATCGCCTTCAAACGTGGTGAGCATGATGATGCGAGCTTCGGCAAACTCCGTGCGGATAGCGATCATGGCGTCGATGCCGCTCACATCGGGAAGCCTTAGATCCATCAACGTAATGTCGGGCCTATACTCCCGAAATTTCTGTACAGCTTCGCTGCCGTTGGCTGCGTCGGCAACCAGCAACATGTCGGGTTCGTTGTTGATGATTGCGGCGATGCCTTCCCGGAGCAGCGGATGGTCGTCGACGCTCAATACCCGGATGCGATTTTGGTCAGTCACGCTTGTTTGTCACCTATCGAGTTTTTCCATTCTTTGGATGTTGGCAGCCGTGCTTCAGATTTTCCCAAATGCAGCCTTAAGAACCATCGCCGCGCACGGCCGTTCGGCGGCGCTTGAAAAGCGACATGGCTGGGAACGGACAGTTGCACTTCTGTGCCGGCTGTTGGACTGCTCCATACTTTGAAATTGGCGCCGATTCTCTCCGCGCGTTCGCGCATCCCCACTAGGCCCCAATGTCCTGGCCGCCCGGTCTGCAACACTTGCGGATCGATACCGCAGCCGTCGTCTCGGACTGACACTCGCAATTGTCTGGGAGCGTATTCAACATGCATTTCGACACTCTTCGCTCGCGAATGCCGGAATGCGTTCACCAACGCCTCGCGTCCAATGCGATAAACTTCGTCCCGCAGCACTGGGTATAGGGGTCGCGGCTCGCCATCTACTATGATTCGAAAACCGATGTCGTTTTGAAGGGTAAGTTCGTCCTGAACGTGCGAAAAAGCCTGTTCCAGATTGAGCGATCCGCTATCGGCGGAGCGCAGACCTTGCACTGCGTTCCGGCCTTCTTCGATTACCCGGGTCATCAGTTGCAGAACGCGTCCTAGCGGCGCTCTGGACGCTGCATCCGGCGGCATGCGGTCCACGGCGACATTGAGCTGCATGGACGCGCTCAGAAATCCTTGCAGCAATGTGTCATGAAGTTCCTGTGCAATTCGAGTGCGCTCGGCCAGCCGCTCTTCGAAACGAACATTCAGTTGCCTGGTCAGACTATGCAGACGCAGGCGATAAATGGCCAGGATGGCAAGCGCAGCAGCCATGACGATACTCAGCCGGAACCACCAGGTCTGCCAGAACAGCGGCTCAACCTCAAAGCCGATCGCAGCCTCCTGATTGCTCCAGACGCCATCCGGGTTACTGGCGATCAAGCGAAAACGGTAGGGTCCCGGTGGCAAGTTGGTGTAGACGGCTTGTCGCGTAAACGCAGGCTCGCTCCAGCTGCGATCAAATCCTTCCAACCGATACCGCAACCGAACACGTTCAGGTACCGAGAGGCTCAGGCCGGCATAGTCGAACGCGATTCTTTGACGGCCCCCTGGAATGTGAATCGGACCCTGCAGATCCACGGGACGTCCATCGGCCAAAATGCCTTGAACGAGCGCAATGGCTGGCGTGGCGTTGCTGGTCAACCGGGCTGGATCAACCACGGAAATGCCCTTGTTTAATGAAAACCAGATTCTCCCGGCGCGATCCGTCACTACAGAATTACTTCGCTTGACACCCTCGACACCACGCAGGCCGTCCGCTGGCCCATACTCGCGCACATCTCCGTCGCCGAGCACGTCGCGCAAAAGTTTCTCGCGATTCACGCGCAATACGTGGTTGGACGTTGCCAGCCAAATGGATCCGAACTTGTCTTCGGCAATACCCAACACCTCTTCCCGAAGCGCAGCAGGCACATTGGGCGGAGCTTGAAAGCGGCCGTGGCCTCGGAAGGCGATGCCAGCCGCGGTTCCTATCCAGAGCACGCCGGATGAGTCCTCCAAGAGGCAATTCACGTCGCCGGAGGGCAGGCCGTCCTTGGCCGTGTACGTTTGCCAGCGATCTTTAGCGAGCACGCTCAAACCAGTCGGCGTCGCGAACCACATGCTTCCGTCGGAGGTTTTCAGGATGGAGGCAACGGTGTTCGAGCCAAGGCCGTCCGCGGTCGTATAGTTCGTAAATTTGCCGTTCTCCAGTTTGCTGACGCCCGCACTCAGCGTACCAGCCCACACGATTCCATCCGGGGCGCGATAAACCGAATAGACGCTGTCCTCGGCAAGGCCATCCGCACGGTTGAAGGTTGTGGCACGGAAGGAACCTTGCTCCTCGCGAAGCTCGGTAAGTCCTTCGCGCTGTCTGCCCAGCCAAAGCTCGCCATTCCCGCCACTGATGGAATAAACAACGTCTTTGTCCAATCCGCCGGCGCGGACGTGTCCGTGCTTCCCGTCTTTTGTCCATGCCAGCCCTCCCATCACGGGTGCGAACCAGGTGCGATTATTCGCATCGACAAACAGGGGATTGCTCCCGTCGGTCGGCAGGCCTTCGGGGAGAGAATAAGTCACAAATGGGCTGTCGCGCAGGCGCTCCAGTCCGTTTGCGCTCCCGATCCACAGGTTTCCTTCGCGATCTTCGAACAGAGCTGTTACGGCCTTAGCGTCGATTTCCCGCAACGTTGCGACCCCCAGCGAGTTGAAGCGCAGCAGCCCCTTCGAATCCGTACCTACCCAGATATTTGAGTCGCGATCCCGCACGAGGGCGAGCGCTTGAAACCGATTGAGGGACGGCGGCAGCCCGGCCGAGGTGAGCTCGCTTCCGTTCCACTTAACGACGCCGTTGTCGGTGCCGACCCAAAGATCCCGATTCTCTCCAGGCAACAGACAATCGATCTTTAGATCCGGCAATCCCTTCCGAATGGCCGAGGTTTTGCTGGCGCTGAACCGGAAAAGACCGGCGTCCCGAGTGCCCATCCAGATATCGCCGTCGGGCGTTTGAGCGATCGCGGTGACCGGAGACCTGGGAAGATCTCTTGCGGAAGGGACTTTCTGAACCGCCCCAGTTCCGATACCTAGAGCGCCGTTATCCATTCTCCAGGCTAAAATCCCATCCTGTTGCGCTCTACTCATGGCTGAGATGTCGATAGGGGGAATGGGTCCGGCTATGGGATTCTCAAAAACGCCGTTGCGGTAGCGAAGCACCGTCAAATCTTCCAAGCGTATCCATAACGAGCCGTCCCGCGTGGTGGTCAGACCCAGAACACTTGTGATGGTGAAAGCTTTCGACTCGTCTTGAACCAAGCGAAAGGTCCATCCATCGAAACGTACGAGCCCGGCCTCAGTTCCGATCCACAGATAACCGTCGGGCGTTTGAGCGATCGCATAAACTGGCCCTCGCGGAAAGCCCTGCTCCGTTCCCCAGCGGTCGTGGACATACTGGGACATCGCGCGGTCTGGGTCAATAGCATAGGCTGCTGGAGTGAGAAGGATGGCCATGATAAACCCCCATCCTGCAGTTCGCTGGCGGATCACGAACCGGTGGATCCATTTCTTACGGAAGAAATTCAAACTTCTCAATGACTACCTCAGATCCGCTCTGCAAAGGATTGTTCTGATTGTTATAGACGTATAGGTTCATGTGAATCCTCTCGGTTCCCGGCGAGGGAACTCCTGAGGTAAAAACGTGCTCGGCGATGACGCCCGACCCGGTGTTCGATGTTGCGCCTCGAGCTGTCCTAAAGTCCACTCTTCCCGGCTGCCAGTCGATCGAGTAGGTGAGAGTACCCTGGGGAGCCATAAATCGCACGGTGTTCGCGGGCACGACATACGGCTGCACCACGTATTGCGCGTTCTTATCTGCCGGCTCGCCCCACCGGCCGATTTCGATGTCCATCTCGCGCGGCGGACCGACGTCATCCCAAGTGAAGAGTGCGAACACCGCGGCTGGTTCCAGATGGGACACGTCGCGCACCACGAATCGGTACAAACCATACCCAAGGCTGCGGGAGAGCCTTATCTCCGAACTGATCCAGCGATCTGCCTGCTTCACGATACGGAGATGAAGGAGTCCATTTCGGTCGGTGAAAGCGTTAGCAGGGTCATAAAAATTCGTTGACCCGCCTGGATCGCTCGCCGCTTCACGAATTTCCCAACTGTATCCACTAAACTGAAGCATCTTAAACGGGCCGGGAGTGCGGCCCGGCACAGTGGCCTCGGCGAGCACGGGGCCGCCTTCCTGCGGTAGCGCATTCACAGTAAGCGGCGGGCGATATCGAGAATCTACCAGCAGCGCGGCATAAGCGGTACCAGGGTGGGTAGATGTTTTCCACGTCGAATCTCTCTGAATTTCAGTGAAGGGCTGTTTTGCGAAAGGCTGCACCCACCACCGGCCGCTGCGCGAGAATAGCACGATCCGTTGCCCGGGCCGTGCGCCAGCAACCCGGCCCGAGATCGCTTCCAACTTCTCCTGACTACCCTCACCGGCTGGAGGGACATCGGTGAACTGGATGGAAGGCTTGTTTTGAGCCCCCCCTGTTCGGCAGTTGCTCATCAGTACGCACGCGACCGCCCCGAGCACATAAGCGAAACCATTTCGGGAGCAGAATGAGTGAGGCATCGACGGCGTCAGAAGTATAGTTTTAATCCAAGCTGTACCTGTCGCGGCTGATTGGCTTGGGCCGTGATCTGACCAAAGGTAGCATCTCCCACGTTCGTGTCCGGCCCGGCGAACTGTACGCGGTTTAGTACGTTGAATGCCTCCAGCCGAATCTCCAGACGTGCATTTTCGCGGAATTCCAGTGGAATCTCCTTGAAGAACGACGCCGTCAGATTGTCTGTCCCCGGTATGCGAGCATTCGGGAGTACGCGTGGGGCACTACCATCCGCATAAGGCGCGGGCTTCACCGCCACTTGGGGATTGGCAAAATATTGATTCAAGTCGCCCGTCCCAGCCACTTTCAATGGAGCCAGTAAATCGGGATATTGATTGCCATAGGTCGGCAGAGATGTGCTGCACCCGCCGCACAGGAATAGTTGAACGGGTAGCCCATCGTCGACGCGGTAAATTCCGTTCAATTGCCATCCCGCTAACAGAGCGCGTGACCATCCAGTCTGGCCGCGCCCAAAAGGCAATTGGTAAACGAAACTCAGTTGAGCGATTTGCGGAATGCTGAAAGCGGAGAGTGAACGGTCCAGGCGGAGGTTGTTGGGATCGCGCGCCGCCGACTCGCTGGTGGTGGAACCGCCTGTCAGAAATGAATAACCGCTCGATCCGAGAGAGGAATCGTCCAAACTTTTCTGAAATGTGTACGAGAAAAGGAACTGTAGTCCGGACGAGAAGCGTTTCTCAACGCGCAGCTGAGCCGCATTGTAAATCGAGTTGGCCCAGGGCACGAAACTGCTGCTAAGTCCGGGCGCGGAGCCGTTGCTGTATTGCGGATAAGGAACGTACAACTTCCAGCGCGGAATGGTGGCACCCGACAAATCCGGGCTGTTTGTAGGCAGCCCTTGAAAAGGGTTGGGAATTTGCGCGAGGTAGTAGGCCGGGTCGGCGCGGAATGCATCCGCCACATTTGGAGGCAGAGCGTCAAACTGGTTCGCATATCCCATTGCGTAAAGATGCGTTCCCTTTCTTCCAATATACTCGGCATCCACCAAAATCGACCATGGAAGCTGGTGCTGGATGCCGAAGCTCCAAGACTGCTCCTGTGGCGCCTGATTCAGGTTTCGAACCGGAATGTTGGTCAACGCCTGTCCTAAAAGCGTAGACGAACCGTCACGATTACCTACCGCTGTCTGGATGCCGAATGGAAAAGGATTACGCAGGAATTCCAATGGGAGCCAAGGCGCCGAAGGAACATTGTTCACCCCGTTCGTCACCGCATCGTATCCAAGAAAGCCCCCCGTGACAGCGTTGCCAACCACCCCGACGTCCGAAGGGTCGTAGTACATGCCATAGCCGCCGCGCAAGGTAGTGCGGCTCGTCAATTGATAGGCAAAGCCGAACCTGGGACCAACCTCGCCCCAGTACGTGTTGAACTCATTTCGCGGGTGCCCGTCGACGCCGACATACTCCACTGCGCCATGCAGATCCAATCCGGGTACCGACATCGGTGACTGCGCCGACGGATCGAAGAAACTCATCTGATTGTATCGCTCGGTGCGCGGCGTTTCGACGTCGTACCGAAATCCTGGGCTCAGCGTTAGTTTCGAGCTCACGCGCCAGTTGTCTTGAACGAAGCCCCCAATCTGGTAATTCTGCGTGGAGGTGAACGGTGGGATTTCGTATTCACTGAAGCTGTTGTCGACGTAGCCGATCATCAGAGCAGCCAGTGCGTCGCCACCCATGCCTGCTGTCCCCGACGCGGTCCCGCTACTNNCTGCAGGAAGTTCAAACGGTGCCGCCGCAGTTCCCCACCGGCTTTGATCTCGTGTCTGCCAGCAAGATGATCTACTGAACCCACCAGATGCCCTGTTTCGCTGGCGAACTTCAGGATGGAATAGGCTTGGCCACCGATGCAGCCGTTGAAGCCATTACAACCGTACGCGCTGAAGAGCCAGATAGAAGGCGGCGTGAGATAGCCGGAAGTATCCATGTACGATGGCATCCCGAGAACTTTCGCAGGATCGAAGCCGCCGAAGGATGCTGCCACGCCATCGGTGGGGTACCAGTTGTGGGCGTATCCCAACGAAACGCTGAGTAGCGTCGCAGGACTGAAAGTGTGCAGAAAGTTTACGTTTCCAACCAGAGCGGCATGTTTGGTGAGGCCCTGTGTATTGGTGTCGTAGACCGTGCCAAAGAAATTCGGATTTTCACCTGCGTCCCATTCATGAGAAAAACGCACGTTTGCCACGGTTTTTCCGCTGAAGTGTTGATCCAGCTTAATGTCAAACGATTGTTGGTTAAACGGGCTGGACGCAGTGGCTACCCAGTTATGGTACGGGTCGTACGCAGAGGTTCCAACGTTAAGGTTAGGCAGCGGAAAAGCCTGGATTAGTTTGGCGCCCACAGGGTCGATCAGATTCCCCGGCGTCGATGGCAGATTTCCGAGGCTAAAAGGAATGTTGGGATTTCCCGGACTGATATAAGTGGCGAGTTTATCGAAGGGGATCGGCGCGCGCCCTGTCGCATTGTTCTCCGCGTCCGGCTTGCTGGTGTACGGATCGTAGATTTGTCCCGCGGCATTGGAGCAGATACCTGCGGTATTGAAAGCGCCGCCGGCCCGCGTGCACAGCTCGCCAAAATTTCCGGATCGCTCGGCTGCATCAGGAACCCCTGCCTCTGACGATGTGGCGCCGGTCAGTGCACGAATGCCGTTGAAGTCGAAAAAGAAGAACGTGTGGTGCTTCCAAATAGGGCCTCCGGCTGTAACGCCGAAGTCATTCCGGGTCAGGTGGGGTTGAGCGAGGCCAGCGGCATTGGAAAAAAACGAATTCGCGTTGAGGTCATTGTTACGGAAGAATTCAAATAATTCGCCGTGGTATTGATTGGTGCCGGATCGAGTCACCACATTGACGATGGCGCCCCCGCTATTGCCGAACTCGGCGCTGAAGTTAGCCTGCTGGATCGTGAACTCTTGAATTGCTTCTACAGGCGGCACATAGAGCGCTTTCTGAACGCCAGGATTGTTGTCGCTATTCATGATGCTGACGCCATCCAGCAGCAGGTCGGCCTGCGCATTCCGGCTGCCGTCCGACACGAAATTTGTGACGAACCCCGGAGTACTAAGGCCGTTTCCGTACGTGCTGCCAGGCGCCTGCGATACGCCTGGAGCGAGAAAGGCGAGATCGAAGGGGTTGCGATTTACCAGCGGGAGATCGTTGATCAATTGCCGGGTCAGCGTTTGACTAACTACGGCGTCCCCGGACACCAGCAAGGCTTCGGATTCCACCACGATGCCGGTCTTCTGGCCCGCAATGAGCAAGTTTGCGTTCGCGGTGACGGTTCCGTTTACATCGATTGAGATGCTGGTCAGCTCATAAGGCTGGAAACCGGAAGCGCTCACTTCCATTGAGTAGTTACCGGGAGGCGCTGCGGGGAACACATAACGGCCGGTGCTATCGGTCGTCGTGGCGCTACGCGTACCGCGCTCCACGTCGGTCAAACTGACGTTCGCTTTCAGCACAGGCGCTCCAGAAGGGTCTATCACGATGCCGGTAACAGATCCGCTATAAAGCTGAGCCCGAGCGAGCAAGGCAAAGTAAAAAAACAGCCAAGCCGTTCGGGTGACCACGTTAAGCTGCTCCTCCGGATTCTGGTACTCTTCATCGTGACTTCACAATTTGAAGCTGTCAACCGTGAATGGGACTGATGTCCTAAATTCCGATCCAATATCACTCGCGATCGTCGGCGATCGGTGAACACTGTTAATACTTCGTGAATTGTTCATCGCAGTCCCTCGCTTCGTTGATACGGTATCAATATCTTGACCGCCAATAGGCTCGATCTGTATTCGGTGCTGCTCTCCTCGAAAGAGTGGGGCGACAGATAGGGCGGCTACAAGGGGGGCCGGCTCATCTGCCCGTTTGTCACTTTGTCAAAAGAGTCGGCACGCGCGCGGGGCCAGCCGGAATGCTGTAGCGGCTCGCAGTGAATCCACTGTCTCTGCGCAAAGCATCCCGCGTCTGCTGCAGCGAAATCAGCATTGAGTTGCGCGAAACGCGCCGCACGATGGGGTCTGCGAAAAAGCGCGCCGCCATGGGAACCTCGCGGCTTAGCGCAATGGCTTCCAATTCGACATAAACGCCGCCATAGCGCTGTTCGAAACGCGCGATGCTAAACAGCTTCCAGATATAGCCGCCACCCAGCCCCTCGGGGATGGAGTGCTCACCAGTCTCACCAAGTCCCTGAATTTCCTGGACACGCGTAGTTCGTGAAATGCTATAGATGCGATTTTCGTCAAGACGGCTATAGTTGGCTTGGTAATCGGCGTCCAGCGCAATCTTCAAGAAAAGCGCCTTGTTCAGGATGCGCATCGTGAAATGGCCGTACTCATCATCGACGGCGAGCGCCTTAGATTCAATCACAAAAGGCTGATAATAATCCTTATATCGATCATAATCTCTCGTAACGTGGACAACCTGATCGATATTGACGTCTGGCAAAAAAACCGCGCCTATCCAGTGATGAATTAATCCGCCCGGCACGTTCTTAGGATTCGGTCCGGGTGCGGGGGCAACCAAGATTTCTCCGGCGCGAACCTTTGCAGCACGTTCAGGCGTTTCGTTCGTCCAAAGAAAACAGCCGCCCGGCCCCATACGCCGCTGAAAATCCGCCTGAGCACTAGCAACATTTCATCCCGAGCCGAAACCGTTCTCGGTTGAAGCGTCGCGGCTTCGGCCCGGACGGTGACTAGGAATGCAAAGAACAATGGCAACCGCCTCATACGCCCTTCTGTGCTGTCTGATGCAAATCTACGAACGCGGGATGCACTTAACTCGCGGCTGGCGCAAATGCCTCGGCATCGGCGCGCCGAATTTGGCGTCGTCAGCTATATAACCCCACTGCTGTCCGGTTACGGT
>PKZC01000033.1 GCA_003132905.1 Bryobacterales bacterium | reverse complement strand
CGATGCTTGGTGCCGTGGATCTTGGCATAGCGAATGACGGCAAGCGCCCCGGCCATGAACAGGCTACGCAGATAGCGGTCGCCTTGTTTGCTGATACTGCCGAGCCTGTCCTTGCCTCCGCTTGAGTGCTGCTTTGGCACCAGCCCGATCCAGGCCGAGAAGTTGCGTCCTGACCGAAAGGCTTTCGGATCGGCTACACTGGCGANNGCAGTGGTGGGTAGTCTGAAAGTGCTTGACCCCAAACGGCCGATTAGAGAAGCAGACATGAATGCCAAAGTGGAGACCACCTATTTTCCTTTTGCGCGACGAGCGGTTTGATCTTTAGTCACTTTTTATTTGACAGCCTAAAACCATGGGCGTATTTGCCAAACCATTCGGGGGAAACTTCGAATAAAAATCTTGGGACAATATGGACAGTTACCCTACTAGCGCCACGGCGGTCATCCTGTTAGTTCGCCGTGCGCTCATACGACATAACCGGATCGATCTTGGCGGAGCCCGCCGGGAGAGTAACATTCGGACCTAAGGGTCTGTCGCTCTCTCACCTTCAGGCCGGCCAAGACCGGCACATGGAGGTGAGTCATGAGGCTCGCACTCACAACGTTTCCTATCCTGCGCGAGGCTGGCATTGGCCGCTGCCACGAGCCCCCATGGCTCGTGTCACAAGCCCGTCAACAAACCTATGATCATTGCAATTTGACGGCTCCAGCGTCGGGGCCCGCTTCAGCGTGAAAGCCTCCACCATGAATGAACAAATCAAGCCCCCGGTGAACGACCGCGGTACCAAGCGGCCTTCGCCGCTATTTAGCCTGTGCGACTGCGTGCCGGACGACGCGCTCAAACAACTCGATACCGCGCGGAGCGGGCTAACACCCGAACAAGTCGAGCAAAGGTTAGAGCAATACGGCCCCAACGAAATCACGCACGAAAAGCCGCCGACTTGGTACGAGCAACTAATCCACGCATTTGTGACACCTTTTAATGGGGTGCTATTTGCGGTGAGCATCGTCTCGTTGTTTACCGACGTTATTTTTGCAGCACCTGAAGATCGCACGTTCAGGACGATTATCGTTCTGACCACCATGGTGCTGCTCAGCACGTTGCTGCGCTTTTGGCAGGAATTTCGGTCCAACAAAGCGGCGGAAGAATTAAAGGCGATGGTGAGCTCGACCACGGCCGTACTGCGCGCGGGTATGCAGCGACCGCAGGAGATTCCTATTTCCACGCTGGTGCCGGGAGATATCGTTTATCTTTCGGCCGGCGACATGATCCCTGCCGATGTGCGGCTGTTGACCGCGAAAGACCTTTTCGTAAGCCAAGCCATGCTGACTGGCGAATCCATTCCGGTCGAAAAGTACCCTCAGCCACCGGCGAAGTCCGACACTGGCGATTCACGTAATCTTTTGGAGCGGCAAACAGCCTGCTTCATGGGAACCAATGTGGTGAGCGGCACGGCAGTTGCCGTCGTGGGCGCAACCGGCAACTCCACCTATTTCGGCGCGGTCGCGAAAGACATCGCAGGCGTACGTCCGCTGACCAGCTTTGACAAAGGCATTAGCCGGGTCAGTTGGATGCTGGTCCGTTTCCTGATGGTGATGACGCCTTTGGTTTTTCTCATCAATGGCATTTCCAAAGGCGACTGGCTGGAGTCACTCCTGTTCGCCGTTTCAGTGGCGGTCGGACTCACGCCGGAAATGCTGCCGATGATCGTGACCACCAATCTGGCCAAAGGCGCTGTGGTGATGGCGCGGCGCAAGGCTATCGTAAAACGGCTCAATGCCATCCAGAATTTCGGTGCGATGGACATTCTATGCACCGACAAGACCGGCACGCTCACGCAAAACAAAGTCATCCTGGAACGACACCTCGACGTCCATGGCAAGGAAGACGTACGGGTCCTCGAATATGCCTGGATCAACAGTTTTCATCAGACGGGCTTGAAGAATCTGCTCGACGTTGCAGTTCTGGAATATGCGCAGCAGCATGAGGTTATCGAGAAGTTGCAGCATTACCGAAAAATCGACGAAATCCCGTTCGATTTCCTGCGCCGTCGGATGTCAGTGGTGGTCCGCAATGGAAATGGCAAAAACCTGTTGGTTTGCAAAGGGGCGATCGAGGAGATTCTGCCGCTCTGCATGTCCGCCAATGATAGCGCTGTGGCACCGGGGTCGGTCGTAGACTTTACGCCTGAAAAACGCAGGGAAGTACGTCGCGTCACGCGAAAACTCAATCAAGAAGGGCTGCGCGCGCTCGCGGTCGCTTACAAATGGCTGCCCGCGGAGGATCGCACTTATAGCGTAACAGATGAAAAAGACTTGGTCCTCGCAGGCTATGTCGCGTTTCTCGATCCGCCCAAGGAATCCGCGGGACAAGCTATCGCCGCGCTGAGGGACTATGGCGTCGCCGTCAAAATCATCACCGGCGACAACGAGGTGGTCACGCGCAAAATCTGCAAGGAGGTCGGACTCGTCATCGAAAACACCATGCTGGGCAAAGAAGTCGAGGCCTTGTCCGATACGAAGCTAGCCGACGCGGCCGAGCACACTACCATCTTCGCGAAAATGTCGCCGTTGCAGAAGTCGCGCGTGATCCGCGCGCTGAAAAGCAAAGGTCATACGGTTGGCTATTTGGGAGACGGTATCAACGACGCGGCAGCTCTTAAGGACGCGGACGTCGGAATTTCCGTGGATACCGCTGTCGATATTGCAAAGGAATCCGCGGATATCATTCTGCTTGAAAAAAGCCTGCTGGTCCTCGAAGAGGCCGTCGTCGAGGGGCGCAAAACCTTCGCCAACATCATCAAGTACATCAAGATGACGGCCAGCTCCAATTTCGGCAATGTTTTCAGCGTGCTGATAGCCAGCATTTTCTTGCCGTTCCTGCCGATGCTGCCGATTCAGTTACTAGTTCAGAATTTGCTCTACGACATTTCCCAGGTTTCGATTCCATGGGATGACGTAGATCAGGACTATCTCAAGCAACCACGAAAATGGGACGCGGGCGGCATCGCGCGCTTCATGGTTTTTATTGGCCCCATCAGTTCGATCTTCGATGTCGTAACATTTCTTCTTATGTGGCATGTATTCGGCGCAAACACGGTCGAAAAGCAGTCGCTATTTCAGTCCGGCTGGTTCGTGGTCGGTCTGCTGACTCAAACCCTGATCGTGCACATGATCCGCACACAACATATTCCTTTTATCCAGAGCCGCGCTGCAATGCCCGTCATTCTGCTGACGACAAGTATCATGGCATTTGGCATCTATGTGCCATTCTCGTCACTGGGTCAGCACTTGGGGATGGTGCCGCTGCCTCTGTCGTATTTCCCTTGGCTTGCGGGAATCCTGCTCAGCTACTGCGTACTTACGCAAATCGTAAAACGCCTTTATATTCGCCGTTTCGGTCAATGGTTGTAAGCGAAGAACCCGGGGACGAAGGGTTTTAACTGCTGAGGGGGCGGCGTTATATTCCCCGACCCGTTGGCAATGCCGCCCGAGCGATACCAATCATGTGTCATAGCGGGCAATGGGCAAACTTCAGTGAGCGCGCGCGGCTGTATGTCGCGAGCGGTGCATTTAGCATTGCTTTTTTCATACTTTGGATCGCTCGTCGCTTGTATCGCGCCGAGCTCCTGATTTTCTCCGATATGCGGTATGCGCTCCGCGCGGGCGAGATGCTCCGGCGTTGACAAGGGCCACCACTTTTAGCGAACGATAGCGGTCACCAATACACAGGTGCCAAGCACGAGCAGCATTAGGTAAGCGAGCCAATAGGGCATCGCGGTGATTTCATTGTTACTCAATGGTCGGCCAGTTTGGCTCCGCACATACTCGTAAAAGATCATACTACCAGCTATGCCGAACATNNAACTGCCAGTCCAATGCAATATTTTGACGAGACACCTGAATCGTCGCCTTTTCCAGCAATCAATGAACGATGAAAAGCGCAAGGACGCTGGAAAGAAAACAGGTCCCCAAGCAAAGACCGCCAATTGCGACCAAGCCTGACATAACCTTCGCACCCAATCGTTCAGCAAGCACGCCAAATATGATGGCTGTTCCGAGTGGAAGCACAAAGATAAGAAAGATTTCAAGCGCGAACTTCATGTTCGCCGTTCCGTAATTAGGAGGGCCAACTTATGATAACTACCGCAACGCCAAAGACCCCGAGTGACATAGCGGTCATCACGTAAAGTTGCCCAACGATCCAGATGTGGAAGATGCGCAAGGGCTCGCTCCCTCTTGCCCTTCCGAAAAAGAGCATGGCGATGGCGACCGCGCACAAAATAACTCCGCCTGTGAAATTCATGGCTCTTCTGTGTATTCAAATCTGAATCTCGTGCGAGAATATAACGACCGTTTCGCATAAAAATCCCATATTTTCGTCACACAGCGGCTTCTTTGTGCCTCTGCCAATGGCCGCTGAAATCGACTGACGGCTTCAGCTTCATCGTGCAGTCGATAGGCCAACACGATCTTGCATTGGTTCCCGCGCGCACCTTAATGCACCCATGATCGTTCTTGCGCTCGCAACGGGACGTCCAAGAATCCATGAAGACGGCCGGCTAATCGGCCCTCTATTGCAGCTACGTATCGGTCACACCTGCACCAAGCGCCCCGACGCCGCTTCGGGCATGGCCGGATAGCGATAGCCTCCGAGCGTCATAATCAGCACGCAGGCGATCGCCAGGAGAGCCTCAAACACTGCGAAGCCGGGCTTATAGCTGTGCATCAACTGGAAGCACCAGCCGAGGATGCTCGCACCAACAGCATTTCCGAGTAGCACCGGCGCAAACATGAACCCGTGCAGAGCGCCGAAGAAGCGAATGCCGAAATAACGGCTGATAATGAACGACATCAGATCTATCTCGGCGCCAATTCCAAGCCCGAGCAGAACAGTTCCGACGACTGGGTTGGCCATCCCGGTCGCAAGAATGGCAATCCCCACCATCGGCGCGAGCAGGAACAAGACAGCGATATAAGGCGCGAAGATCTTGTCGATGCAATAGCCAGCAATAATACGACCGCCGATTAGCGCAAGACCTGCCGCCGAAAGCGCACCAATCGCCACGCTGGGAGGAATGCCGCGATCGGTGAGCAGCGGCACGACGTGAATGAGCGACCCATTGATTGCGGTTGCGGCGAAAAAGAAAGTGAGCGTCATCGCCCAATAGCGCCAGGTGCGTATCGCTTCGGCGAAGCCGATGCCCGGGAGCGCGGTAATCTCGCTAGCGGAATTTGGCGACCGCGCGGCTTCGGGCATTGCGGGCTCGCGAACGAAGAGCGCGACCGGCAGGAAAGCCAAGCCGAAGATGGCGATGCCAAGCCCGACATATCCCATCCGCCAGCCAAGATGCCCAATCAGCGCATTCGACAGTTGCGGGATCAATGCAGTCCCCAGCCCAACCGCGGCCAGCGCAAGTCCTAGCGCGAGGCCGCGCTGCCGGT
>PKZC01000025.1 GCA_003132905.1 Bryobacterales bacterium | reverse complement strand
GCCAATCAAAACGCGTCCGCCGGCTGCGGTCATTGCCGGTCCAGCCAGCTTTGCATAGGCTCGCCATGCTTGCGGATTTTTTATAGATCGATACGTCACCACCAAATAGCCTTTAGGCATTTTTCACTCCGTGTTTCATCTCTCGCATTGCACCAAGGACACAATACCCTCTAGTAAATAGCTTCATTGCCGCGCGCAATAGCACGTAAGCTTTTCCCGTGCCGTTCAGCAATCTTAACGGGATTTCCTGAAGGTAGCCGACGTAAATATAGATCCTGAGAACATTTCGAGGTGTCTAAAAAGATTTGATGAGGCGTATTGCGACCAACTCAAAATTAAAATGATGCTGTTGACGGCGCTCGCAAGCAAAGTTCATGAATCATATTGATCGTGGAGTGTGGGTGTTCCGTGTTATATGGGGCCTAGTTTTGTTCTATCTACGGCATTGGAGGAGATTTACGTGCGCGGGCTGTCAGGCAAAATCGTGATCGTAACGGGCGGCGGTGGAGGAATCGGAACGGCAACATGCCAGNNGGGGTAAAGCAGATGCTTTTGCTTGTGATATTACGGACCATGCCGCCTGCCAGAGGGCAGTACGGTCAGTGGAGGCTGCCGTCGGCCCGGTTGATGTTCTGGTGAACAATGCGGGATGGGACGTGTTCCGACCCTTCATAGAGACTTCGCCGTCAGATTGGCAAAAGATTATCAGTATCAATCTGACAGGCGTGCTCAATATGCATCATTCGGTGCTGCCGAGCATGGTCGAGCGAAACCACGGTCGAATCGTCAATATCTCTTCGGATGCGGCGCGGGTGGGTTCGTCCGGGGAAGCAGTATACGCAGCCTGTAAGGCGGGCTTGATCGGGTTTTCCAAGACAATCGCGCGTGAGCATTCACGCCATAACATCAATGTGAACGTGGTGTGTCCAGGCATCGTGAACACGAAACTTTATGAGAACTATAAGAAGGGCGCGCGTAATCCGGAAAAGCTCGATGAAGCTTTTCGTCGAGCGATTCCGCTCGGCCGCCTCGGCGAGCCGGCGGATCNNCGGGGCAAGTTATAAGCGTCTCAGGCGGCTTGACGATGGCTGGCTAAAAAATAGGCGGAAGCTATGACCTACGAAGATATTCTCTTTCAAATCAGCAACGGTGTTGCGCACATTACAATTAACCGGCCGAAAGTCATGAACGCCTTTCGCGGACGCACTTGCGAAGAGTTGATCGACGCTTTCAATCGAGCCGGCTGGGACAAGTCGGTTGGCGTCATTGTATTGTGCGGTGCTGGCGACAAGGCTTTCTGCACCGGCGGCGATCAGTCGGCACATGATGGCCAATATGATGGTCGCGGAATAATCGGACTACCGGTCGAAGAACTGCACTCCATAATTCGCGACGTGCCTAAGCCGGTGATCGCGCGCGTCCAAGGTTACGCGATTGGTGGGGGCAACGTTCTCGCGACCCTATGTGATTTTACGATTGCCTCAGAGAAGGCTGTTTTCGGGCAGGCGGGGCCCAAAGTAGGCTCGGTCGATCCGGGATTTGGCACCGCCTATCTCGCACGTGTTGTTGGGGAAAAGAAGGCTCGGGAGATTTGGTACTTATGCCGTCGCTATACAGCGAATGAAGCGCTAGCCATGGGGCTGGTCAACAAGGTTGTCACACCAGATGAACTCGATGCTGAAGTAGGCCGCTGGTGTGCGGAAATTCTTGAGTGCAGCCCGACGGCTATCGCCATAGCCAAGCGCTCGTTCAATGCCGATAGCGACAATATCCGAGGTATCGGAGCAATGGGAATGCAGGCGCTCAGCCTTTATTACCAGACCGAAGAATCTCGCGAGGGCGTTCGCGCTTTTACCGAGAAACGAAAGCCAGATTTCAGACGGTTTGCAAAATAAACGGGCTCAAAATGTTGGGAGTAGGGGCCTTCCTAAAGAGAGGCTTCGTGAGCATGGTGTTCACGGATGAGTGCTACGCATTACAACTGGTCGCACTAAGATTTGGGATTGAAAGGCTAGCATCACGCGCCCATGCGAATGGGCAGTAGGCGGTGTTCGGTCACGCGCCCCGTGATAATCCTTAGCGCGAAGCAGCGAAGTTAGACTCACGTCGCATCTAAGGTGGGTATGAAAACCGCGCTTTCCCTAGATTGCTCTGTGGCTCAGAAAACAATACACATGAGTTGGTGTTTACGCATTCTAGATTTACGTTTTGAATAACAGGTGTCAGTGTTCCGACTTTTTGCCGAATAGGTTCTCAATTGTATTGCGAAGCCATCCTGAAGCCGAGTCTTGGCTAAAGCGCCGATGCCAATACATACTTACGTCGAAGGCCGGGAATTTGAGCTTAGGCGTGCAGACACGCAGGTTCAGATTATTGGCGACCAGCGCAGCTAGATTAGCGGGTACAAGGGCAACTAGATCGGTATCGGCGACGATCGGTCCAACGCAAAGAAAGCTCTTTACGTGCAGCGCGATCTCAGAGCGCACTTGCGGGCTGGTCAATACTTTTTCGACGGCGTACAAATGTCGAGTGCCTGGCGGGCTGGCCACGACATGGCGCAGCTTGCGTATGCGTGCGGCTGTTAGAGCATCGTGCGCCGCTGGATGGCCATTTCGCATCACGTAGACAAATTGTTCGCTGAACAATGCCTGCTCATGCACCCGCTTGCCCATACCGGGAATAAAGCCGACTGCTAAATCGATATCCCCTGAGACGAGTCCGTCAACTAATTCCGCAAGTCCAGCNNCGTCAACTAACTCCGCAAGTCCGGGGGATAGGGTTTCGATCATAACGTGGGGCGCGTCAACGGTCAGCCGTTGCGCCAAACGCGGAAGAAAGTAACGTTCGCCCATATCGGTCATCGCTATACGAAAAGTGCGGTGGGCCTCGCTTGGTACGAATTCGACCTTTTTGATCGTGCCGCGCACGATTTGCATCGCGGCAGCGATCGGAGCAGCAAGCCGCATCGCCGTCGGAGTGGGCTGTACCCCTCGCTGCATCCGCACGAACAGAGCATCACCATACATTCTGCGCAATTTGGCCAAGCCATAACTGACCGCTGGCTGAGATAGACCGAGGCGTGCGCCAGTAGCAGTCAGATTCCGGGTTCTGAATGTGACGTCAAAAAGCTCCAGCAGATTAAGATCAATTTGACGGCTAAGCGGGTGACCTTGCGGGTGCATGTCTAGTCATCCATGTATCAAATATCACAAATATTATATTTTCATTTCACAAATATGGCAAGGCGTGTCTAGGCTTC
>PKZC01000126.1 GCA_003132905.1 Bryobacterales bacterium | reverse complement strand
TTTTTAGACACGGTCTGTTAGGAGGATAAACAGGGAAATCTTGAACCCGAAGTCGCGGATCGAGCCACACATGCGATCATCCTTCTGCTTCGAATGCACACCTCTTACTTGTTTGGTTGAGGACTCCGCAGGCTGCGCCCGTGGCGCCGGCCAGCCAAACCTCCGCTACCCGTCCACGGAAACGGCGTCAGGCGCGCGATACACGGCGCCAAGCCAGCTGCCTTCTTGGGATGCTTGCCGGAATTTTCGTTGGGCTGCGATGGGTAGAGTCTTTTCCCACGTGACTAATAGGCGAACCAGTACCGTCGGTACTCTGGAGGCATGCACCCATTGACCGATAACGAATGTGTGCTGTACCATCAAAATCTGTCTCATTTAAAGCAAGCATGCGGGTAAACGCGAGGACAATCTCTTGAAATTCTTCTACGATGGTGTTCTTTATGGGTAATTTCATGACCTGCCGGTCCATTATCAGGGGAAGTTCAACGTTGCTTGCCTTCGTATTGGCATGGGCGTCTGCCCTGACGGCACAAACTCGCCCGTTGCCTTACAATCCCGTAACGGCGGAATATAGTAACGCTCTGGACCGCATCATATTTATTTCCGCCAATCCCAACCAGCTTCACATCTTCGATCCCGTCAATAATAGTGACAGCGCGGTTAATCTTCCTAAACCGCCGCTCAGCCTTTCGGTCAGTCTAGATGGGATGTACGCCGCGGTTGGGCATGACGCACTTATTTCATACGTGAACCTGCAAACGGCTGCATTGGAGAAGACGCTTGCATCCAGCAGCACGGTAACTAGCCTGGTGCTGGGAAACGACTACGTATACATTCTGACCTATCAGAGCGGCACGCAGTGGGTCCAGATCTCAACTGGCGCAACCGGCTCCTACGGAATCTATAACGGGACCGCAGGGCGGCTTCATCCGAGCGGAACGGCTCTTTATACGAGCGACAATGGGTTATCCGTTGATCAACTCGAGGATCTCGACGTCTCAACGGGACCAGTCACAGGGGCGAACGCAGGACCGTATTTCGGAGATTATCCGGTGTGTGGAGGCGTATGGTTCTCGCCGGACGGGAGCCGGGTGTACGTGGGTTGTGCGATGGCCTACCAGGCGAACCCGCAGGACGCAACCCTGAGCGCCAACTCTAGCGCACCCGTCCTGGATACAAAGGCGGATGGTTTGTATTGGACGCCGTTTGCGGGCACGTCACAGATTCGCAGCTTGACTGAATCCGCAACGCTCGGCCGCATCGCAGTTATCCCGCCCAACCAGGGGTCCATCACACCGCCGGTGAAGGACAATCAGGTTCTCCTTTATGACAGCGCTTATATCGAGCCCGCCGGCGTGTTCCAGTTGCCTAACTTCGAGATCAACGGCAAAAGCTACCCGGCGCATGGCCAACAAGTTTTCTACAACCAAGCCTCTACCGCGCTGTATGTCGTGGTGCAGGCCGAACCCTCTTCCCCCCTGCCGAATCCTTTCGCCGTGGAAATTTTTCCTGTGGGTAATCCGCCGGCCTGTGCGCCGACGTTCAGCGCGGCCCGCAGCACGCTTGCGGCATCGGGCACTGTCGCGACAGTCGGTATCAAAGCTCCAGGAACTTGCATTTACCAGGCGTCCAGCACCGTCAATTGGATTCAGCTCGTCTCCGGCGCTTATGGCTCGGGTGACGGAACTCTGACGTTCGTAGTGCGCCCGAATTCGGGTCCCGAGCGAACGGGAGACATCAAGCTGGGCGGCCAAACCTATGCCGTAACTCAGACGGCCGCGCCTGCGCCTTCGAAGACGTTCGAGCGATTGGGTTACTCGGTGGTGGGAGCAGGTTACAGTAAGTCTCTCGACAAAGTCATCACCATAGTCTCGAATCCAAAAGAGCTGCACATTCTGGATCCGATCAGCGCTTCGGACCAGGTGGTGCCATTGCCGAAGCCGCCGGTTTTTCTTTCCATAAGCCCGGATGGACTTTCGGCCGCGGTTGGGTTGGCCGGATGGGTTTCGATCGTCAATCTTTCCACCGCGACCATTACATCCACGGTCCAGGTATTCACAGATGTGCACACACTTGTTCTGGGCGGCAATGGCTACTTCTATGCGTATCCACAGAACGCCGTGGGGTTTCTCTTCTCCACGCAGATTGCAACCGGGAGCATCAACCTCGCAAATGGGATTTACAATGGCCGCTATCCCCAACTGTATGTCGATGGGACTGAGTTTTACACGGAGGACTCCAAGTGGAGTATCAGCCAGGGTCCCGCGAGCCTTATCAGCGAAGACCCCTCGGGCTTCTTCCCTCCCATCTGGCTTACCGAAGATGGCAGCCGGATGATCACATCCTACGGCAAAGCTTACACCACTTCCCCCGTGCCCGCGCTCGACTTGCTATACGCTGGATCGTTTTCCAATGCTACTTACATTCAATGGGCGGCAGAGGCCGTTAAGTGGCACTCCACCGCCGTGATTCCGTCGGCGGTGTCCGGCACGGACAATAATGGCGACGAATTTCTTCAAATGTATGGCGATGCATTTCTGGGCTACGCGGGAGATCTTTCTCTGCCGATGTTCACCGTTGGATCAACCGCATATGCCGGCCATGGGCGATATGTCTTCTGGAATAAATCGGAAGACAACCTGATCGTTCTCGAGCAAGCAGATTCCACTGCAAAACTGACGGCTGATTACGGAGTGGCGGTCTACCATCTGACTACATCGAAGGCGGGCTGCAGTTACGCATTGGGGGCCGATTCCGGAAGTTTTGACAACAATGGAGGTCTGAACACGGTCAGCGTGTCTACCGGCGCGGAATGCACTTGGGACGCGGTACCGAACGTTTCGTGGATTACCGTGGATTCCGGCGCCATTGGTTTCGGATCGAACTCCGTCGAATATTCCGTTGCCGCGAATAGCGGCTCGATGAGCCGTATCGGCTCGTTAGTTGTCGGTGGACAACCCTTCCTTATCGTTCAGGGTGGTTCCGCCTCTTCTGGTAAGTTCATTAACGCCGTGGAACCGCGTTCGGGATCGGGATCGAAGCAGAGTTTTACTGTTGTATATTCCGACACGGCGGGCGCCGCGAGCTTAAAATCGGTGTCCGCGTCCTTCAGCGTGCCGCACGCGACAACCAACGCCTGCATGCTGTCTTATAACGTTGCCACCAACCAGATCAGCTTGCAGAACGACGCGTCCACGGCTTCGACGACGGCAACGCCCGGAACGGCGGTGACTCTGCAGAACAGCCAGTGCGCGCTGAATGTGGCTGCCGTGACGGTTACAGCCAGCGGGAATACTTTGATCCTTACTCTACCGATGACGTTCGAATCAGCCTATGCGGGGACCAAGAACATCTACCTGTCGGCCACTGATGTCTCGGGAGCCAAGAGCGGATCGCAGAAACAAGGCGCCTGGACAGTGCCATAAATGGACCCGAGGCATCACGCCGACTAGTACTGTGACCGCATGAA
>PKZC01000146.1 GCA_003132905.1 Bryobacterales bacterium | reverse complement strand
CCGTCCGGCGAGAACGCGACGGAGATGACCATGCCGGAATGTCCGGTGAGGGTGCGCAACTCGCGCCCGCTCGCCACGTCCCACAGCTTGACCGTATGGTCGTAGCTGCCCGAGGCCAGCAAGCGCCCGTCCGGCGAAAACGCGACGGAGTCGACAATATCGGAATGCCCCAGTTGCACGAATATTTCGGGCTTGTCCTGGGCCAACGCTGAGCCAACGCACGCCCACAGTATGGCCAGAATTGCCAACGTCCGCTTGATCATCGTCCCCTCCGTCGTGACGCGCGCGTCAACAAGGGAATTCGAACACGCCGTCCGCAGTTAAAGCAGCATCACCTCCACCCTCGGAATCCCCTCGCCTTCAATAGGGCTGTGAGATCGGCGTCGGTCAAACTAAGCTTTTGCTGTCGCGCTTTCAGTCCAGCCTTCTCGTTGACGCATGACGGGGAATGCGTGGGCGTGCTCGCTGTTACCGGCTCGCACCGTTCCTGATAGGCTTTGATATCCTGCATCAGAATAGCTTTATCATCCGACTGAGCTGCCAACGGTCCAGAAGACATCAACACGAAGCCCACGCTTATCAGGCAGAGCGCAATCTTTATTTCATTCATTTCCCGCACAGATGCCTCCCTTGACACGCCCCGTCCGCCGCTATGTTATCATCGGTACAACCAGTGAGCGAGCGCTGTTTGTGTGCCGAGCCGAGAAATCCGCTCGATTGCATAAATGTCGCAATAACACGGGAATCTTTGTGTAGCCGCGCATACTTAATAGCTCTATTCTCAAACGGCGATTGTGGGGGGTATGCCGTCGTGTTGGTCACGAGTGCTGGTAAGTTCGTTCTTGTTGCCGTGATGCTGAGTCTTCTCGGCGGATGTCAGTATCTTGGTCCAAGCGCAATTGACCAAGGCCGCGACCGATATAACAGCATCATCCAATCGACATCGAAGACGCAGACGCTGGCAAACATCGTCCGCGTCTACAACCATGAACCAACCTCGTTCATGGAGGTGACCGAGGTGGATGCGACGCAATCGGTCGTTGGCCAAGTCAATGGTGCCCTCACCAATATTGGCGCCACAGCAACCAGGAGTACGACCGCCGGGACGCTCGCCGGCCAGGTGGGGAGTGTTTCCGGCGGCGCGCAATATTCCGAAACACCTACCATCCGCTATCAGCCTCTGCTGGGCCAGGCACTCGTCGCGCAGATGGTCACGCCGATAAGTCCTGAAGCGCTCGGGCTGTTAAACGATTCGTATTGGAATGTTGCTCCGCTGCTGGATTTCGCAGTGTCCTACCTGACATATGACGTTAGGGAGTTTTATGCAGCTCTGAACATCATTGCCGAACTTTCCGCGGATGGGGCTCTGGAATTGATTGCCGCAAAATCCGATGTAACCAAACCGCAGGACTCCACCAGAAGTACGCCGATAGGTAAAAGCCAGTCAGGAAACGTCACCCTGGAAGTAACCAACAAGTCGACCGCCACCGGCGCGAACGACGCTTTGGTTATCTATTTTCTGCCTTTCCATCCGCACGCGTCACGCAGCTCTCTCGTGAAAGAGAGGCGGGAGTTGCAATTATGGGTTCGGCTCGTTCGGCTATACAGCGGATCCCAACCGAAATTCACGCCGCCAAAATCCGCCAAGTGTAGGGAAATTACGCGTTACAATGTTGATCTCGTTGAGGCTCGAAAATGTTTGCCAAACTCCATCGAGTTGCGAACGATGCCCGTGATGCCCGCAAAAGCGGCTAGCGAAGGTCTCGCTAGCGGCGCGCCGATGATGAGAACGTACTCCGCTCTCGGGATTCTTAAGAACGCAACAGAAAAGCCTCACCCAAAAATCGCGTTTGTCACTCCTGAAATATACCAGCAAATCCGCTCTTACCAGTGGAACCAGGACACTGACAATTCTAGTTTTTACACATTACTGCGGGAGAGCGAGAATCCGAATGACAACCCCGCCGACAAAGGCCAAGAAACGCAAGCCGCGAAAATAGACCAGGAAGTAACCCAGTGGCTCCTCGATCACCCAGACGGCGGCTTCGTGTACGAGCCAAAGTCTGGCGACATGTTTGGTGATGATTACATCAAGGGCAACCGCAGGCTGGGCTTGCTGAGACGCTATATCCTTGTCATTGTGGACGATCATCCACCCGCAAATGCTTATGTCGTTCATTTCGATCAGGGCAAGTGGTACTATATCGCCGGTGATGATGAAATATCGCAGAAAAACTTTAATCTGATATCTTTGTTCCTTACCATGATGGCGACCCCTTCGGCGCTTCCGCCGCTGTCTCCTGTAATAAACGTTGGCGGATGAACGCCGCCTTCGATCGCGCGCAAATCCCTGAAGACATATTCGAGACTCGAATGCGCGACTGACCTGACGGATTTTTTGAACCAGCGGGATAGCTGGCGCGCAGCTTCAGCCTCAGATGTGCCAAACAAGTTGGTCATCCCAGTTACGACGAACGGGATTCCAGCAGCCTGCAAGGCCAGCATGATTGGCTCGGCGTTAGCTTTGACGCTGCGGAGCAAGACAGCAATGTCGGACCAGGAGAGGCCACGCTCGATGTCGTCTTCTTCAAAGGCCATGTCGCGCAGCGCCAGCGCAGTTGTGGCTATATACTGAGCTTCTTCGTCAGGGGTTGCGAATGAAAGCGCCACAATGTCGCTGGGCTCGCTGGCCTGTGCGCCTGTTGGCGCATAGCATCCTTTTTAGCGTGGCACGGAACGCAGAGCCATTCCCACTCAGTAAGGGCTCGGACGTAGTGCCCGTTATTTGAAAGATGTTGAGGAGGCGCTTCTAAGGAATGCTCACAAAGCGACGGCTTTGCCAAATACCGGCGAACGTATTTATGAACGCCATCTATATCGGCCTCAGCACACCTGGCTACTTAACTCCATAGCCTGAATATACTTCGGCAATGTCGGGCCTAATTGCCTTCGCCGCGGTGATGTCGGCATTGCCGTCGGCAGTATTGCCAGACTTTAGCTTCGCCACGCCACGGCCGTAGAGTGAGCCTGCGTCTTTCGGATTTTGTGCGACTGCTGAACCGTAGTCGGCGATTGCCCTGTCGAATGTGCCGAGCTTCAACTGCACCAGACCGCGGCTGTTAAGAAAATTGGGATTATTGGGCAGGAGCCGCAGCGCCTCGTTGCAGTCCGCGAGGGCCCCCGCCAGGTCGTGGCTGACGAGCCCACTCGTCCAACAGCGTTCATTAAGTGCTTTCGCGGAATTCGGATTAAGGCGGATGGCCTCGCTAAGGTCCGAGAGAGCATTCTCGTAGTCCTTCTTGTTGAGGTATGCGATGCCGCGGTTCTCATAGGCGACCGAAAGATTCATCTGGTTTTCGTGGTGCGTTTCGATGACCGAGGTGCAGCCACCGATCTGTTGATCGAAGGTGTATGCGTGGTTTTGGTTCGCGCATAATTGCCAAATCGATGGTTCTGCGCTCACTGGCCGTAGCGTCAGCATCAATGCCGCAGCGGCAGCAAAAAAACGGAATAGGATTTCACGAACACCCGACGTCATGGTCATCTCCCAAGGGTCCAGACTACGAAGAGTAGCCAAACTAATCAAAAAACCAAGTTTGGGTCGTCCGACGCTTGGACTCTTCCATTGATGAAGTAACGCGACGCGGTCATCCGGCGAATCTTAAAATGTGGCTGGGATCGGCCGGGAAAATGGGCTAGCTTGCAGGCTATTGAGACAAGCCGTTGCGTAGGAGGGCTAATGTTGAGGCGGATCTGGGCTGTCATAGCTATACTTTCCGCATGTCTCGGTGCGGCCGCCGCCCAGGACCAGAGCACGCTGGCTATCTTCCCCCAACTCGGGGCTGTCTCGCCGATTCTTTCGATCGCCTTATCGCCGGACGGCAAGATGTTGGCCTCCGGTGGTGCTGACAACACGATTGTCCTCTGGGACGTGGCGAGCGGTCGTGAAATTCGCGTGCTTCGCGGACACACCGGTTTCATTCAATCCGTCGCCTTTTCGCCGGACGGGAAGGTTCTGGCATCGGCGAGTTCCGACAAAACCATCAAGCTTTGGAATGCCACCAGCGGAGGCGAGATCGGCACCCTCAATGGGCACACGAATGAAGTCCATTCGGTCGCGTTTTCACCGGACGGCAAGATACTGGCATCGGGCAGCTTGGATCACACGATTAAGCTCTGGGATGCGAGCAGCGGCGGCCTGCTTGGCACCCTGACAGGGCATACGGCTAACGTTCTCTGCGTTGCCTTTTCGCCCGACGGGCGAATGCTGGCTTCGGGCAGTGCCGATAAGACAGTCAAATTCTGGGACCTGACCAACGGTCGCGAATTGCGCACCTTGCGCGGGCATACGGGCGGCGTGATCTCAGTTGCCTTCTCGCCCGATGGGAAGTTGGTGGCTTCCGGAAGTCTGGACAGAACCGTCATTCTTTGGGAATTGGGCGGCGGTCGCCAACTTTTGGGCCATACGCAAGCGGTTTGGTCTGTCGCCTTTTCGCCGGATGGCAAGCTGCTGGCCTCCGGCAGTTGGGACAACACAATCAAGCTATGGGATGTCGGACGCGGGCAAGAGCTGCATACCCTCAACGGGCATTCGGCACACGTTCAAGCTGTAACATTCTCGCACGATGGGAAAGTTCTCTTTTCGGCTAGCTACGACAGCACCATCAAGCTCTGGGACGTCGCGAGCGGACGGGAAACCCGCACCATTGCCGGACGCGCCGATTGGATTGAATCCATTGCCTATTCGCCTGACGGGAAGGTGCTAGCCGCGGCAAGCGATGACCAGACCGTCAAACTATGGGACGTCGCCAGCGGGCGCCTATCGCGCACATTGCTTGAACGCACCAGTAGTCCCGTCATCGGTGTCGCCATTTCGCCTGACGGGACCATCCTGGCCTCAGGCGACGGAGACCATTTCATCAAGCTTTGGGACCTGTCCACCGGGCGCGAACTGCGCACTTTGAGCGGCCATACCAGTGGACTTTGGTCGTTGGCTTTTTCGCCGGACGGTAAGACGCTGGCCTCGTGCAGCAAAGACAAAACTGTCAGACTTTGGGACGTGGCGAGCGGGCAAGAACTCCAAACCCTGAGGCGACATACCAGCGACGTTGTCTCTGTCGCCTTCTCTCCCGATGGCAAGATGCTCGCCTCGGCAAGTTGGGACAAGACCATCAATCTCTGGGATGTCGCCAGTGGGCGCGTGTTGCGCACCTTGAGGGGGCACTCGGACAAGGTCGCCTCTGTTGCCTTCTCACCGGACGGCAAATTGCTCGCGTCCGGCAGCTGGGACAAAACCATTAAGCTCTGGGATGTTGCGAGCGGCCGAAATCTGCGTACGCTGACTGGACATATCAATTATGTCTACAGCGTCGCTTTCTCGCCGGACGGCAGCATGCTCGCCTCCGGCAGCGCGGATACGACGATCAAGCTTTGGGACATTTCTGGAGCGCGTGAATTACGCACCCTGACCGGAAACAAAGTATTAGTTAACGCTGTTGCGTTTTCTCCTGATGGAAAAAAGCTAGCCTCGGGCAGCGCGGACGGAACGGCTAGGGAATGGGACGTACCATCCGGCAAACAGCGCGTTGCGCTTATCGGCTTCTACGACGGGTCTTCTCTCGCTTTGACCCCCGAGGGGTTTTTCGATTCGTCATCGAGCGCGGCGGAAGATAATCTGAATGTCCGCATTGGCGATCGCGTCTTTGGGATCGCGTCCTACCGCGAAAAATTCTATCGGCCGGACCTGGTGAGACTCAGCATGGCCGGCGGTTCGCTTGCCGCCTTCGGCAATATCGGCAACGAGAAACTGCCGCCCATCGTCGAGCTTGCCGATCTGCCGCAAACGACCAGTGAGCCCAAACTCAACATCACACTGCGTCTTACAGACGGCGGCGGCGGCATTGGCTTGGTACGGGTATTTCTCAACGGCTCGGCTATCGTTCAAGACAGCACTGCGGCGTCTCCCGGCCGTCCCGACACGCGCAGCTATGCGGTGCCGCTGCTCGACGGCCCGAATACGTTGCGTGCGGTCGCATTCAATGCCGACGGCAGTGTACAGAGCAACAGCGTGACCGCGTCCATCGAGGCGCACCTGCCGCCGGCGCCGCGCGGGACGCTTCATGCCGTCGTGATTGGCATCCAGGATTTCCCGAAGAGCCCGCAAAACAACCTCACTTATTCGGTTGCGGATGCTCAGCTCTTTGTTGCCACGCTGAAGAAATATTCTACGCCGCTGTTTGAAAAGCTTGATGTCAAACTACTAACGACAGCGGCAGAGACCGATAAGGATCACGTGATTCAGGCCCTAACGGCTATGCAATCGGCGGTCGGACCCGACGATGAATTCGTATTCTATGTCGCCAGCCATGGCTTGGTGACCGACGGCGAATATTATCTCATCACCTCCAATGTTAGCGCCGGTGACGCCGCGCATCTTAAGTCCGAGGCGATCAGCCGACAGCAACTGGCGGGACTTTTGGCCAATATTCGCGCGCTCAAGAAGCTGGTGATCATCGATACTTGTCATGCCCAGCCAGTGGGTGACGCCATGGAGCAAGCTATCCAGACGGGCGGCATGACCGATAAGACAGCGACCACCATCCTCAGCCGCGGGATTGGGCTAACCGTGCTCGCTGCGGCAACCACGGACCAGGAAGCGCTGGAGGGCTATAAGGATCATGGTCTTTTCACGCGGGTTCTGGCCGACGGTTTGTCAGGACAGGCCGCGGTAAATGGGATCGTGAGCAATTTCAGCCTGGCCGACTACGTCGGCGCCAAAGTACCGCCGCTTGCCGCCAACATCTATCAACACGGTCAGACCCCAACCGTAAGCAACAATGGACAGCGGTTCCCAATCGCTCTGGTCAAATAGCGGCTGAACTACGTTTCGGAACAATTTGGATCGGTGACAGCCGTAGCCGAGTATACCGATGCGATCACTTAAAATCGCCCCTGAAACCGCCCCTAATGCCGGCCCTGGCTCCTGCCGCTTGCGGTTCGTCATCGGTCAGATGGAGATTCTGCTGGCGGCGGGCTAATCCGGCGCCCTCATTGGCGCAGGACACGGAATAAGACGCAGGCGCTCCAGGGCAGCGCTCGTTGAACGCTTTGACGTCTTGCACTAGAAATTCTTTGGAGTCGGCCTGAGCCGCCGACGGCCCAGCCGACAAAAGGGGCGCCGCCACCCCGATCAGACAGAGTTCGACGGCGAACGCTATCGTCGTTATTTTCTGCATATGTCGCTATTTCAAATATCGTTGCAGTTGTTGGCCTGACGCATTTCGATCTCGCCCCAGCCGCCGTTGAATTCTGGACAGACTTAAAGGTGCCCGCCCAGTTACGAGGAAGCTCTGCAAAAATCTCTCACCAGCCTCCGTGCGAGCCAATACAGCCCTTTCGACCTTCCATGAAAAGGATGTAAGGTGGAGGGGCGATGGGGGATTCCTCGCGCGCCACCGAGGAAATCTCCCGGCAGGTCGCTGCTATTCAAGACGCCACTAGGAAATCGGTTGCGGAAATCTTCTCGATCGCGCGCACCATCGAGCATTTGACGGTGCCTGCCACCAGCATTGCATCTGCAGTCGAACAACAAAGCGCAACGATCCGCGATATTGTCGGGAGCATTCAAACGGCAACTGGACACACTGCCAGCGCGTCCGCCGAGATCCTTTTAGTCGAGCAAGCCACGGGCCGCAGCGTGTCAGCGTTCGGTGAGATTGCCGATTTGACCGCGCTGGTGTCCTCGCGAGCGAAAGATATTGAAACGAAAGTGATGGCTTTTTTTTAATCGCGTACGCCCGTCGGCCAAGAATGCGATTCGGAACACCGTCGAGGTGCTCGCACTCATGGCGCGGATTTCGCGCCAGCCGGATACGTCCCAGAGTCTGATCGAGCCGTCATAGCCGGTCGAGGCCAGAAGGGTCCCGTCCGGCGAGAAGGCGACGGACCAAACGAAATCCGTGTGTCCATTCAATGTTCCGAGATCGCGACCGGTGGAGACGTCCCAAAGCTTGACCGTGTTGTCCATGCTGCTTGACGCAAGCTTTGCGCCGTCAGGCGAGAATGCGACGGAAAGAACTCCATCTCTATGCCCAGTCAGGGTGCGCAGTTCGCGACCGGTGGCGACGTCCCAGAGCTTGATGGTGTTGACCGCTGCGCAGCCAATTAGTTGCGTCTGTGACTATATCAAAGTTTGCTCGGTATCGCGATCGACGGGGTGTTCAAAAAAAACGTGCACCACGGACAGCAGAAACAGCTATCGAGAAGAAGTTGGTGGAAAACTTGGCCGCAGCGCGCACGGCACGCCGCCGCCGCGGGTATGCGCGAAGCCATCAAATGCGATCTTATACCACTTCCATAGCTGATTGAATCGAAATCGCGGCGTGCTCGGTGTCGGGCATTTCCGAGGTTTTCCCTTCGACGCGAGGTGTAATTCTTTGACCATCTGATTCGGAGGGAACAGATGATCAAATGCGCCAAAGGCCAAGTCCGGCAGTTAAAGAAGGCACTGCGTTGGAAAGGATGCCCGGAACGGCGCCAGCGCATCCAGATGGTGCTGCTGCGTGAAAGCGGGATGACGCAGCCTGCGATTTCCGAAGCGATGGGCGTGTCATTGAGCTCGGTGAACCGAGCGCACATGGCTTATGACCACGGCGGCCTCAAGGCACTCAAACCCAAACCGATTGGTGGACGCCAGCGCGAAAACATGGCCTTGGCCGAAGAAAAGGCCTTGCTTGATCGTTTTGCGAAAGCCGCCGGAGCTGGCGAAATGTTGAACATCCACGATATCAAGGCGGCCTACGAAAAGGCCATAGGGCACGAAACCAGCAACAGCACGATCTATAATCTCCTGGCCCGGCATGGCTGGCGCAAGTTGATGCCGCGGCCATTTCATCCCAAACGCAACATCGCGGCTCAAAACTCATTTAAAAAAACGGCTTTCCAAATGCTGTGAGGAACGCCAGGCGGGCTTCCGCCCGGCGCGGTCATCGCTTGCGGATCATGTTCGCCGATGAAGCGCGGTTCGGTCGGATCAACCGGCCGCGGCCGTGCTGGGCTCCAACCGGCACCAGGGCCGAGGTCGCCTCCCAGCTCATTCGCGAATACATCTATTTGTATGGCGCGGTCTGTCCGAAGGACGGAACTTGCGTCTATCTGATCATGCCGACATCGAATACAGCGTGCTTCCAGGCCTTCCTCGACATCCTCGCGCGAAAATTTTCCAGGCAGGATATTCTCTTGGTGCTCGACGGCGCCCCCAACCATCGCTGCGGCGACCTCGTGCTTCCAGACAATATCTCGCTGCTCTTCCTGCCGCCCTATTCGCCAGAGCTCAACCCGAAGGAAAATCTCTGGGATGAAATCCGCGAGAAAATCTTCAAGAACTACGCCCTCAAATCCACCGACGCTGTACGCGCCAAACTCAAACAGGCTGTCCTCTATATCGAACGCAATCCCAAAATCGTCAAATCCATCACGTCCTTCCCATATATCGTCAGGTCACTCTGATATGGAAATGGTATTAGAGTGCATCAAAAATATTTTGAGAGTGATGACTTCAAAAGTGAAGGCGGTTTCAAATTATATTCGCCTAAGGGCAGAAACTCCACTTATCGTCCTGTGCAGATTTCCGGAACCAGCTCTCTCGTTGATGGCTACAACATTCGGATTGGCAAGTAATCACGCGGATTCAGTGATTTTCCCGCTCGGCGAATTTCGAAATGTAGTTGATGAAAGTTCGTGGCTGCGGCACGATCCGCACTAAAGAGGCGCTGTCCTTGCGCCACTTTTATACCGCGTTTGACTGACGGCCGGCCATTGTAGGAATATGCGGTGGTCCATTCCGCTTTATGGCGGATCACAACAACAGGGCCGAAGTTTCGAAAATTGCCAGCGTATACCACAATCCCTTCCGCGGCCGCTTTAACGATAGCACCTTCCGCGACAGCAATATAAATGCCATCGGCGTCGTCACTTTGATGATTCGAACACAAATCCAGGATTTCGGTACCCTTTGTTGGCCATATGAAAGCCGGTATGCCATGCCTGTTCCTTGGAGCGTTTAACAGGTTCGTCTCGTGTTCGGGCACGGATAGAGAAGAAGATTCTCCGTTGGTTTGATCCCGATTGGTGCAACTGACGTTCGAACTTTCGGCGCGACCAGAAGCTTGTACTTGTTCCGCTACTCCTCTTTTCGAAGCAGTGAAGGTAAGTATTACCAGTCCCAGCATGATAAAACGGTTCAACGCATTCTCCTTTGCTCGCATCGCTCAGGGCAACTGCACGATGAAATGCAGATTTAGGGCGTGTTTTCAAAACGAGGTGCCTCGAAGCTGTTGCAGATTAGTTCAATCATCCCGTCAAGTAGTATGTCTCGAGCGTGCCAACCACGCACTTCATACCTTGAATATTTTTCTCGGACATTCACTTGATTTGACCGACCCGAAACCTTGGCAGACAACACCTGCTGCTTGCATCAACACTCAATTCTTGCGCCGCAATGTGCCGATCGAACCAAGAGAGGTCCTGCTTCCATCGGGACTGATCTGGAAATTGTGTAACCAGTCTAGCGATGATGGCGCGACCCGCAGTGAGGGCCGCGCGCGCTTCCGTCCGTTGGCCGGCGGATCGGCATTGTCCATGAAGAAGACCGTATCGCCGTTGAGGTCGCCGCGGATCCAGCACGATTTCTCCTTGCGCACGACAGTCGCGAAATATTTTCCGTCGCGCAGTCGCTGCGTCTGCTCCTTGTCCAGCCAAATCCGCAAGACGCCGTGGGTCTTCTCGATCGTGCCGGGAGGCGACACCGGCACCAGACTCATCATGGTGCGGCCGGCGCCGTCGCCCACGCCGATCTTGATGCGGAATATCCCGTTGTAGTGGGAATGGCAGGTGAACAGCGGCTTTTCGCTCGCCGTGTCGTTCCACTTATCCGGATATTGCTTGCGCTGCTGTTCGCAGCCATTCGGGGCGAAACCCGCAGCCGGGACGACCGTGCCGATGGTCAATAAAGCCACCAAAAACGCGTGTTCAAATCGCATGACTTAATCCTTCTGTTCGCCATAACGTGAACGCTTGCTGGCAGATTTGTGACGATCAGCTATTCGCTTTGGCCAGCAATCATCTCGGCGGCGGCGGCGGCAATTCGCCCTTTCGTTAGAGGGCGAGGTCCGCGATGGTGAGATCACGAACCTCCTTTATGAACGTGGCAATCGCCGGGTTGAGCTTGATGGCCCGGTCGAAATCATTCAGCGCAAGATCAAAGTGGTCCGTCAAGGAGTAGGACGTGCCGCGGCCCACGTAAGCACGAACATTATTCGGATCGAGTTTGATCGCCCGGCTAAAGTCCTCAAGGGCGATGTCGTCCTGTCCGGCCATGGCGTGGGATTGGCCGCGACCGCTGATGGCGGCAGCCTTCGTCGGATCTATGCCGATCACTTGGTCGAAATCCTTGATGGCAAGATCCTGCTGTCCTTTTGCCAGGTAGGCGTAGCCGCGATTGAAGAAAACGCTGGCAAGATCGTGCCCGGACAATTGGCCCGACCGGATCCAGGTCGTGCAGCCGCTGATGCGAAGATCAATTGAGATGCCATCCGCATTCTCGCACCATTCTCTGGCATGCGATTTTTGCGCCGTCGCCGTACCGCAAAAAAATACGATTTCCGCGAGTACGATAGCGCTTGCGATCAAGCGTGCTCTTCTTGTCATTGCGCGCCCCGGTCGGTTGCGCCCCTAATGAAGGCAGCGTCAAACAAAACAGATCTAATGTCGAACCTTTGCTTATACAGGACTGCCAGAATGGCCAACGTCC
>PKZC01000348.1:32660-58856 GCA_003132905.1 Bryobacterales bacterium | reverse complement strand
ATACGCGTGCCACGAAGGCAATTACGCGCTGACGGATATTCTGGCTGGAGCTCGCGCCGCTGAAAAAAAGAAGTAGGCACATGAGGCCAGGCTGGTTGATCGTGACGATGGCGTTCGCGAACATGGCTGCGCCTATGCTCTTTGGACAGAGCCAGCGCGATCTGCAAGGAATCTGGACGAACACAACCATCACGCCGATCGAGCGTCCGGTGAGTTTGGCGGGCAAGCAGGTTTTCACACCCGAAGAAGCGGCCAAGTACGAAAAAGAAACCAACCAGCGCAACGACGCCGATAATCGCGAATCAAATCCCGAGGCCGACGTCAATCATGCGTACAACCAATTCTGGTGGGATCGCGGGACCAAAGTAGTGCCAGGGTTGCGCACGTCGCTGATTGTCGATCCGCCGGATGGCCGCGTTCCCGCGCTGACTCCCGAGGCGCAAAAAAGAATGGCCGCGCAGTTCGCGTATGCCCGCGAGCATTCGACGGATGGCCCCGAGAATCGATCGCTGCAGGAACGGTGTCTCAATTGGCCGACGGCCGGTCCACCGATGCTGCCGAGTTTTTACAACAACGAATATCAGATCGTGCAGACGCCCTCGACGGTGGCGATCGTCATTGAAATGATCCACGATGTGCGGATTATTCCGATCGATGGCAGTCCGCATCTTCCCAGCAGCATCCGGCAATGGATGGGCGATTCGCGCGGGCATTGGGAGGGCAACACTCTAGTGGTTGACACCACGAATTTCACGGACAAGAGCAGATTCCGGGGCGCGGACGAGAATTTGCATCTCACAGAGCGGTTCACGCGCGTAAATCCGAATACGGTGCTGTACGAATTTACGGTGGACGATCCGACGGCGTTCACCAAACCGTGGACGGCGCAGATTCCGATGACCAAAACGAAAGGTCCGGTTTTCGAGTACGCTTGTCACGAGGGGAATTACGCGATGGTGGATATCCTGGCGGGCGCACGGGCTGCCGAAAAGAAAGCGGTCAAGTAATTCAGATGATGAAAAGAGGAGAAATGCGATGCGAACGAAGCTAGCGATGACAATTGCCGGTTTGGGTTTGCTTGTGAGCGCGGCGCCAGTGTGGGCGCATCACGCGTTCGCGGNNGATCCACATCGACGTGAAGAATGAAGATGGCACCGTAACCAGCTGGATGGTGGAGGGCGGAAGCCCGAACACTTTGCTGCGAAATGGTTTTACAAAGGCATCCCTGCCGCCGGGGACCGAGATCGTCGTGGACGGTTATCAATCCAAGGACGAATCCAACAAGATGAACGGCCGCGACATCACGTTTCCAGATGGACGCAAGCTGTTTGTAGGATCAGCGGGTCAGGGCTCGCCGCCCGACAAGTCGGACAAATAGTCGAACCACATTTTCATTCGCGAGCGCTCGATCCGTCCCTGCTGAGGAGACTACATGCGATTCACTTGGTTCAACCTGATGCCCTGGCCCTATTTGCCGGAGGATTTTCGCGAGAAGAATCGTTCGGTGTGGGTGGATATCGATCCAAGCCTTTTTGATCCAGCCAAGGGCCATCAGGTCTATAACAACTATTTGGACTTGCTTGAATACGCGGGGACGCTGGGCTTCGATGGCATCGGCGTGAATGAGCATCATCAAAATGCCTACGGCCTGATGCCGTCGCCCAATTTGATCGCTGCCAGCTTGGCGCGGCGGACCGACGATGTTGCGCTGGTGGTGTTAGGGGCATCCATCGCGCTCTACAATCCGCCGCTGCGTGTGGCAGAGGAATTCGCCATGCTGGATTGCATTTCGGGTGGGCGCCTGGTCGCGGGATTTCCAGTGGGCACGTCGATGGATACGAACTATTGCTACGGTACGATTCCCGCATTGACGCGCGAGAAATACCGCGAAGCTCATGAGTTGATCAAGCGCGCCTGGGCGGCCAAGGAGCCGTTCGCCTTCAACGGCCGCTATACCAAGCTGCGCTACGTGAATCCCTGGCCGCGGCCGATTCAGCAGCCCCATCCGCCCATTCACATCCCCGGCGGCGGCTCGGTAGAGACGTTTGATTTCTGCATCGACAATACCTATTCGTATTCTTACCTGAGCTTCGGCGGCTATATTCGCGGGCAGGCTTTGATGCAAGGCTACTGGGATCGCGTTGCGGAACGAAATGCGCCCGATACATCGCCCTATCGCGCCGGCTTCGCGCAAACCATTTGCGTGGGAGAGACGGATGCCGAGGCGGAGCGGCTGTATGCGAAACACGTCAGCTACTTCTATAATCGCTGCCTGCATATTTATCCAGGCTTCGCGGATGCCCCCGGCTATAGGACCATCAAGACCATCCAGAAAGGAATTCTTTCGCAGTACGCTCCGCAAACCATGTTTCAGGAGCTTCCCTGGAAGGAGTTAGTGGATAACGGCAGCGTGATTGCCGGGAGTCCTGAAACGGTCACCCAGCGCATGGAAGATCTGATCAAGAAGCTGCGCGTAGGAAATATTTTTTGCCTGATGCAAATCGGCGACATGCCAAAGGACAAGTGCATGCATTCAACCAGGCTCTTCGCCGAAAAGGTGATACCGAAGCTGCGTCACCTGTTCCCCGAATATGCCGACGACGGCCGCTTCTGGTGCAAGCCGCTGGCAAAACGCGCGGTGCCTGGTGCAATGCCGATGGAATCGGAATTAGATTCGCCGGTGGGCGCGGAGCGCTAAAACATGCAGCTAAAAACAATTCAAACCCAGCGTGTTCCGGTACGTTATTACGAAAGCGGCGAAGGCAAACCGCTGGTATTCTTGCATGGCGCTGGCGGACTCGACATGGATCTCGGCTTTCTGGCCACGCTGGCGCAGAAGTTCCACGTGTTCGCGCCTTTGGTGCCGGGCTACGGCGACAGCGAAGAGTGCGAAGAATTGCGAGACATGCTGGATTTCACGCTTCACACCTGGGATGTGGTGGAGCGGCTGGGCCTGAAAGATCCAATTCTGGCCGGCTTCTCAATGGGCGGAATGATCGCCAGCGAAATGGCGGCCATTGCACCCAACGATGTCTCTCGGCTGGCGCTGATTGCGCCGGCGGGCTTGTGGATGGATGAGCATCCCATTCCGGATATTTTTGCGATGCTTCCTTATCAGCTGCCCGACTACTTGTTTTACGACGTCGAGGCTGGCGCGAAAATAATGAGCGCGGGCACCAACATGAGCGATCCCAAATTCCTGCAAGCGTTCCTGGTGCAAAATGCGCGGCAGCTGGGCGCGGCGGGCAAGATCTTGTTTCCGATTCCCGAGCGCGGCCTCGCGTCGCGGCTGTATCGCATCAAGGCCAAGACCATGCTGATCTGGGGAGAAGGCGACAAGCTGGTTCCACCGGTGTACGCGAAGGCGTTCCAACGCGGCATTGCAAGCTCGGAAATAGTCATGATTCCGCGAGCCGGACACGTGGTGCCCTTCGAGAAACCGGCGGAAGTAATCGGCGCAATCGCGCGGCTGCAGTAACCCCTACAGCGGCGAATCGGGACGAGAGATGGAGCGCCACATGTGCGCCACCGGGCTATTGTCGAATCCCAATCCTTCTTTAGGCTGCTTGAAATTTCGCCCGATGATGTCGACAAACTGATCGAGCGTCGGGTTCACCTCCGGGTCGAAAGCGTAAAGATCGTTCACCGTCACCATGCGCGGCTCCAGGTACCATTTGTGGTTGCGAACCATCTTGTAGGTCTGTTCAATGTATGGCTCAGGCTTGTAATCGGAGCCGAAGATTCGCCGGTAAAGGTCGGGATATTCGTAGCCGTGCTCCTTGTCTTCGTAGAAGCGGAGCGCCTGATGGTAGCGGATGGCGAACGTTACTTTTTCTGAAACATACGGTTCGTACATCTGCGCGCCCCACCAGCCGTGATCCACTTTGATGAGATCCTGCACGGTGTCGTGCAGCAGGCAGGCCATCACGATCTCTTCTGACATGCCGTTCTGCACAGCGCGATTGGCGCTTTGCAGGCAGTGGTTCGATGTGGCCATGAAGCGCTGCTTATAGTAATCCACCAGAGTGGGGCGCTCCGGCAGCGGCGTCAACTTTTTCACGTTGCCGGTATGGGAGACGAACAGATTTCCCGTGCCTCGGCGTGAAGGCTGCGTTTCGATCTGCTCGGCAACTTCGGCGGCGGTTGGAAACTTTTTGTCGGTCGCCGCTGTTTGATTGGCGACGTTGAGCTGAAGCAGCATGTGATGTTCCAAGGCCTCGGCCTTGGCCTCATCAGCCATTGCCGCCACAGCCGCCACACCACCGAGTCCCGCGAAAAATGCCCGCCGATCGATTTCCATAGTTTCTCCTTCTGAGAAGCATATCGCAAGATGAGAAGCATATCGCAAGACAACCCCCGCAGCCAGGGTAGTATACTGGCCGATCATGAGAACAATCCTGTTCCTGGTGCTGGGCGGTTCGGCGTCGCTGTGGGCAGCGAATCCAAGCGTGGTAGTTGTCTGGAGCGCGACTCAAATGAAAGCGATCGATCAGAAGCTCGCGGCCAACGTGAATCCTCAGACGCATGTCGGCGTGGAGCGATTGATGGACTCAGCGATCGTAGTTCACCGCGTGGGACCGTCCGAAGCCGAGATTCATACCAAGGAAGCGGATTTCATCGTGGTCGAGGCCGGCGAGGGTACAGTGCTCGCGGGCGGCACCATTGTAGACGGAAAATCCAGCGGACCCGATGAAATGCGCGGCAAATCGATCGAGGGAGGAACCAGGTATATGCTCAAGGCCGGCGATCACATTTTCATCCCCGCGAATACGGTTCATCAGTTTCTGGTTGAGCCAGGCAAGGAATTCTCGGCCACGATTGTGAAAATCGTTCCTAAGCAGTAATCATGCCCACCCTTTCGGTCCGCCTCATCCTAGGAATTGGATTTGCTTTATCGCTCGGAGCGCAGACGCCCGAAACATATAAAGTGCGCCTGTTTCCCGTGCCGGTGGAGGCGCAGACGCGGGAAAACATTGCGGGCATAGGCTCGGCGACGGCCACTTTGACGGGCACAAAGCTATCGATCGTGGGATCGTTTGAAGGGCTGCGATCGGCTGCCATGGCCGCGAAAGTGCACCAGGGGCCAGTCACCGGCGTGCGCGGTCCCGCGATTCTGGATGTAACCGTCGCCCATGCCACCAGCGGCGAGGTGAAGGCTTCGCTCGATCTGACGCCGCAGCAAATCGAGAGCCTGAAAAAGGGCCAGCTCTATATTCAAATCGACAGCGAGAAAGCCCCGGACGGCAATCTGTGGGGCTGGCTTTTGCGATAGGAGACTCCGCGTGATCAAGGGAATTACACAGGCACTGGGGATCGGCATGGTCTATGTCGCGAGTGCGCTCGCTCAGCAGCCCGGGCCCTATACGGCGCAGCAAGCGGCGTCGGGACGCAGCATTTATCAAGGGAACTGCGCTATTTGCCACGTGGCCGATCTGGGCGGACGCAATGAAGCACCGCAGCTGGCAGGGTCTAACTTCATCGGCGAATGGGGCGATCGAACAACCGGCGACTTGATCACCTTCATCGAAGCGACGATGCCGCCGAACAATCCGCGAGGACTCGGCGATGAAGCTTATATCAACCTGGCCGCATTCATTCTCGAAGCTAACGGCGCGCATCCCGGAAATCAGGCTCTGACGACCGCCGCGAAAGTGCAGATTCGTTCGGTGGCCACAGGCGAAGTGCCCGACGCAGTTCGTCACCCTCCCCCCGAAGAAGCTCCGCCGGCAAGCAATCGGCTGGAGCCCTTGAAGGCGACGGGCCTCACCATCGAAGGTGAAGTGAAAAACTATCAGCCTGTGACCGATGCCATGCTGCGGCATCCGGATCCATCCGACTGGCTGATGATTCGTGGCAATTATCAGGCTTGGGATTACAGCGCGCTGAACCAGATCACGCGCGACAACGTGCACGAGCTTCAGCTGCAATGGGTATGGTCGATGAACGACGGCGGCAATAATCAGACCGCGCCCATCGTTCACAATGGCGTCCTGTATCTCAACAATCCGAACAGCACGCTGCAGGCGCTAGATGCGCGCACGGGCGAGCTCATCTGGGAGAACCGCTACGGCGGCTTAGCCAACGCAAGCTCGATGCGCGGCATGGCGATTTACGAAGACAAGATTTTCGTTTCCACCAGCGACGCGCGATTGATCGCCTTCGACGCGCGCAACGGCAAGAAGGTTTGGGAGACCGTAATCGGCGACAGGTCGAAGGGAAACTACGCCACCAGCAGCGGACCGATCGTGATCAAAGGCAAAGTGCTACAAGGCCTGGGCGGCTGCGAACGTTATCGCGACGAAAAGTGCTTCATCAGCGCCTATGACGCAGGCACCGGCAAGCAAGTTTGGCGCTTCAACACGATTGCGCGCGAGGGCGAGCCGGGCGGCGATAGCTGGGGCAAGCTTCCGAATCTGTTTCGAGCGGGCGGCGAAACCTGGATCACCGGCAGTTACGATCCCGATCTCAACCTGACTTACTGGGGCGTTGCGCAGGCCAAGCCATGGATGCGCGCCAGCCGTCAATCGGGCGGAGGCGCCGCGCTGTATAGCAGCTCCACGCTCGCGCTCGACGCAGACACCGGCAAGCTGGCTTGGTATTACCAGCATGCACCGGGCGAGTCGCTCGATCTGGATGAGGTATTCGAACGCGTGCTGGTGGATTCGGGCAGCCAGAAATTTGTTTTCTCGGCTGGCAAACCTGGAATTTTGTGGAAGCTGGATCGCAAGACCGGCAAGTACATCGCGCACAAAGAGACGGTGTTTCAGAACGTGTTCGATTCGTTCGATCCGAAAACAGGCCAGCCGCACTATCGCAACGACATCGTCGAACAGCAGTTGGGCGAATGGATCGACGCGTGTCCCAGCACGGAAGGCGGCCATAACTGGCCGGCCATGAGTTACCATCCCGGCACCAACCGCTTGATCATTCCACTCAGCCAAAGCTGCCTGTCGATGAACGGGCAGAAGATCGATTTAAAAGACGGCGGCGGCAGCGGGGGCGGCGCGGGGCGGCGCTTCTACGAGATGCCCGGGACCAACGGCAACATCGGCAAACTGGCGGCGTACGACGTGAATACCATGAAGCAGCTGTGGTCCGTCGAACAACGCGCGCCGTTTCTCACCGCTGCGCTCTCCACAGCGGGAGGCGTGGTGTTCGCGGGCGATCTGAATCGCCAGTTCAAGGCGGTGGATGTAAGCACCGGCAAAATACTGTGGCAGGCGCGGCTGGGAACGTCGGTGCAAGGCTTTCCGATTTCGTTCAGCGTGGACGGAAAGCAATACATCGCTGTGCCCACAGGTTTGGGCGGCGGCAGTCCGCGGCAGGTGCCGGGCCTCATCGCACCCGATATTCATCATCCATCGAACGGCAACGCCTTGTACGTATTTGCGCTGCCGGACAAGCGCTAAGGTCTAATCACCAAAGTTGCCATTGGCCGGTGGAAAGCACCCACGCGGCAAGCAGCGCATTGGTAGTAGCGTGCGCGATCACCGCTTCGCCCATCCTTCCCTTGCGCCACAGCACGAGCGCGTAGACCATACCCGCCAACGTACCCGCCAGCCAGCGCTCGCCGTGCAGAGCGCCGAACACGACGGACGAAATTACGAAGGGCAGCCATTGGAAGCTGCGGAAGGCTACCGATTCAAAATCTGCGGAAACCAGACGGCGCAGCAAGAACCCGCGAAAAGCCAGTTCTTCGGCAATGGGAACAGTGATCACCGCACCGATGATACGCAACACAATCCACGCGGAGCGCGCGGAGGGAGTTGCTTGCGCTAGCGGCGCAGGAATGCCAGAAGAAGCCATGCCCAGTAAACGATCGAGCCCTATCCAAAGTAAGAATACCGCTGCGCCCGCAGCCAGGGCTGGCCAACCAACACGCCAATCCAGTTGGCGATAGGTATTGCGGAAATACCAAAGCGCGNNCTGAAGCGACTGGTCCTGAAGCCGTGATCCACGAGACGCGCCGCGCTAGCAAGCAAGTCCCCAATGCGACGGCGTTGAACAAGATCCAACCGATATGTGAGTGAAAGCCCTTCATCGCGACATCGGGCGACATGGTGGAACCGATAAAAACCAGCCCAGCGACGCGCACCGCGTTGGACAACCATATAGTGGCCACTCCAACCGGGATCAACAAAAGGGCACGCGGGAAAAGCCACTCCCGGCGAAAAAACCAAAGACAGGCGGTGGTGAAGACTAGAATTAATCCGATACCTTCATAGCCCGAACATCCTGGCGCCACTTCAATAAGAAAGTTAGGAGTACCCAGAACGCGGGCCGCGGGGTCGATCGATAATCCAGGCAGGAAAGGGCGTAGTAGCGCCGCCGACAGAAAGAGCGTCCAACGGGCCAGGGGATACCAAATCCGCTCGGCGACGGTGGCCGCTACACAAGCTCCCACGCCCAACACCACCACATAAAGCCACGCGTCCCCAGTTCCGCGAAAAATCTCGCGCCATAGCTTGGCCGGCAAGAAAGCGAACGCACACGAAACAACGGCGGCGGCGTCCAAGGCCAGGCATAGAAGAACCATGCCGTTCATGGCATTGTCATTGGAAGGGTGATTCAACAACCTCGACGAGAGCAAAGCGAAAAACGAGATCGCGACGAGATGCAATACCAGCCAGCGCCACGCGATTCCCCGCCCCAGTTGCCAAGCCGAAATTCGGCGCACGTTCTGCCGGCCTTTCGCTTGCCAAAACAGAAGAAAGATTACCGCGAGTGTAATGGGAACCCTGATCTTCCATGTCCCCAACGTGAACAACAAGCCTGCTAAACCGTGCGCTCCGCTGAAGGCGACATGCTGCGCCTGCGAAGAAATCAGAATTACTTCAACGGCCAGAATGAGGAAGAAGGCACCGATGCGCCAGAACAGACGTGAAGCGGAAAAGGTGGAAGATGAAACACGATCCTCGGTGGGAGCGAGCACTGATGACATGAGGGCATAAAATACCCAGCCCCCTAAGTCTTCAGGAGGTCTGGGTACGTAACCGGATTATCCAGTGAATCTAGCGCTTCCTGCCGCGAATGATCAACAGGGCGCCGGCGAGCAATGCTAGGGCGTTGGCGCCCGTGGCCGCATCGATTTCCGGCACAGCAGTGGCCGACGCTACACTAGACACGCCAATCGTCAACAGGGCCAATCCGGCGAGTTTCAGAACCATACTTTTCGTCATAAGCAAATGTCCTCCTGGGGTGGAATTCTTCAATAGACTCTGCCGGGAATCACGATTGGCTGAAACACTGGCGTCTCGTCAGAACCGCAGAATACGGTTAGTATGAGGCCCATATTCCAGCCAGTCAAGAGGCAGGCTTCTTGCGTGACGTACTAGAAGTTCCATTACCTTCGCCTGGAATTCCGTCGGCTTGCGCGGAAGTGCCAGTGGCGATAAGATAACTCCGCTGCGCGAACCATGAAGACCTGCCTGATTTTGATCATCCTAGCTGCCGGGTCGCTTCCCCTTCCGGCGCAACAAAGTACTGGTCCCGTTTCCTTCAATCGCATCCTGCACGCGCAGGATGAGCCGCAAAACTGGCTCACTTACTCGGGAACCACCTTCGGCCAGCGGCACAGCCCGCTAACCGAAATCACACCGGAGAATGTCGATAAACTCGAACTGCAGTGGGTGTTCCAAGCCCGCTCGCTTGAAAAATTCGAGGCAACGCCGCTAGTGGTAAACGGCGTTCTCTATACCGTGCAGGCTCCCAACGACGTAGTGGCGCTCGATGCCGCCACCGGACGAATTTTCTGGACGTACTTGTACACCCCTTCTCCTAAGGCGCGTACCTGTTGCGGAAGGGTGAACCGGGGTCTCGCGATTTTGGGCGACACGTTATTCATGGGAACCATCGACGCCCATCTGATCGCCCTCGATGCCAAGACCGGACAAGTGCTTTGGAACACCACGGTCGCCGACGTCAATGCGTTCTATTCCATCACGCACGCTCCGCTGGTGGTCAAAGACAAAGTCATCGTTGGAACCGCTGGTGGCGACATCGGCATTGGAGGCATGCTTGCCGCGTTCGATGCCCGCACTGGGAAGGAGGTGTGGCGCTTCCACACCATCCCACAACCGGGTGAACCCGGTCACGAAACGTGGGCGGGCGATTCATGGAAACACGGCGGCGCGGCTATCTGGAACACCGGCGCTTACGATCCGGAAACCAACCTCACTTTCTGGGGCACGGGAAACCCCGCACCGGATTGGGATGGCCGTGAACGCGCCGGCGACAATCTCTACAGCGATTCGGTTCTGGCCCTGGATGCCGACACCGGCAAGCTGAAATGGTTTTATCAATTCACGCCGCATGACGAACTGGATTACGATTCGACGCAGGTACCGGTGCTGGCGGATATCGACTTTAAAGGCGCGCCGCGTAAGGTGATGTTGTGGGCCAATCGTAATGGACTGATGTACGTCCTGGATCGCAATACCGGCGAGTTCCTGTTGGGTAAGCCATTCACTCAAGTGAATTGGATGTCGGGATTTGATGAGAAGGGGCGGCCCATGCGGGTGCCCGGCAAAGTACCCACAGCCGCGGGCAGCACGATTATGCCGACGGTTCTGGGCGGCACCAATTGGTACCCGCCTTCCTACAGCCCGCGCACGGGTTTGTTCTACATTCCGCTGTGGGAGAACTCGGGAACCATCGCGATTGAAGGCGGCCGTCCGAAGGCTATCGGAAACACTCCCATGGGCGCGTCCACTTTGCAGACCAATCTGAAATTGGAGGAGGAAGGTTACGGCGCGGTGCGGGCTTTCGATCCAAAAACCGGCGAGCGGAAGTGGGAGTTTAAGATGAACGACATCACTTGGGCTGGCGTACTCACCACCGAGTCGGATCTTCTGTTCAGCGGAGGCCGCGAAGGCTATTTCTATGCGTTGGATGACCGCACGGGCAAGCTGCTGTGGAAGGCATCGCTGGGCGGTCAGATCAACAGCGCACCGATGAGCTACGCTCTCAACGGAAGGCAATACATCGCGGTATCGGCAGGCACAGCGCTGTTCACATTCGCGCTGCGGCAATAATTTAAGGTCAGGCGGAGGCCGTTCGGACCGTCTTTAAGCGATCCAGCAGGTCCATCAGATCGTGCCGGTCAAGCGGCTTGCGCAGAAAACCCGAGCAGCCTGCTTGGGATGCCGACCGCATTTGCGTATCGATGTCGTCCGAAGAAAGAACCACGATGGGCGTTCTCGCATTGCCGGTCTGGGTCTCCCATTCGCGCATCGACCGTATGGTCTTGTAGCCATCCAAGCCGGGCATGTGGATGTCCATCAATACCACGTCAAATCGGCGAGCCTTCATCATATCGAGCGCCTCCAAACCATCCCGCGCCCGCGACACCGATTCCTTTTGCAACAAGATGCCTGTCAGAAGGAAACTTTCGTCGGAGTCTTCCGCTACCAGAACGCTCAAAGTGGACTCGTCGCGCTGCGGGAGTTGCGACTGAGCCTCTCCGTCTGCGTCGGCCCAGGGAATGGAGATCGCAAGCGCCATGGGAGCGCGAGCGTCGGAAATGAACTCCGCGGTGCCTCCCAGCGCGCGAATTCGTTTTCCCGCCACCATGGTGGCGACCCCATACAACATATCGTCTGCGTCCTGAAAGTTTACCTGGTCGGGCTCGGTATTCAGCCAGTCCGCCACGCGCAGGGCGATGTTGGAGTTCGCAGGCACGATCTCAATCCGCATGCCATCGCAGTTGTGGGCACGTCCCGCGGTGACCGTAGCCTGGCCCTTCCGGCCTAGCTTCGAGACTGCATCGAGGACACGCATCAGCGCCTGCTCGACGACCCGCCGCTGCTGGCGCCCCGTGATCGGGTGCGCAGGCCTTTCCATCACCAGGCGGCTGCCGCGATCGCCCGCAGCCAAATTGAGCAGTTCGATGGTCTCCGCCAGACACATCGTTACATCGAACTCCTCGCCCGGATCGAAAGTTGGTTTTTCGGTAGACAGCAGTTCCCGGATGTCGTCGATGGAGCGCAGCAACCGGTCGGCGCTCGATTTGCTGTTGTCGAGACAGGTCTGCCAGCCTAGGTCGGGCGCCAAACTGGGACACAATGCCATGAGGCCAAAGCTGGCGTGCACCGAATTCCTAGCTTCATTGCACAGATAATTCAAAAGGCTGAGAACAGTTTGATTCGTCATATTGATTTTTTCTCGCGGTAGCCGAATTTAAGTTTGCACGTCACGCGCGGCGCTGACCGAAAAATACTCCACGAAGCGGCGCACCGCTCCCGGTTTCTTGGTCGAGGGACGGGTGGAAGCCATCTCTTCGGCGATCCGGACGATGTGCTTGCCCAGGCCCGAGGAAGTGTCCAGCACCGCGCCTTTCTGAACCGCGCGGGAGATTTCGCTCGACCCGGCTGGAAACATGTGGCGCACCGGAAGCTGGATAATGCGCTGAATGTCCTCTACCGATAGTGTGCTCCGCCGCTCCATGCAATTGAGCACCACCGCTACTTTATCGGTGAGCCGCAGGTCCTGCAGCCAGGTGGCCTTCCGCCGCGCCACATGCAAAGCGCCGATATCCGGCGTGCATACCAGGTAAATCCGCTTGGCTCTGAGCAGGGTCTCGCATTCCTGATCCTCCATGGTGCCCGGCAGGTCGACGGCCACCAGTGAATAGCGGCGCATGGCGAAATCCAGCAATTCCATGAAACGCTCGGCCGAGATGTGGCGCGAAAAATCCATGGGACCCGAGCCGAGCAAATGCAGATTCTTGATCTGACACACCAGGCCGGACCAGATATCCAAATCCAGACGGTCGCTCTGCAGCAACGCATCCACGATGGTGTGCGCGCCTTCGGCCTTGAGTAGAAAAGACGTGACTCCCAGACGGATATCGAAATCCAGTAATAAGGTGGGCTCGGCGCTCAATTGTGCCGCCATCGCGCTGGCATAGGTAGCGATCGTCGTTGCGCCACAGCCCGGTTTGGCGGGCATGAAGGCGTACAGATCCGCCAAAGGCTCGCCGACTGTAGCCAGCGTTGAGGCAGCCCGGGTAGCAGCTTGCCGGATGTCGCGATGAGTAAAATTGGGCAACACTTCGCGCACGCCGGCTTGCATTAACTGCAGCAGATCTTCGCGGCTCCCTCCGCCTTTCACGGCAATGATGACGATTTGCGGACGGCCGTCCACGGCGCGAGCCACCGGCATTGCCAGCGCTAAATCGGCGAAGTCGACGATAAGGATGCATTGGTGCTCCGTCCCGATGCTCCGTAGACGGTTGGCTTCCTCAAAATTCAGATCCCAAGCGTCTTCAAATCGAAGATGTCCGTCGAGCGCCGCCCGCACGTCTTTATGAAAATTCGGGTCCGCTGAGACCGTGGCCAAAATCACCGCGTCCTCCTGAATGGAACGTCTATCCGCACAAAAGGCTTATCGGTCGGGGCTGCCAGGAACAAGAGCAAGCGCCCTGTGTTCAGAGTTTTACCCGCACGGCCGATGAGCAGAGTCATGGCTCATGAGGTCTCAGAAAAACGCTTACTCGATCCTCCGGCCGTGGAGCGTTTCAACACAAAGGTGCTGGTGGTCGACGACGACGTCCGCAACATTTTCGCCCTCAGCAGCGTGCTCGAACGCCGCGGGATGGAAGTGCTCACCGCGGGCACCGGCAAGGAGGCGATCGCAATTCTCGAAAACACGCCCGACGTGGCGATCGTGCTCATGGACATCATGATGCCGGAGATGGACGGCNNATTTGACGTTATCGAATCCCAGGACGTATCGCAGTGCCTGATGCAGTTGCGCCAGCAGGCGGTGGACGCGGTGATTCTCGACATGGTGATGCCCGGCGAGGATGGAATCGAGGGCGTGCGTCAATTGAAAAGGCTATTCCCCGAGGTCCGGATCGTGGCCGTCTCGGGAGCCGACCAGTCCGATCTCTATCTCTCGGTATCGGCGCACCTGGGGGCGGACGCTTCGCTCGATAAGGCGCGCATCGGCGCGTTATGTCCGCTATTACAGCTGGTCCTGGATCGTTAACTTATGCACTGGTGGCGAAAATGGCCGGACCTTTCTCTGCAGACTAAGTGTCTGCTGCTGATCTCGTTCCCCGCGGCCGCCACGGTGCTGATGTTCGCCGCGGCGAACTTGCTCGCAGCGCGCAATGCGGCCGCCGTGGACGTGGCGAATCGATCATTCGAAATCAGAGCGGAGATCCAACGCCTGCGAGCCGCCGACCTGGAGACGAGCGCATGCGTACGGGCCTATTTCATTACCGCTCAGGAGCCCTTTGCCGCGCGAACCCGCTCCTCGCTCGCGGCCTTCGACTCCGCTCGCGAGCAACTCTTCAACCTCACCGCCGATAGTCCCTGGCAACAACAACAACTGGCACAGTTTGCGTCGATTGGGCATGCCCATGAGGAGCGCCTGTTCGGCGACATGGCTCGCTTCCGGTCCGGAGTGCTCCCCTGGGATCAATTGCGGACTGGGCTCGGCGAAGTGGAAGCAGAACGCCTACAGATGGAAAATCTGCTGACGTCGGTCGATCAGGACAACTCACTCCGTCTGGAAACAGCCCTTAACCGCGTGCGCGCCTTGCGGGTACAGCAGAGCGTCTTCAGCGGGATGTGCCTCGTTTTCGGCCTGGCCGGTGGTTTGTCGATGACGCTGCTGTTTGCTCGTGGCATCACGGGCCGTCTGGGCCAACTGCAGCGCAACATCGGGCATCTCGCCGCCAGAAGTGCTCCAGAGAGTATACGAGGGTACGACGAAATCGGGCAATTGAATGCCGCGTTGACGCGAGTGGACGAGGCGCTGAAGAAGAAAGACGTGGCGCTTGAAAACGTGCTGCACGGTATCGCCGAAGTTGACGCCGGCGGGCGCTATCTGTGGCTGAACAAATCGTTCTCAGAAATCGCGGGCTGTTCGCCCAGCTACCGGCCACCCGACATTGCCGCGACGGTGCTGCCCGAGTACCGGGTCAGAGTCGAGGAAGCCATGGCCCAAATGCGATTGAACGGACGCGCGGAAATCGCCGCTCGCATCGACCATCCCCACGGGCCGGCGTGCGATGTCGGAATGACATTTCTCGCCGCTGAGGCCGGGGACGCGGACTCCGGTTTCTATGTCTTGTTGCACGATCTTTGGGCCGGCAAAAGAGGCGACGCCGCGTTGATCCGCGCCAAGGATGCGGCAGTCGCCTCCAACCGGGCCAAGACCGACTTCCTGGCCAAGATCAGCCATGATATCCGCACACCTCTCAATGCCATCCTGGGCTCGGCCGATCTGCTTTCCCAGACCTCGCTAAGCTTCGATCAAGGCGAATACGTGAGCATGTTCCAGCGAAATTGCCGGCGCCTGGTGGCCCTGATCAACGACTTTCTGGACTTCTCGCGCATTGAGGCCGGCGCGGTGCGCGTGGAAATGGTCCCGTTCCGCGTCCGGGAGACAGTGGCCGACGCGGTGTCTACGTTCCGGGAAGCGGCCGCGCGAAAAGGCATTTTTCTGGGCGTGGAAATCGATCCAGCGGTCCCGGAGTGTGCGCTGGGAGATCCACTACGAATTCAGCAGGTGCTGGTAAATCTTCTCAGCAATGCCTTGAAGTTCACCGACACCGGACGTGTGGACATGAACGTGAAGGTGAAGGTGATGGACGCCGCCGGCTCCGGCGATAAACTTCGATTCGAAGTGTGCGACAGCGGGCCGGGCATACGGCTGGAGGATCAGGACAAGATCTTCGCGCGTTTTGTTCAGTTGCCCAATCAAACCAACGGCCAGCGCGGCACCGGATTAGGGCTCACCATCTGCCGCGATCTGGTGGAGTTGATGGGAGGAGAAATAGGCGTCATAAGCCATGAGGCCTGCGGGAGCGTGTTTCACTTCAGTCTGCCGCTCCAGGCCGTAGCAGCCCCCGTGGACGATACGAAAGGCAAGCTGCATCAAGCGCCGGCCCAACTACCGAGCGGCGAAACGATCCGCGTTCTGATGGCGGAAGATACCGAAGACAACCGGCTATTGCTGGAGCATTACCTGCGCGGCCAGCCGGTGAAGCTTCGCATCGCCGTGAATGGCCAGGAGGCGCTGGACGCCGTCCAGCATGGCGAACAATTCGATCTGATCTTGATGGACATTGACATGCCTGTTATGGACGGCTATACCGCCACCAGGAAAATTCGGGAATGGCAGCAATCCAACGGCGCTGCGACGCCCATTGTCGCGTTGTCGGCGGATGCCATGCAAGAAGCCGTCCGCGCCAGCATGGATGCCGGTTGCGTGGCACACGTGGCCAAACCGGTAGACCGGGAGACTCTGCTCAACACCATCCGCCGTTATGCGCCCATGCCGGGCGTACAAGCCGCTTTTGTCTCGCGGACCATTCCCGTGTCAGACCAAGTAATGGCGCTGGTTCCGCAGTATCTTGCCTCCAAAGAGAAGCAGATCGAAGAGGCCCGCGCGGCCTTGGCGTCGCGCGATTTTGGCCCCATCCGGCGCTTCGGACATAATTTGAAAGGCACGGGACGCGGCTATGGATTCCCGCCCATCGAAGACATGGGAAGAGAGATCGAGCGCGCGGCGGCCCAAGCGGATGCCACCCGCATCGCCGAGCAACTGGATGCGCTTTATCAGTTCGTCACCGAATCGGCAAGCGAACTCGCCAAGTCTTGAGACACGCCAACAGATAACGACGCGGTTATTTGGTGGGCAGCACCAGCTCACACGGCTCGGGATCCCACTTCGACCCGTCCGGCTCGCGCCGATAGTGATTGCTAACCACCCAGGGAGCGTCCAGATACTTGGGATCTTCTACGATCTGCGTTTGCACCAGGTACTCATCGTTGCCGCGCTTGTGCAGATCATAATATTCCGTCAGAATCGCGTTGGCGCTGAAAGGCACGCCATTGTTGCGCAAATATCCTGGCCTGATGTGCGTGGTGATTACCTTCAACGTGCCGCCCAGGCGGCGAGTGTCCGGAGGCGGCGGAGGCGAAGCCATACTGGCGGCCCCGAATCCCGGGGTGTTGGGATCTTGGGCCGAGATCTTGGAAGTGTAGGCCCTGATCGACTGTGGGGTCTGCCATTGAGCGCTAGAGGTTCCTTGCAAAGACGGTTCCGAGGGTGTTGGAACCGGGCCAAACAAGAACAGCCGAGTCTGTTTTCCAGCGTCGATCTCCACTTTGAGGCTACGATCATTCACCCAAGTGATATGCAGCCGCCCCGGCTCGCGCATAATGTTGGGCGCACCGTAGCTCAAACATTGCTTGCCTTCCGCGATGTCCTTGGCAGGATCCCAAGTGTCGGCCACGCGCTTCCCTTCCGCGTTGAGCGGCAGGCTGTAGTAGTCGCCTTTGGGCGCATTCAGCATGCGATAACGCCAGTCCTCGGTGACGAGCGAAACCCAGTAGCCGGTGAGATCCACGGGAACTGAAGGCGCCTGGCCCTGGAGCGCGAGCCCGCCCAACGTTAAGGCAATCGCTATCCAACGCCCTTTCATTTCGAGCCTCCCGCTGCCGCGTGGCTCAAGCTCTTGTAAATAGCTTCGACGAACATGTCGCCCGTCCACGCGCTGGTGCTGTAACGCCGATCGTAATCCCGGCTCACTTTCGCCGCCTTCACTTCTTCCAGCGTCTTTCCCTTGCGCAGCAGATCTTGAACGCGGTCGCGAATAATGGTCAGCATGTCGCGATAATCGGTGACTTCCGATTCGTCGCACAGACGCCCGTGCCCTGGGATCACCATCGTTCCGCCTTCCTGCATGGAGCGAGGCACGGTGAGATCGAGAATGTGATTCAAGGCCAGAATTTCGCCCTGGATGCTTCCCCCGCGCTCCAGATCGATTACCGGATAGCCTGTGGTGAGGAATATATCGCCCGCGCTCAAGACATTGGAGCCGCGAAACAGAACGACGCTGTCGCCGTCGGTGTGCGCTGCCTTCTCATATAACATTTGAACCGCTTCGCCGTTGAAGACGATGCTCTTTCCATCCAGATACGTCAGCGTCGGCCAGTTTGCTGAGGGCACGCCTGACCCATCGCGGCTCTCGCGCTGCAAAACATTGTCTTGTGCGAACAGCTCCACTTCAGCCTGCGCCTGATACGTTCGCGAAGGCTTTAACAACACTTCGTTCGATCCGATATGGTCGGCATCCATGCTGGTATTGATAATGAACCGCACCGGCTCATCAGACAGCTTGTGGATCTCAGCCAGAAGCGTTTCGCGCAGGCGAGGGTCGCCGGTGTCCACCAGCAGCACACCGTCATGCCCCGGGTCTTTCCCAACTTGAATGGTGACGTTCCCCAGCGTGCTGGCGAACATGTAGACGTTGCCTTGCACGTGGCGAACTTCGTACTCGAATTGTTGGGCCGACGCCACTGCAGCGGCGAGAGCGAGGAACAGAGCAGCGAGTCTCATCGCTGGGCCTGCTTCTTGTGTTCCTGTTCAAATTGGACGTCGAACACCTTGGGCCGCGGGATCACCATCTGCTTCAGCTTCTTTCGATACTCCGGATACATGGTCTCGGCGCCGCCCCGGCTGGCTTCAAACGGCACGCCGTATGCTTGCGAAAATTCCCGGATCACGGTGTTGGTGCCGGGCAAGTGACTCGGCACCCATCCGTAGGGCCTGGGAATCTCCGGACTGGGCAAGCAAGAGCCGTAGCCGGCAATCGGCGTAAACACCTGATAAGGATTCCAAACCCAGCTTTCGGTGCGCACCAGAGGCTCGGTCAGGTAAACCGGATCCTCGGCGATAGTCATCAAAGTCAGGTATTTGTCATGCAGGTCCAGGAATTCGGTGAGCGTGGCCTCGTCGGAAAATGCGATACCGTTGCGGCGCAAATAACCAGACTTGATGTGCGTGGTCTCGATCCGCAGCGTGTCGCCTTCCCACACTCCGGTGGAGAAGCCGGCCCAAGTATGAGGCGCAAACTGGGAAGGATGCGCGCGGCCATCCATCCAGATGGTCCGCGGACCGGTGTAAGTGCCATCGATGATAAATGCCAGAATTTGCCCGGACGCAGGATCGTTCACTGTGCTGATCTTCAACCCCGATGGCGCGCGCATGGCATAGATCGCGGAGTGCGGAATGCACTCGTGCTGCAGCACCGAAACAAGATCTCCATCCCATGTATCGGCGCGCAGGCGCGCATCGTCGTTGATGGGAATGCCCAGATAATCACCCGTGGGCGACCCTGGATCGGTGCGCTCCAATTCATCCTCGTGGTACATCGCGGTCCACATTCCGGACGGGTTGAAGCCCATGCCACCCTGCGCAAACGCTAGCGCACTCGCGAGCAGAGCGAGCGCGAGAATGAAGCAAATCCTCGAAACCACAGCGGGTATTGTATAACAGTCGCGAAAAGAGGGAACGACAGAGAGCTCCTCAACGTATGCTTCATAAGCCTCACTCCGGCGATACTGAAGGAATCTATGTCGAGCCGATTGCAAATCGCGGTCCTAACTCTGTTCGTTTCCCTGCTCTTTGCGCCCCTGCTTTCCGCGCAGCCGGAAATCAATGTTCAGTCTCCGACGGGACGCTTGGGCTGGCTCACGCACCCCTATGAGGCGTCCACGGTTCCGCCCATCCGTTTGACGAACTCGCCGCGCTTTAACGACCTGATTCGCGCGGGTAACTTATATCTGACCGCGCAGGACGTGGTGGCGCTGGCGATCGAAAACAATATCGATGTCGAGGTGCAGCGCTATGGACCTCTGCTGGCTCAGCAGGTGCTGCGGCGCGCCCAGGGTGGCGGAGCATTGCGCAGCGTGGGGCTGGGCGTGGCGGCGGGTCCGGAAAGCGTGAGCCTGCAGGGTGTCAGCGTCAACAATTCAGGTTCGGTGGCGCTGTCGGGAGGCAACGGCGTGAGTTCCGGAGGAGGTATCGTGACGCAGCTGGGCCCCAGTATCCCCTCGCTCGATCCGTCTCTGTTCGCGTTTGTGAATTTCCAGCACGCCACCGCGCCCCAAAGCAATACGCTGTTGACCGGCACTACGGCTCTGGTTCAAAGCGTGAAGAGTCTCAGCGTGCAATACCAACAAAACTGGGACTTCGGCTTGACCGCCCAGGTGACCTACGCCAGCACTTATTTCCACCTCAACAGCCAGGTGTTTAGCTTGAACCCATACACCTCCGGCGATCTCGACTTGCAAGTAACGCAAAACCTGCTGCAAGGATTCGGACGCGCCGTCAACGGCCGCAATATTCGCGTGCAACGGAACAACGTAAAGGTGAGCGGGCTGCAGTTCAAGCAGCAGGTGATCACCACGGTGTCGGCCGCGCTCAATCTGTACTGGGATCTGGTCAGCTTTAACGAGGATGTGCGCGCGCGCCGGCAAGAGGTCAGCACGGCCCAGCAGCTCCTGGACGACAACAAGAGACAGGTGCAGATTGGCGCGCTGGCGGAGATTGAAGTCACGCGTGCCGAAGCGCAGCTCTATTCCAGCCAGCAGGATCTGGTGGTGTCCCAAACCAATCTCCAGCAACAGGAGATCGTGCTGAAAAACGCACTGTGCCGCGACGGCATCTCCGCTGCTGGGCTCGAGAACATTCATATCGTCCCACTCGACAAGATCCAGATTCCACCGAGCGACGATGTCCGCCCCGTCCCAGAGCTGGTGAATCAGGCGCTCGCGAACCGAACTGAAATTGCGACTGCGCGCATTAACATCGAAAGCAATGAGATGAACCTGGTGGGTATCAAGAACTCCCTGAAACCCACGCTGCAGGCCTTCGCCGAGCTCACCAACAACGGCATCAGCGGCGAGCTTACTGCTTTCGGCGCCACACAGCCTGGTTTCGAATATCTGGCCGGCGGCTACGGTGGTCTCCTGGAACAGATCGCGCGCCGAAATTTTCCGAATTACTCCGCGGGCTTGTCGCTGAACATTCCACTGCGTAATCGCGCGGCGCAGTCCGACTATGCCACCAGCCTGCTCGAGCTGCGCCAAAACCAGCTCAATCTGCGCAAGAACTCCAATCAGGTGACGGTGGATGTACAAAATGCCGTGATCGGATTGCAGCAAGCCCGGGTGCGCTACGACTCCGCGTCTAAATCGCGCGAGCTTCAGGAACAGACACTCGCGGCCGACCAACGCCGATACGCATTGGGAGCCGCCACCGTCTTTCAAGTGGTGCAGGACCAGCGCGACCTGGCGAGCAGCCAAAGTTCGGAAGTGCAGGCCATGGCCAACTACACCCACGCGCGCATCTCGTTCGACCTAGCGCTGGGAACTACGCTCGACGTGAATCACATCTCGCTCGACGAAGCCATGCAGGGCAGGATTGCGCTCGATTCGGCGCTACCCGCGAACCTTCCGGGAGCCAATCAATGACGCCCCGAAAATTCATCACCGTATGGCTGTGCGCTGCGTCATTGATGTGTGCGCTAGAGATGATGTGTGCGCTAGAGATGATGTGTGCGCAAGAGGTGACGTGGGCGCAGGATATCGCAGCGCCGATCGCACCCCTGCGTCCACAGGCGCCCATCATCGTTCGGCCTTATCTGCCAGTCACCGTTCCGCCCGTCCGGCTCGCGAACACGGAGCGCCTCGGCGAATTGGTGCGGGCCGGAATGCTGTACCTGACCGCGCAGGACGCCATCGCGCTGGCGCTCGAAAATAATATCGATATCGAAGTCAGCCGCTACAATCCGTTCATCTCCCAATGGCAACTGGAGCGCGCCCAGGCCGGTGGTGCGTTGCCGGGTGTACCCAGCGGCGCATCGCAAGCTGGATCGGTCGCCAGCGGGCAGGGCGTAGCAGGCAGCCAAGCCGCGGCGGGAGTCAGCGTGCCCGGCGCGCGATCTAACGGATCCAGCTCGAATGCCACGGTCTCTCAGATCGGGCCCGTCACTCAAAACCTGGATCCGATCGTCCAAGAGAACACCACGTTCAGTCATCTCAGCTCTCCGCAGCCCGATGAAGTGCAAAGCGGCGTGTTCAACCTGGTTGAGGCTACCCATGTTTATTCGGGAACCTATCAGCAAGGCTACCTGGCTGGCGGTATCGCCTCGGTTAGCTACAACGATCACTTCTTGAGCGAAAACGCGAACAGCGATCTGCTGAATCCAAGCGTGGCTCCCAGCGTGAGCGTTTCGGTGCAACAAAATCTGTTGCGAGGCTTCGGGGTGGCCGCCAATGCCCGCACCATCACGGTGTCGCGCATGAACCTAAACACCACCGACCTCAACTTCAAGACGCAGGTGATTACCGTCGTCAACCAGGTCTTAAATGCGTACTACAACCTGGCTGCTGACTACGAAGACCTGCGGGCCAAACGCAGCGCTTCTGAAACGTCGCAAACATTTCTGAACGATGTGAAGCGGCAGATCGAAATTGGATCGGTGGCGCCCAGCGACCTGATCAGCGCGGAATCTCAGGCCACATCGAGCGCACAGGCGGCGGAGGATTCCGACGTCGCGGTGCGGCAACAGGAAGTCTCGCTCAAAAACCTGATCAGCCGGACCGGTCCCGCCGACCCAGTGCTCGCGAACGTGCGCATCGTACCCATCGATTCCATCGCGATTCCAGATAGCGATAGTCTTCTTCCCATTGATCAGATGGTCCGGCAGGCGCTCACCAACCGTAGCGATCTGGCGTCCGAACTGGCAGGCGAGAAGGCCAATGAAGTGAACTCGCTCGGAACCAAGAATGGAATCCTACCGACTCTGGACGGATTTGTAACCACAAGCCAGGCCGGCCTCGCTGGCGTTCCCCAAACCGTTACGTTCGATGGATTGGTCGAGAGCGGCGACAAATATTTCAAGGGCGGAATTGGGACGGCGCTCGGGCAAGTGTTCCGCCGCAACTTCCCCACCGAGTCGGTTGGAGCANNTATCAAGAGCCCATTCGCAACCGGCAGGCGCAAGCTGATTATTCGATCGACCTATTGCAGCTGCGGCAGACTCAGCTCTCCAATCGGAAGGATTTTAATCAGGTGGAAGTGGATGTTCGAAACAGTGTCGTCGTGATGCAGCAGGCCAGGGTGCGCTACGATGCCGCGGTCAAGAACCGCGAATTGCAGCAGCAACTATTCGACGCCGAACAGAAGCGTTTCCGCTTGGGCGCATCAACGCCTTACAATGTCGCGCTCCAGCAGCGCGATCTGATCTCGGCGCAATCAGCGGCGGTGGCGGCGATAGTTGCCTATAGCAGCGCGCGGGTCGCACTCGATCGGACGCTTGGGACCACTTTAGAAGCCAACCACATCAGCATGGACGAAGTGAAGAGCGGCAGAATTAGCCACAATTCCGCGCTGCCGGCTATTGCTCCGAACCCATAGCCTGTATAGAAACTTTGGATTGGTAATGTCAGCCAGAGCACTTTAGAATACCAGTAGAGTCCTGTCAGCTCCCCGCTTTTTTTCGTTGGTAACCCAGTTGTAAACCCACAAACCTCGTTTGAAAGATTCCGTAGTTCGTAAATCTAGGAGGTAGTGTGTCTACGATCCAATTCCTTGCCATTCTCTGTTTTTCCACATCCTTATATGCGCAGCTGCCGCTCTCGCACTGCGCTCCGAATTACACAGATGGGGGCGCCCATTCCACACCGATTATGTCGGCATCCGGCGAAAACCCTATTGGGGATGAGTCACGGGAGTTCGAACCTGGCAATTCTCCATTGGTTTTGAACTGGCCGGAGCCTTCGGCCGGCGAAACTACTACAGGTGTGGTCTCGCTGCATGATTTGCAACATCCGATCCCTCAAAAGGCCATTCGGGAAGCTTATGAAGCGCAGAAACTCGCGCTTTCCAATAACATCCCCAAGGCCATCGCGAAACTGGAACACGCCATCCGTCTGGCTCCGTCGTACCGCGATGCGCATGTGAACCTAGGCGTCCAATACGCTCGCCTGGGACGAGGGAACGAGGCTCGCGCGGAGTTTCAAAAGGCCATCGAAATCGGGCCGCCCATAGCGCCCGTCTATGCCAATATGGCGCTGGTCTCCCTCAGCCTGAATCTGAGCCAGGAAGCCGAGTCGTTCGCGCACAAGGCTTTGGAATTGGACCCCGGCAACAGAGCCGCGCAAAAGGTGCTTCAATTCATGCCAACCCATTGATTTGAAAAGATTTTAAAAACGCATTTTCGGTGGTGTTCGAAGGCCCTGGGCTGCTAAAATAGAGATTCACGAACGCTCCACTTCCGGAGTGCTTCGCGCCTCTATTTTCTAGGAGTTCACTCGTTGCCTGAAGACCCGAACAATCCGCAAGTACCGCCCAATGGCTCGCAGATGCCGCTTGGCGGGGACGGCAAGCAGAACCTGATCCCGATCAACATCGAAGACGAGATGCGGCGTTCGTATCTCGACTACGCCATGAGCGTGATCATCGGCCGCGCGCTGCCCGATATCCGCGACGGCTTGAAACCGGTGCATCGCCGCATTCTGTTCGCGATGTCGGAGATGGGGCTGGCCTTCAACCGGCCTTACCGCAAGTGCGCCGGCATTGTCGGCGAAGTGCTCGGGAATTATCATCCGCACGGTGACGCCCCGGTGTACGACGCCCTGGTCCGCATGGCCCAGGATTTTTCGCTGCGCTATCCGCTGGTGGATGGACAAGGCAACTTCGGTTCGGTGGACGGCGATCCACCCGCCGCTTACCGGTATACCGAAGCGCGTCTTTCGCGGATCGACACAGCATTACTCGAAGACCTGGACAAAGAGACCGTCGATTTCCGGCCTAACTTCGACGAGCGGCGCGTGGAACCCGAAGTGCTTCCCACGCGCGTTCCGAATCTGTTGATCAATGGATCTTCGGGCATCGCGGTCGGCATGGCCACCAACATCCCGCCGCACAATATCAACGAGATCATCAACGCGACCATTCTTCTGGTCCAGAAGCCCGAGACCCACCTGAGCGAGCTCGTGAATCTGGTGCAGGGCCCGGATTTCCCCACCGGTGGCTTCATTCTCGGCCGTCAGGGCATCCTGGATTACTTCACCAAGGGCCGGGGTTCTCTCAAGCTGCGCGCCAAAGCTGCCGTCGAAAAGTTCGGCAAGGATCGTGAGGCCATTGTCGTCACCGAGATCCCCTATCAGGTAAACAAGGCGCGCCTGATTGAAGCGACTGCTGGCCTGGTGAATGAAAAGAGGCTGGAAGGCATCTCCGAAATTCGCGATGAAAGCGACCGCGACGGCATGCGCATCGTCTTCGAGCTGAAGCGCGGCGAGCAATCCGAGGTGATCCTTAACAATCTCTATAAGCACACCCAGCTCCAGATCAACTTCGGCGTGATCATGCTGTCCATCGTCAATGGGCAGCCGCGCGAGTTGGGCCTGGCGGATGTGCTCCGGCGCTTTATCGATCATCGCATCGATGTGGTGCGCCGCCGCACGGATTACCTGTTGCGCAAGGCCAGGGAGCGGGAGCACATTTTGCTCGGCTTCAAGAAGGCTATCGAGAATCTGGACGCGGTGATTAAGCTGATCCGCGCGTCCACCAGCCCCCGCGAAGCACGCGACGGGCTGATTCGAACATTCGAATTTACGGAACGGCAAGCGCAAGCCATCATCGAGATGCAGTTGCAGCGCCTGACCGGCATGGAGATCGAGAAGATCCTCAAAGAGCTGGCCGAGATCCAGGTGGAGATCGCCGAGTATCTCGAAATCCTGGGGTCCGACAAAAGAGTGCGCGGCATCATCGTGCAGGAGCTGAAGGACGTACAAAAGGAGTTCGGCGACGAACGCCGTACGCAGATCATCGAAGACACCGGCGAGATTCATCTTGAAGATCTCATCCAGGTGGAAGATGTCGCGGTCACCGTCACGCATGGCGGTTACTTGAAGCGCACCGCCGTGGACACTTACCGGCGGCAATCGCGCGGCGGCAAGGGGCGCATCGGGATGGGCACGCGGACCGAGGATGTCGTGGAGCACCTGGTGGTCGCCTCCACGCACGCCTATCTGCTGGTCTTCACCACCAAGGGCCGCGTCTTCTGGCTGAAGATCTACGAAATTCCGGACGCGGGGACTACCGGCAAAGGCAAGCACGTCTCCGGCTTGATCAATCTGCAGGTGGATGAAGCAGTGAAAACCTTCCTGCCGGTGAAAGATTTTGTACCCAACCAGTACATCGTGATGGTCACGAAGCAAGGCGTCATCAAGAAGTGCGAACTCACTGAGTTCGACAATCCGATGGCGCGCGGGATCATCGCCGTGTCGCTGGACGAAGGCGACGAGTTGTTGGGCGCGCGGCTCACCAACGGAGAGAACTACATCTTCCTGGGGACCCGCGAGGGCAAGGCGATCCGCTTCCGCG
>PKZC01000348.1:0-32617 GCA_003132905.1 Bryobacterales bacterium | reverse complement strand
ACGGCGCGCGGCGGCAAGGGCGTCATCAACATGAAGCTCGCGCCCAGGATCGGCAAGGTGGTGGCGATTCTTTCCGTCAAGGAAGATACCGACCTGATGATCATTACGCGCGACGGCAAGATCATTCGCCTGGAATCGGGTGAGATCCGGCAAGCTGGCCGGTCCACGCAGGGGGTCCGGCTGGTGCGCATGGAAGGCGGCGATCAGGTGGCCGCGGCGTCGGTGATCCCCACCGTGATTCCGGGTGAAGGCGAAACCGAAGGCGGCGACGGCCAGAACGACCTGCCGCTGCAGTAATTCGCTCGATGCCATGAAAGCATCCGCTACTTTTGACGACGGGCTTCTGTCCGTACTGGCGAACCGTCTCTTCGTCTTTGACATGGATGGAACCTTGCTCATCCAGACGACGGCGTGCATCGAAATTGCCAAAGTCTCAGGCACGCTCCATCAGTTGCATGCATTGGAATACCGGTTCGCGACTGGTGAAATCGACGCCTTTTGTTTCGCCCAGAATATCGGCGCGTTGTGGGGCATGGTTGACGAACAAGCGATCCGAACGGCGTTTGACGCCACCCCGAAGCTCGCAAACATAAGAACCGTCACAGATCTTATCCGCAGAGGCGGAGGAAAATCTTGTCTGATCACCATGTCTCCCGATTTCTATGCGAATTTGTTCTACGACTACGGGTTTGATTTGATAGGAGCCTCTCAATTCCCGAGGAGCTCCAGTGAAGAAGTAAAGCGGGAAAACATTCTCAATCCCAAGGACAAGGCGACTATCGTCGAGCGGTGGTGCAATCAGCTCGGTTTTGAGCTGAAGCAATGCGTCGCATTTGGCGACTCCATGTCCGACTATTTACTCTTCAAAGAGTTGGAGCACACCGTTTCGATTAACGGCGACTCGACGCTAAGAACGCTGGCTCGGTACCACTATCAAGGGTCGGATCTGCACGATGCGTTCTTGAGCATCTGTGATGCTCTTCAGAAGTCGCAAGCCGCAACATCGTAGCCGGACTACTTCGATATGGTGTTTTGCGCGACGCTTTCCAGTTCCGTTGCGCGGTGCAGGTCTTCGCGTGATCCCGCCACATCGCCGGCCGCCTTCTTCGCCACGGATCGATTGAGATACGCATTCGCATAGCTCGGATTCAACCGGATCGCCTGGGTGCAATCGTCGATGGCGCCCTTGTAGTTGCGCAGACGCAATTGCGCATAGCCCCGGCCATTGAGCGCCAGAGCATGCGTTGGATCGATTTGAAGCGCTTGATCGAAAGCCTGGACCGCCTCCTCGAAATTCTCCTGTTCCGACAAATAACGACCTTGCCGGTAATAGCGGTTGGCATCGCGCGATGTTCGCGGCCCCGAGGGCGGCGATAAAACCTGTGGCGGCTTGACACTGCGCCCATTCTGCGCCAACTGCGGCGGAGCGACCGGTGGACTGACGACCGGATGCGGTGCCGCGAACGGCAAGTGGGGCAGGTTCTCAACAGGGGTCGACGCAGGCGGTGAGGAGGGCCTCGGGGGCGCTGTTACGGGAGCTGGAGCGAGCGGCGGCGCTACCGGAGGCGTGGCCTGAGGAGTCACTGGCGCTGGACGGGCTTCCGCCACCACAACGGGCGGGGGCTGCGGCGGCGACGCCACCGGCTTGACGTCCACCATTTTCTGAGCAGCGCTCAACAACGTCGCGGCTTCCGCCGGATTCTGGCCAATCAGCATGGCGCGATTGATATCTTCGAGCGCCGGTTGCGGCGCTCCCGTAGCCAGATAAAACTGCGCCCGGCAAACATAAGCCGCGCTATCGGCGGGATTCAGCTGGATGGCCTTGTTGCAATCGGTGAGCGATTGCGTAAGCTGCCCATGCGTACGTAGAATCGCGGCGCGGCCCAGGTACGCTTTGGCCGATTCCGGCGCTAATTGGATGGCACGACCGTAGTCTTCCAGCGCCAGTTGCGCCTGGCCGGCCTGCTGTTGATAGCTCGCGCGCATCAGAAAGTTTTCCGCGTTGCGCGGATCGCGCTGCATGGCCTGCGTTACGTCGTCGATAGCTTCTTTGGTTCGGCCGCTCGAAGCCAGCGCGGAGGCCCGCACCGCATAAGCCCTCGAGTTATTGGGCTGGATGGCAATGGAACGTCCAATATCGGAAATGGCCATGCTGAAATCGCCCAGATAGAAGTGCGCGTATCCTCGATGCAAGAACGCCGAATCGTTCTTCGGGTCCAGATCGATGGCCTCGGTGAAAGACTCGACGGCTGAACCGTAGGCCTTCAGGTCTTCCGAACGCCGACCGCGCTCATAGGCGTCCTGGGCACGCTGTAAAGCCGACAGGGCATTGCCTGGGCCAGACTCCGCTACCGACGCCCCAGCGGGTTGTGCCGCCCGCGCAGGCTTGTCCGCCTTCCCTTCCCTCGACTTGGTTTCCTTGGCGTCGCGCGCCAGCTCTTTCACCGATGACTGCAGGTCTTTGATCTCGCTTTGCAGTTCGGAAAGCGTGGTTTGCAGATTCTTAATCGCAACCCCCAAGTCAGGCTTGGGGAGCTCGTCGCTATATACCCAACCGCCGAAAACAAGGAGCACCACCAGCGGGAGGATGTAGCGAAGACTATGCAGCATTACAATTCTGTGCGGACTCTTTTGAAAACCGAGTATAGCATTCAAGTGCTAGAAACGGCATCGGCAATTGACCTGTAAGGTTTGTCCGTTCAGCCGCTAAGGCGTATCCATCCGGTCACCTGGACCGTTTTCCTCGCTCTGTGACATAATCCCCTTGGAAGCCACTGCACAGAATTGGAGCGACTGCACAGAAAATGGGACAGAACAGCAAGACCGTAGAAGCATTCTATGCCGCGATGGGACGTGGAGACATTCCCTTCATCATCGGAACCCTCGATCCGCAGGTGGTGTGGCAAGAAGCCGACAACTTCGTTTACGCGGACCAAAGCCCGTACATCGGCGTCGATAAGTTGATGTCCGGCCTGTTTGCGCGGCTGGGAGGCGAGTGGGATGGTTTTTCGGCCGTTCCGCAGGAGATCGTCGATGGTGGCGATACCGTGGTCGCCCTGGGCCGTTACGGCGGCGTCTACAAAGGCACCGGGACGAAAGTGAACGCTCAGTTCGTGCACGTGTTCCGCTTTAAGGACGGCAAGGTCGCTAGCTTTCAGCAGTACACCGACACGGCCCAGTTTAAGGACGTGGTCACCCGCCGCGCCGGAGCGTAGCGCTCAAACCAGATTCATCATGGCCGCTAATTTCGGCCAGCGCGGGCTGGCGCGCAGGGGTTCCCCGATCGCGTTTTGCAGAAACTGAGGGACGAGGGGGAATCGTTCTTCGATGGCCTTCTCGAACCAGTCCGCGGCTAGATCGATTTCGCCGCGGCAGATGTGGTAGATCGCCAAGCCTGCCGACGCTCCGTACATCTCGCCGGCGCCCAGCTTCTGGATTATCTCTCTTCCCCGATCTTGCTCGCCCAGGCGAACCAACAGCCCCCCGTAGAGGCCGACGCACGGCAAGGACCAAGGCCCTAAAGAATGCGCCCTTTCAGCGAAAGGAAGAGCTTCTACAAACATTTGGCGCGCCGCGTAGAGCTCAGCGAGGTAGTAGTGGGCCCAGACGAAGTGTGGATCCAGATCCCTGGCCTGACGGAAATGGTCCTCAGCCTCCGCATAGCGGCCATCCGCCCCCAGGCAGACCGCCATGAAGGTCCGTATTGTAAGCTGGAGCGGGTCTCCCTGAACGGCTCGTTCCAGTTGTTCCGCAGCTTCCTTCCGGCGGCCCGATCCTAAAAGGTAAAACAGCCCGCAGGTGAAGTGACAGTGTGGCGAAGCGGAGTCGTCAGCCGTCGCCAGGGTGAACCGGCGCCCGGCCTCCTCCCAGTCGTAGTCATAGGCTGCGGCGAGAACACCCAGGACATTGTGCCCTTCCGGAAGCGAAGGGTCCAGTTCCAGCGCTCTTTGTGCGAGCGCGCGGGCGACTGGTGCGGCCTCGCGCATGGGCGTCATACCCACGGTGGTCCGGCCAAAAAGATAGTCGGCGTAGACGGCCTGGGCCAATGCGAATTGCGGATCGAGCGCGATGGCCTGCTCGTAGAAAACCTTGGCCTGGTCCATCGACTCCGCTGTTACCTTCCAGTGGAAATGCTTTGCCTTCAGGAGGGCTTCATACGCGGGAAGTTTGGGGGTGTAGCGCGGCTTCGCGGCAGCCTGCGGCGACAGCTTGAGCTGGAGCTCTTGCGCGATGGCCGCCGAAATCTCATCCTGCACCGCGAACACATCCGCCAACTCGCGGTCATAGCGCTCCGACCATAGATGGGTGCCATCGGCGGCATGGATCAGCTGCGCAGTCACCCGGATGCGGTTCCCGGCTCGGCGCACGCTGCCCTCCAGGATGTTCTGCACTCGCAGCGCCTCGGCGATCTTGGTGATGTCCTGCTCCGTGCCACGGAACGCGAAAGAGGAAGTGCGGGCAATCACTTTCAGTCCCGGAATTTTGGCGAGCAGATTCAGGATCTCTTCGGCCAGTCCGTCGCTGAAGTATTCGTTCTCTTTGTCGGCGCTCAAGTTGGCGAAAGGAAGCACCGCAATCGAAGGCTGCTTCTCTGCCGGCTTGGCGCTTACCTGTCGCAAGGCTTCCCGCAATTCGGCCATGGTTTGAAAGCGGCGCGCCGCTTGCTTTTCGAGGCATCGCATCACCACGCGCTCCAGTGCCGGCGGCCCATCCAACCGGCGCGGCTCTTCGCGCAATACCGCCGCCATAGTCGAGATCGCGCTCTCGCCTTCGAACGCCCGACGTCCGCAGAGCATCTCGTACAGCACCGCCCCGAACGAAAAAACATCCGAGCGCGCGTCGGCCAGCTTGCCCTCGGCTTGTTCCGGTGACATATAAGCGGCGGTTCCGAGAATCGTACCGGCCAGGGTCTGGGCACCTAGCGTTTGAGTGACCGATGCATCCTTCGCCTCCGAAATCTTCGCCAGCCCAAAATCGAGCAGCTTCACGCCTTCCTTGGTCACCAGAATATTAGCCGGCTTCAGATCCCGATGCGTTATTCCTTTGGCGTGCGCCGCTTCGAGCGCGGCCGCCATCTGTAACGCCAGCCGCAAAGCTTCTTCCACCGGCAGCGGACCGCTCAGCGTCGCGCCGTCGACATATTCCATCACCAGATAATCCGGGCCGATGTCGTGCAGCGTGCAAATATGCGCATGGTTCAGAGCCGCGATGGCGCGCGCCTCTTGTTCGAAGCGGTCGCTATGCGGGCCTTTCAGAACCTTGATGGCGACGGTACGGCTCAGCCGGGTGTCGGTAGCCCGGTACACCTCACCCATGCCGCCCGCCCCGATGGGCGCGAGGATTTCATAAGGTCCCAAGCGAGTGCCCGCAGCAAGAGCCATAAAGGTGAACCTAAGTCTACAAGATCGGGAATAGGGAGCCGCCTAGGTTCCCAACTCGTGCCGGATCTCCTGCGCCACCGCCCGCGCTCGATCCGCCGCGCCGATCTCGAAGCTGATAGCGCCCACTCGCGGGTGCCCACCGCCCCCATAGCGCTCGCAGATGGTCGCCAGGTTGTGCTTCAGAGGTTCCGTCGCCCAGGGGTTCGAGCCCACCGAGACTTTAGTCCGAAAGCTGGAAGTGCTTACCGATACCGTGTAAGTGACGGAGGGGAACAGATAGTAGGGGATGAACTTGTTGTAGCCTTCCAGGTCGTCGCCAATCAAATCGAAGAACACCACCCCGTTACCGGTCTGCGCACGTTTCTGAATAAGATCGATGGAACGGATGTGGCGCTCGTATAACGGCGCGTAGAGCTTCTGAATTTCAGGCTGCAGAACAATATCGCCCAGTTTGCAGGTACGCATCCAACCGATGATCTTGTGGATGATCTCGGAGCCGGGCGCGCCTTCGATCACCAGCGTTAGCTTCATTGCCGGGGCTTTCAGCTCTACCGCTTCCTGCGCGCTGGCGTAGCGCGCCCCATCGATAACGTCCGCCCATTGCACCAGCTCGGCCAGGTCTGGCGCGTCATATCCGAAGCGCTGGCGCGCCACATCGGCGATGAACATGGTGCAGGAGCTGTAAGACGGATCGTAGAGCTTGTGGCCGCTATGGTCGCCCCGGAAATGTTCGGCGTCCTCCAGGCTCAGGAACGCGCTTTGGTGATGATCGAACCACCAGGTCAGCCGCGGATTGGGCGAGTATTTAAAATCGACAATTGCGTTCACGTCGCCGTCAAACAGGCCGTCCTCGAACAGCTGGGAAGCCTTGTGCGCCAGTCCGGTGAATTCGAAATCGGCGCCTGGAGCGTATTTTCCCTCGTAAAAGCGGCTAAAATAAGCCGCCGAGGCCGCACCGTCGAAACAGTGGTCGTGGTAAAGAACCCTCACCCGCATGAATTCATATCCGTGGCACGTGGAAAACTATCCAGCTTGCCTCATTTTGGGTTGTAAAAGCAAGTGCGAGGTAAATGTTGCGGCAGGCTCGCCGTTATTCAACGTTGTAATCGTTGCGCAGCGCTTCCAGATTTTTGAGAGCGAGAGACCGAAAAGGCGAGTCCATGTCGGCGCACTGCTTGCTGAACCTAACCGCTTCGATCGCGCGGCCTTTATCGGCCAGTTCACCCGCCAGCGCATAGTTGGCGTATCCGAGATAGAAGTAAGCGGCGGCCAGCAAGCGCTGATCCTCATGAATGTAGCTCACGGCCACGCGCAAATAACGATCCGACAGTCCGTAGCGACCCTGTTTGCCATACACCACGCCGGCCATCCAACTCGCCCATCCGGTAAATTTCGCCTTCTTCTTTTCCCATTCCGACAGCTTAATGTCCGGCGGCTGGGGCCTGCCTTGTACCAGTTCCAGGATATGCAGCGAGTAAGCGAGAACCTGCGGCAGATTCCGCTCCAGGCTCATATTGTGATCGGCGATGGTCATCAGAAAATCGAGATTGTCGGGATCCTTGACCAAGCCCTCTTCGGCCAACTGGATAGCCTTTTGCGGATTGAGACTGGCTAATTCGATCACCGTTTGCTTCTTAGTGAGCACCAGAAACTTGCTCTGCGGATTGCGCTCCTGCAGCAGCAGCGTCAACTCGGCGCGCTTCAGGTCGTCAGTCTGCGCCGCGGCCAGAGTTGCAATCGTATATTCGGAGTAATCCAGCACCTCTCGAGCGAAAGCCATCTGCTTGGTCCAGTCGGGCAGGTCGTCCGGATCGGCGGGCTTGGAACTTTGCAGCGTCCGAGTAGCGAGATCCCACGCTAACGGAGCATATTTCGCCCGCAACTCGGGATCGTTCTGCGCTTCGGCCGCTTTCAAGGCGTCGTGCGCGGAGTCGAGATCGTTAGGGTCGGCCGCCAGCAGGCCTTCCGCTGTCGCAATGACGCGGTCCCACTGGTTGGCCTCCATGTACATAGGCAGAAGTTGCTCATAGACCCACGCGATGGCGGCGGTCTTCGGATATTCGGCAACATATTTTTCGAGTAACACCAGCTTGCGCGGCGCCGTCGGCTCCTGTTCGATTCTCTGCAACAGAATGCCGTCCTGAGTTTCGGGATCGACGTCCAGCTTGTGCCGATCGGCTGCGAGCGCGGCGCTGGCAAGCAACAGGGCGAGCGCGGGAAAAGAGATCTTTATGAATCTCACTCCACGTGTTTTCGGACCCTTCGAGGGGGAACTTTAGCGTTCTACCTTAGCACCTAAGTACTGCAAATGCGCGTAGGCAGATGCTGTACGGGCCCTCAGGATGGGAACTTTAACGGACTGGCGAGCGACGCAACGAGTTGTTCCAAAGCCTCTTTGGACGGCACGCTTCCCTGCGCCAATGTGGCGTTTCCGCCGCCGCGTCCTCCGGCCTCGCTGAGTACGCGTTTGAGTAAGTCTCCCGCGTGAACGCCGCTGTTTTTCGACGCGGCGACCAAAACCGACGGCGGATTTTCAGTGGCTGCCAGGAAAATGGCGGGGCCCGCGGCGGTGAAGCTTTGGGCCTCAGCTCGCAATTCCTCCGAAAGCGATTCTACGCTGCGCAGCACGCGTCGGGCGCCGTCCGGGCCGGGCGCGGTCTCGGTATATAACTCGCGGCCGCTGGCTTGCGCTAATTCGGTTGCCAGACGCCGCCGCGTGCGGTCCGATTCCTGAAGTCTCTCGCGCTGCACATCCACCAACGCGGGAGTTTCATCCAAAGGCGACGAGAAGACGCGTGCAATCTGCGACAACGCTTCAAAATCGGCGCGAGCGCGCTCCGTGGCCCGGCCGCCGCACAGAAATTCGATGCGCAGATTGCCGCGAATACGATCCAGCCGGCGCAGCAGAATGGGGCCGATTTCGCCCGTCGCGCGAACGTGCGTCCCGCCGCAGGCGCTGCGATCCAAATCCTGGATCGAAATAATGCGAACCTCGCCTTCGCGTTCGGTCGGCTTGCGCAGAGCCAGCTCTTCCGATGAATGCTGGAAACTGACGGTCACCGGCCGATTTTCGAAGACAATTTGGTTTGCACGGCGTTCGGCCTCTCGAAGCTGCTCCGGCTCCAGCGTCCGGCCGACATCGATCGTGCTGGATTCCGCCCCCAGATGAAAACTGACGGTAGGAGCATCGAACATTTCGACCAGTACGGCCGAAAGCAAGTGCTGTCCCGTGTGCTGTTGCATGTGATCGAAGCGGCGATCCCGATCGATGCGGCCGTCCACTTCGGCCTGCCCAAACTCAACCTGAATCAGACCATCGCTCAGAACATGCGCGATGCGATCCCCCTCGTCAATTACTTCGATGACGTTCGATCCACCGAGTTGTCCGGTATCGAAAGGCTGGCCGCCGGAAGCCGGATAAAACGCAGTCCGATCCAGATAGATGCGTTGCCGGTCCGGACTCACGTCAACCACGCGAGCCCGGAATTCAGTGAGGTAGCTGTCTTGATAATAAAGGCGGTCCGTCATTGCACCGCGAGTGGGATAGCGTCGCTCGAAATATTGTCCTCCAAGATCACCGACATCTTACTATTGCCGCTTGAAACCCCTGTGGGAATCGTAACGTTGATCTGATAGAGTCCTGAATAAAACGGGGTCAAGCCCACAAAAAGAGGCGTAGCGCAAGGAGCCTGGAAGAACGGCGACTCAGGGCCGAAACATACTTGTGTGACACCGGGCACCGTGGCTAATGGCGCGGTAGAGGGCGATGCGGCTCCAGATGTAACAGCCGGTGACGTAGGCCCGAGGCCGATCGCGTAAATCACGATTGTGTCTCCCACATGGACCGGACTGGATGGTGTCCCCGTCAGCGCTCCCTGAGGCGTGGTAATGGCGTAGCCCCCGGTCCCTGCGACCAAGAAAAATTGAGGCGCTTGGGCACTGATATCCACGTAGATCAGGTTTCCCTGCGTGCTATTGCGAACAATCTGGACGGTACCGTCTCCGGTGGCCGCATTAATCGGGATTTCGAAATTGATTTGACCTGAAGACGTGTAAAATAACGGCGCGGCGATCCCATTCACCAGCACCTGAACATTGTCCAGTGTTGTCTGGAGCGGCAAGCTGGGCGCCGACTGGGGAGGATCGAAGGTAAACTGATTTCCATATACCGACACGACATCGCCTTGAGCGAGCGGCTCTCCAACAGCAAAGGTCTCGTTTGCCACCACGCCACCCACCGCGGCGACCGGCGGACCTTGGGCCGCAACGACGAGTTGTACTGGTATAACCACGTTTCCGTTGACGTCATTGCTCGCGACGGTCACGGTGCCGGTGTAGGTGTTCGGTGAAAGCCCGGTCGGATCGGCGGTAACCGATATCCCGCCGTTGACCGTGGCAGCCGTTAGCCAGGTTCCGTTGCTGGACGCCGTGGCAGTGACGCCCGAGATAGTGAGCGTGCCTTGCCCGGCATCCGTTACAGCCACGTTGATAGTCTGCGCCTTGGTTCCTTGCGGGGCGTTAAAAGAGAGCGAGCTGCTGCTGGCTTGGGCGATGGGCTGCCCAGTGACGTTCAACGTAACGGCGATCTGTTTGTTGTCCGGCGCAAAAGAGGAGCCGGCGATGGTGATGGTCCCGTTGTAACCCGTCGCTGCCATGCTGCTGCCCGCCGTGGCGGTGACGGTGGTCACATAAGCGCCATTGGATTCATTCGACGAGGTCGACGTCGTCAGCCACGGCGCGTTGCTCACCGTCGGCTGGATCGGCCCATTCGTGGTGAACGTCGTGGATGTGGTGCCGCCAGGCGCTAAATAGAAAACCAGATTACTCGGGACGTCGCCGCCCACTTGCGCAGTGACGGTGATGTATTGCGGCGAATCGACGGCGTTCGGGTCTGAAAGAGTAATGACGCCGGTGTAAGTTCCCGCTGCCAGCGAGGCGGTTTGAAACGCAATTGACACGGGGTAACATCCCCCGCGCAGTCCGCAAACTTGCGAAGTGCCGACGGTGCCAACCAGCCAGGCCACCGAAGAGGAGGCCTGCAGATTCAGCGTGCCACTGCCAATATTGAACGTATCGAGACTATAGGTGGGCCCATTTGTTCCGGCGGGAACCGAAACGGTGATGGAGGATTGGAAAAGATTCAGCCGGGGCGCTGCGCTCAAGCCCGACACGAACAGAAGCGGCAGAAAAAATCGCACGTTGAGAGTATTCTTAAGAATCACGGATGCTCCTTAGCCTTCTTGGCTGTTTTCAAATCTGGTGGTTTTCAATCCAGCGGTAGTCAAATCCAGGTTTTGGGACGCGGGCGGCGCAGCCGCGTGTTGCAGGCCGCATACCATTGTTGCAGATCGTCGTTCTATTGCAAAGCAAAGCTGTTCACTCGGGCTCGAATCGCGTCCCGGATGTGTTTCGCCACAACCGATGGGGCAATGGGAAACACGTCGGCATCTTCATTCCTTCGGTTCAGTAATTTCGAAATCTACCTTCAAGAATTGCCAGTCCGGAAGTTCATACACGCGCATCTTGGTGGGAACTTCCACGCTCACGTCCTTGAGTTCGGTTGGTCCCAGCCGGGAAACCTGCGCTGGAAAAGTGATGAGCGGCGGATCGCCTGGCTTGGCAGCAGTCGTGCCTAGATTCACCTTCATCTTCACGTCACCCACGTCCGCTTCCGAATGATTGACCACCCCGAACTGGACGATCAGATGTCCCGCGCTTCTCTCGGTAACCCGAAAGCCAACCAACTCGATATATTTCGCAATTGGATTCGATGTGTTGCTCGCGGTGAAATGCGCCGGAACCGCGGGGGCCGCCTTCGCTTGTTTGTCGGGCGAAGAGGAAGAAGAGCAGCCAACGGAGAATATCGCCAGGAAGAGCCATCCAAGCCGCATCGAATTTATCATAGCGGAAGCGATACACTGTCACAGAGGAGACTTCAATGGCGGACGAAACTCAAGATCCTAAAGTCAATGACCAATCACGCGGCCTTCCACGGCGCAACTTTGTAACGATGTCGGTGGCAGCGGCCGGCTTGGCTGCTGCAGGTTCGGCTGTGGCCGCGGCGTCGGTGGTTGTCACCGACGTAGAAATCAAGACCCCCGACGGCACCTGCGATGCCGCATTCATTCATCCAGCCTCCGGTTCTCATCCGGGCGTTTTGATTTGGACCGATGCGTTCGGATTGCGCCCCTCCATGCGCGAGATGGGCAAGCGTCTGGCGGCTCAGGGATATTCCGTGCTGGTTCCCAATCCTTTTTATCGCGTGGGCAAATCGCCTTTCTTCGAAGATGCTTCCAACGTCGACTTCGGCAAGGAGAGGGGAAAGATCGGCCCGCTGATGGCATCGGTTAACGCACCTGGCAACGCGGAGAAAGATGCGGTCGCCTACATTGGCTTCCTGGACGCTCAAAAACAGGTCAACACGAAGAAGAAGATCGGCACTCAGGGCTACTGCATGGGAGGCGCCTTGGTGTTGAGGACCGCCGCGACAGTGCCTGATCGCGTAGGCGCCGGCGGATCNNAGCCCGACAGCCCGCATCTGCTCGCGCCGAAGATCAAGGCGAAGATGTATTTCGGAATCGCGATGAGCGACGACAAGCAGCAACCGGACGCGAAAGACAAGCTGAAGGAAGCGTTCATTGCAGCGGGCAATCCGGCCGAGATTGAAGTTTACTCCACCTGTTATCACGGCTGGTGCGTTCCGGATATGCCCAAGCAGGCGGACGGCACTCCTACTTACGACAAAGCCGAGGCCGACCGCGCTTGGGGCAAGCTGACCGCGTTGTATAAAGGCGCACTCGCGTAGTCGTGGTTTTTGACGTACTGGTCGTGGGTGCCGGTCCGGCCGGCTCCGCGGCGGCAATCCGCGCGGCCACCCACGGCTTGCACGTCGCCCTGATCGAGAAGGCGAACTTCCCACGAGATCTACCCGGCGAAGCGCTTCATCCTGACGTTGAACGCCTATTCGACGAGTTGGGCGTAGCTGACGCCATTTCGAAGGCTGGGTTCCTGCGCTACCCAGGCTGGATCAGAGAACGATCGGGCGAGCGTGCTTTCGTGCCTTTTGAAGGGCAATCCGGCCTGGGCTTTGGATATCAATGCTGGCGTTCGGATTTGGATTCCATTCTCCTGAATCGCGCGCTACGCGCGGGCGTGACGGTGGTTCAACCGGTGAGCCACGCTAGCGTAATCCTGAGAGGCGGTCTAGTGGCTGGAATCGAGGCCGAAGGTAAGACGTGGCTTTGCCGGAACCTGGTCGACGCCTCCGGGGCGAATCGGCTTCTGCGGCGAAGTCTCCGATTGCGCGTGCAAGATTTTTCTCCCCGGCTGGTGGCCCGATACGCTTACTTTCGCGGAGATTGCGATCTGGGAGTAATTCCTGAACTCCGCGAACATGGATGTGGCTGGACTTGGCTGGCGCGAGTACAGGAAGATTGTTGTCAATGTGTTCAACTTTCACTGGCTGCCGATGCCGTCGGGTCAGTTCCTCCTTCTCCATTTGATTCTCCGGATGTCCGTTTTCGAGGGGCCGACGTCACCTGGCGCTTGGTTCCCGAATGTGCGGGAGCTGGGTACTTTCTTTGCGGCGACGCTGCCGCTGTGCTTGATCCGGCGGCATCGAGCGGAGTTGCGCGGGCGTTGTCCAGTGGCATGAAGGCCGCAGATTTCATCGCTCAGATTACAAATAACGAAATGGACGCGCAGGCGGGAGCCATGCTGTATCGCCGCTGGTGTGCCGATCAGTTCCTGGATCAGGCGCGGCAACTCGCAGCGCGCTATGCCGAACTCGAGGAACCACCCGTCTGGCTGCAAAATTTCGAATTTCTATCGAATCCTCTTGCAAATTCCGAGAGCTCGGTTATAACATCAACCTGATAGCTCCAACGACAAAAGAAAGAGGGACCAACGATGGCAATGAAAACGTCCGCCAAAAAAGCGCCTGCTAAGAAAGCGGCGAGTGCGAAAACCACCGGTGCGGACAAGAATCTGGCCGCGCTTACGAAAGCAGGAGTTATTCCTGCCGACTACCCGCATTTCACACCGGCTGAAAAGAAGGCCCTGGCGTCGCTTTCGGCCAGCGAAGTGTCAGCGGTCATCTCCACCAAGACTAAGATGGGGACCAAGTTTTTCTCCAAACACGCCACGCACGGAATGTATTACTAAATACTGGCGAGAATGGCCAAAGCTAGCGAACGGGTCCCGAACAGTCAAATTATTCGATCCAAGATCCGGCTTTTCGGCGGGCGGCTGGGACACACTGCTCACTCATTCTGGACTCATCCGCAATTTCCGCGCATCTACCGGGAATACATTTACCAGAGCCATTCCATCATTCGGGCCAGCGTGCCTCTCATGCAGGCCGCCGAAAAGGCTTGCCAGTTGCCGATGCACGCTGAAGATCCCGTCCTGCGGGACTTTGGTAATTACCTGCGCCATCACATTCCTGAAGAGATGGGCCATCATGAGTGGATCGTCAATGACGGCGTAGCTCTGGGTATGGATCGCCAGGCCATTCTCCAACGGCTTCCCAAGGAAAGCGCAACGCAGTTGGTGGGGGTCCAATATTACTGGATTCATCACTACAATCCCATCGCGCTGGCCGGCTTTATCGCCACCATGGAAGGCAATCCGCCTCCGGCCGAATTCTTTGAAGAAGCAGCCAAGCGCAACAATCTTTCGCTCAAATGTTTCAGTAGTTTTCTGTATCACGCCAAGATCGATCCGCAACACACGCGGGATCTGGACGCGGTGTTGGATGCGCTGCCGTTGACCCCGGCTCATATGGAACTGATTGGCATCAGTTCGCTGCGCACCATCCGCATGATGACCGGGATCATGGAAGACATCATTGAATCCGGACTGGCCGCGGAACCGGACAAGAGAACGCGCGCTGCGTCAGCGTGACGCAGTGATGATCCAACGCCCGAACTCGCCGATATCCAAACGGCGCACTTGCCGGAAACCCGCCGCGCGCAGCATTTTGGAATATTCTCTCAACGTATAGATTGCGCCGCGCGCACTGGTGGCGAGCACGGTGAGCGCGAAAGCGGCGTCATGCGATGGCGATACCCGGTCGGCGTTGGGCACCCATTCGATGAGTGCGATGCGTCCCTTGGGCTTGAGCGCAGCGCGCGCCTTCTGAAAGAGCCGGACATTAGCGGCTGCATCGAAATGGTGTGCGAGATTAGCCGCCAGCACGAGATCGTAGGGGCCGCCGAAACTGGTCTTGAATGCGTCGCCGGGAATCGGATGGTAGCGTCCGTCCACTCCAGCCTCGCGGGCATTGTCGCTGGCTATTTCGAGGACCTGTGGGGCATCCAGAGCGAAGATTTGAGCCGACGAATTTCGCACCGCGATCGCGAGTCCGTACAAGCCGTGGCCCGCGCCCAGGTCCAACACTTGAATCGGCGCGCCCGGATCCAACACCAGGGCCTTCGCGGCAAATTCGGCGGTCGCTTCAGCGAGCGGCGCCATGGAGCGGGCATATTCCACCCAATCCAATTCAGGGACTGCGGCAGTTCCCTGCTCTACCGTCTGTCGAAGGCGGCAGAACGCGGCCACGGTTGCATCGCTCGCGAAGAACTTCACGGCGGATCCAAAATAGGCCGGCGAAGCGGTGGTCAAATAGAGCCGTGCGTTCAGCGAGAGGGTGTAGCGCGCGCCTTTCTTTGCGAGGTGCCCCTGCACCGTCAAGTAGTCGCACAGTGCACGCAGGCCGCGCTCGGAGGATCCACAGGCTGCCGACAACGCTCGAACGGTATTGGTCCCGTCGCCGATGCGCGTGAACAAATCCATCTCGATTGCAGTTCGAAGAGCCAGCGTGCGCTCGAAAGCCCGGAACTCATCCAACAACCAAGTAGGATCTAACGCGGCCATGCCCTTAGCCTAACCTGCCCAACATGGACTGAAGCCAGGCGAGCTAGAATGGTGAACCACGATGAGCGCCCCGACATCGGGCAAAGAGATGCTGGAAGTGTTGGTCTTGTTGCGGCCGAATAAGAATTTCCAACTGCCAGTCCATGAGTCGCGGAACCAGCGGCGGCATTTTGAGATCGATACTTTGCTTCGCGAATCCGCCGCCGAAGCAGCAGATATTGAGGCAGTGCGCCGCTATGCGGCCAAACACCAGCTTACAATCGCGCGCGTGAACAGGCGCACCCGGACGATCATCTTGCGCGGGTCCGCGCACGCGATGAGCGCGGCTTTTGGAACCACTACTCGAAAGTTGTTGAAGATTCCCCTCGAGTTGGATTGCGTGATTGGTGTCTTCGGCCTGAACAAAAGGCCCGTTTCGAAACGTCCGGGCCGAATAGCCTTTCCGCCCGAAGAATCAATGACGCCGCCCCCGGTAACAGCAAACACCCGGCGGCCCAAAGATTTTCGTAAGCTTTACGAATTTCCCAGGAATGCTACCGGCAAGGGCCAGTGCATCGCCGTGCTGGAGTTCGGTGGCGGTTTCTCGCGAGCGAAGCTCCGATCTTATCTGAACAAGCTGGGTGTAACGCCTCCGCGCATCATCGTGCGCGAAATCGCGCCGGGTGGAAATCACCCGCTGAATCGGCAGGGCACGCTCTCGCCGGACGCCGAGGTCTACATGGATCTGGAGATTCTGGCCAGCGTCGCGCCCCACGCCACTCTGGTGGTGTATTTCGCGGAGAACAGTAGCCGGGGCTGGATTGAGGCGATGCAGGCCGCCATTTTTGACCGGAAGCATCGCATTTCGGTCTTGTCGGTTAGTTGGGGCCAGGCCGAGATGTACTGGGATGCGCAGACCATCGCGGCAATCGAGCACCTTCTGCAAATGGCGGCGTTGCTGGGAATCACGGTGTGCTGTTCTTCGGGCGATCGCGGTGTATTCGAGGCCAACACTCAGCCCTATTCGGTGCCATACCCGGCATCGAGTCCGCATGTATTGGCGTGCGGCGGCACGCGTCTCGATATTCTCCCTGACGCCCGCAGGCGCGAGACTGTTTGGAACGATTCCAGAGTTTCCGGCGTCGCATCGGGCGGAGGCATCAGCCGGCTTTTTGGCTTGCCCACATTTCAAGAGGCTCATCATGTGCCCGCGCGTTTTGGGACCAGTGCCAAAGGCCGAGGTATCCCCGACGTGGCAGCCAACGCGAGCGCCGCAACAGGCTATTTGATTTGGGCGGATGACACCGCGATGTCGCTCGGGGGCACAAGCGCGACTGCTCCCCTCTGGGCCGGTCTGGTGGCTTGCTTGAATGAAGCGCTCGGCCGCCGCATCGGGTATTTCACGCCTTTGCTCTACCGCAGAAAGCGCAATCCTGGCCTGCGCAACACATACGAGGGGAACAACCGTCTGGACGGACGAAACGGATATGACGCGCGCAAGACGTGGGACGCATGCACCGGACTGGGCAGTCCGCATGGGATCAAACTACTCGGCTGGTTGAAGCGGGCGTTCGATCTTCCATCCTAAGCGTACGCAGCAGGTCAATGAAACGCGGATCGCCGCGCAGCTTGTCAAAGCTGGAAGTCCAAATGAAGCTCAGCATGATGGGGTCGCGATGTTCGATACTTTCTTGGGCCCAGTGGAAGGCCGCGTCGCGATCGTCCAGTGCGGCGGCGATCAGGAAAGAATAGAATGCGCGCGATTCACGGTTGTGATCGAGGCCGAGTTCGGCGATGATTTCGCCTGCCTCATCCACCCTGCCCGACGCGGCATAGGCAGCGCCCAATGCGCCCAGTGTCATGCCCCAGCGCCCCGCCGTTTCAACCAATCGTGTGGCTAAGTCAACAGCCTCGGCAATGCGGCCCTGGCGGATGCGGAAGCGAACCAGAGTCCACTGGCCGCCCACAAAATTGGGATCCAACTGCGTCACGCGATAAAGGATCCGCGCCTCTTCCTCTTCCCTCTGTAAGCCCTCCAAAGCAAGGGCCTGATTGGCGAGCACCGCCGGCGTCAAAGGATCGATTGCCATCGCCCGGTCCTGGCACTCGACAGCTTCTTCGAGACGGCCCAAGGGAAGAAGAAGGTAAATCGTTTTGCAATGGTAGGCCCACAGCGAATGCGGATTCAGTTCCAGGGCTCGATTGAAGTGGTGTTCCGCTTTCACCCAATCGAAATCATGGAGTGCGTAATAGCTGCCAAGAATATGATGGCCCTCGGAGTGAGCAGGATCCAGACGCAATGCTTCGCGGGTGGCATCCACGGAGCGCTGCATGGCTTGGCGCGGGTCAGCCATGCCGACCACCATTTGACCCCAATAATTCAGAGCAATGCCGATGTGCGCTGCCGCATATTGCGGATCGATGGCGATGGCCCTTTCAAAGTGAGCCAGCGCCTTGGCCTGGTCCGATGGATCGAAGCGATAAAAATGATAGCGGCCCTGCAACACCGCTTCGTAGGCGGCGAAGTGAGTGGTGGGAGCTTTCACCAGCTTCTGCGTAGTAAGGCTGAGCTTGAGCTCGTTGGCAATGGCGTTCGAGATTTCATCCTGGATCACGAAAACGTCGCTCAGGTCGCGATCATAGCGCTTGGACCAAAGCTGCGCGCCGTCGCGGCCCGAGATGAGCCGCGTATTCACGCGAATCCGGTTACCGGCTGTGCGGACGCTGCCTTCCAGCACGTGGTCAACTCCCAGCGCCTGGGCGATGGCGCGGACATCCTGGGATTGGTCTTTGTAAGCGAAGGTGGAAGTGCGTGCGATAACCTTCAGGCCGGAGACTCCGGACAACGCGTTGATGATGTCTTCGGCCAACCCTTCGCTGAAGTATTCGCTTTCAGCGCCCGCGCCGGTCATAACGAAGGGAAGCACCGCGATGGAAGGTTCTTTGCGGTTGAGCGACGCCTTTGCATTTTCCAGAACCACCCGAAGTTCGCCCATGCTCTGGAAGCGCTCGTCCGGGCTTTTGCGCAAACAGCGGAACACAAGCTGCCTCACTTCAGCCGAAGCATCCAGGGGCGCGGGGTCGCTCTCACGGATCGCCGATAGCACCGCGTTCACGGTGGTGCCAGGGAACGGCCGGCGGCCGCTGATCAGCTCATAGAGGACCACCCCGAGGGAAAAAATATCGGAACGTGTGTCTACTATTAGGCCTGCCGCTTGTTCCGGCGACATGTAGGCTGGCGTGCCGCTCATGTTGCTGACTGTAAACTGCACCGTTTCTGCTTCATTCGGGGAATTAGCCCCGTCGACGACAGGGTGGGAAGCTGTCGCCAGTACCGCCTGCAACCGTTCCGGCCTGGGTGCCGACGCCAACCGCGCCACGCCAAAATCGAGCAGCTTCAGCCGGTCGCCGGTGACCAGCATATTGGCCGGCTTCAAATCGCAATGCACGATCCCGCGGGCGTGCGCCGCATCCAGAGCCGCCGCGATCTGCACCGCGAATTGCATCGCCGTAGCTTCGGGTAGCGGACCCTTGAGAGGAACTCCATCCACGTATTCCATCACCAGATAGTTGGGGCCGACGTCGTGAATGGTGCAGATATTGGGATGATTGAGCGCAGCGATGGCACGGACCTCGCGATCGAAACGTTCAATAAACTGTTCGGCTACCACTTTGATGGCGACATCGCGTCCCATGCGCGTGTCGGTGGCGCGGTAAACTTCGCCCATACCACCTTTGCCAATGGACGCCACTAGCCGGTACGGCCCGAGTCGGTCGCCTGAAACCAGCATCGGAATCCAGTGTAGCGCGTGAGACCAAGATGGTTACGGGCTACCCCACGGACGCGGTTCCAAAAGAGGCGCTTGGGGCGCGGGGGACTTCACGCTCGATGGCCGGCTGCATGTGGAAAAGGACATGTTCGATGTGGCGCGACTGGTTGAGACGCATGAGGCGCCGGGAGTGAGCTTCGATTTGGTCTTTTGAAAAAACGAACCCATCTCCTGAAAAAAGCTCGGCCGGATCGTATGGAATGCCTTTCTGTTTGTGGAGTTCGAGGAGGGCCGCGGCACGCTCGATGGCGCGGTCTTGCATGCGCCGGCGCTCGAATTGGATTTCGCGGAGGTTCTCCACGGTTTTTTGGAACTGGCGGGAGAGACGCTGGTAGTGCAGGCCGAGAGTAGCGAGGGCGCGGTGGGCGTCGACGATGTCGAAGTCGATCGCTGCTCGATCGGAGGGCGGGTTAGCGGCCCGATCGAGAAGCGCGGATTCCAGCATGGGGATGCGGTTGAGACGCCAGGAGGTATCGATGAGTTCCTGGGTGAGCTGGGTTTCGGTGGGATTGGCGGGTTGGTATTCATCGAAGAACTGGCGGGAGTGGCGCTGGTAGGCCGCGAGGTCCTCGGTAGCGAGGACGGGGGTGCGGCTGGTGAGGCCGTGGGTTTGGGCGTTGAGCGAAGAACGGTGTTTGCCGGCGGAGGTGCGCGGTCCGGTGGAGAGGAGCGCGTTGGCGCGATTGGCGCGGTTGCGGGAGTTGGGGACTGGCTGTTGGGGATTCGGGATTGGGGTGGGAATCGGGTTTGTCATATCGAATTTTCGTGGAGGATCTCCGGTGCCGTTTTAGCATGGGCGGGTGGGGATTTTGCGCGGTGGATGATGGATGTTGTTGGGCGGGAGGGCAAGATTGATTGGGGCGTGGCGTGAACGTGAGGCAGCGCTACGCGGGAGGCAAGATCGCACTCCGCGGCGAGGGCCAAAACAGAATTTGTTAGCGGCTGGCAGCCGCCTTCGTTATTGATCCCAGACCCTGCGGAAAAGTGAAAAGGTTATCCGGATCGTAGGCTCGTTTCACCTGCAACAGGCGCGGGAGATTTCCGCCGAAGTACACGTTGCCGAAATCCTGGATGTGCCGGTTGGGATAGTTCTGGTAGGAGCAGCCGTTGGACAGCGGCTGAATCACGCGGTCGAAGTCGCTCACATAGGCCAGGGCTCGGCCGCGATTGTCTTCAAGCAGCCAGAAGGAGAACAGGAACACATCCATCATCGCCGTGCGATGCCAAAACGCGTTGGCGTCCGGCGCGATGGCGTTGATAGCGCCGCCATAGGGTTCGAAGCCCATAAAGTTGTCCTCGTTCCCCGACGAGCGGAAGAGCTCAACGATAGAGGCGAATTCGGCGACCGTCAGGTGGCGGCCCACAATATGGGACTTGGCAACCGATCGCGCGGAGTCTGGGATGTTGGCTGGAAGCTCGGTCGGATAAGTGAGCAGATACACGTTCAAATCACGGTATGTCTCTGCGCGCCAGATATCGCGATACTGTTCTACATTTGGCATCAGTTTGAGCAACGGCGCCAGCACGCTCTGGCACGCGGCTTCTGTGCCATTGAACATACCGCGCAACAAGAAAAAAGGCGCCAGGGCATCGTTCGGACCTTGCGTGTATGCCAACATGGCCTCATGGCCAAGATTCGGCGGGACTGTTTTCCCCGTGAAATTCGCCTGCCAAACCTGCAGAGCGATGCTGGCAGCCGCAGCCTGCTCGGCGGTGTCAAGCGGCCACTTAAATCCAAATCCCCACAACTTGCCGATCTCATGCAGACGGTACTCGATTTCGAGCAGCACGCCGAAGTTGTTGCCAGTGCCGCCGAGAACGGCCCAAAACAGGTCCGCATTTTCGTTCGCATTGGCCTTCACAATGCGGCCGTCGGCCAACGCCATCTGCAAACCAATTACCTGGTCGCAATTCATTCCGAACATCAGGGACGTGAAGCCGTATCCACCGCCTTGTACATAGCCAGCCGCGCACACCGTCTCACAACCGCCGCCCGGCATATGCAGTCCATACAATTCGAGCGTGGCGTTGATCTGCGCAAAATTGGTGCCCGCTCCCACCCAAGCGATGCGGGCGTCCGGATCGACGCGCACGTAGTTGATCCCGCTTACATCGATCACCATTTCGTCATTAACGGAGTAACCGGCGGTATTGTGCCCACCCGCTCGGCAGACCGGCTTGAGACCCACTTCTTTGGCGAACGCGATGGAACGCACCACATCGGCAAATGCCTGGCTNNGAAGTTCTGAAACGCGTTCATGAACGTGGTGCGGCAGGTTGGATAAGCCGCATCCTGCGGCAGCGTGATGTGTCCCGCCAATTGTTCACTAAGTTGGTTCACTTGCGCGGCTGTGAACTTTAACTTCCCCGAACGCTCTTGAGAGAGATTGGTTACTTCGTGCCATCGAAGTTTCCGCCGCATGGTCTTCCTCCCGCCGATCGTGATATCCGAGATCAGTATGATCGCACGGTTCAAACTTCCGCGGCAGCCAGCGAGAAATAGAACGTCGCGCCTACACCCGGTTTTCCCTCCGCCCAGATGCGTCCGCCGTATCGTTCCACGATGCGTTTGCAGATGGCCAGGCCCAACCCCGTGCCCGGGTATTCTTCCTTGTGCAGGCGCTTAAAGAGCCCGAAAATCCGGCCGGCGTACTGCGATTCAAATCCGATGCCGTTGTCCTGCACCGAGACAATCCAGTTAGGGCCATCCCGCTTGACCGAGATACGAATTTGAGGCGGCGTATCCTTCTTGCGGTACTTCAGTGCATTGGAGAGAAGGTTTTGAAACACATGCGCCAACTGCGACGCGTCGCCGCGCACCATCGGCATGACGTCAGCCGTGATGACAGAACCGCTCTCTTCAATGCGATTCTTGAGCACCGACAGGGCCTCGCGCAACGACGCTCCCAAATCGGCCGTCCCGACGGGCAGCTCGTCGGCATGCACGGCGCGCGAGAACGTCAGCAGATCGTGAATGAGCGAGTCCATGCGTGCGACGCCTTGCTGCACAAAAGTGGCGAACTGTGCGAGCGTCTCTTTGTCGGCGCCCAGATCTTGCAAGATGAGCTGCGTGTAGATATTCACGATGCGGAGCGGCTCTTGAAGATCGTGGCTGGCGACATAGGCGAATTCCTCCAACTCGCGGTTCACACGCGTGAGTTGTTCGTTGGAGCGCGTTAATTGTTCTTCCGTCGCTTTGCGGTCCGTGATGTCGCGACCTTCGGGCACGATGAGCACCACCTCGCCCAACTCGTTCCGGACAGGATGGAGCGAGATATCGAATGTCGGGCGCTCCCCTGACGGGCGGCGCACTGTGGCTTCGAAACGGATAAACTCGCCAGCGGCCGCTCGCTTCACGCCTTCGCGGATTGCCTCTGGCGCTCCCGGCGTGGCCGCAAACCACGGGCCCTCCCAGAAGGGTTTACCCACCACTTCATCCCGCTTGTTATCGGCGAACTCGAGCGATGCGCGGTTGGCTTCGAGCAGTGTTCCATCCGGCGCCAGCAGTCCGATATATTCGTACGTTCCGTCGTAAATGGCGCGAAGGCGGCCTTGGCTTTCCACGAGCGCCCGCTCGGCTTGCTTCTGCGACGTTATGTCGCAAAAATAAACCGAAAGCCCGCCTTGCTCGGTGGGATAGACCTTGTTGGCGAACCATCGCTGCCAAGGTTCGTAGAGATTCTCAAATTCAATGGGCACGCGATCGCGCACCGCGCGCCGGTATTCCCGCTCTATTATCGTGCCAATGGTCTCGGGGTAGCGTTCCCACAGACTTTTGCCGAGTAATTCGTCGCGGCTGGCGCCCAAAGTCCGCTCGCCCGCTGCATTAACGTAAGTGAATCGCCAATCCCGATCGAGGCTGAAGAAACCGTCCTGGATGCTTTCCAGGACCCCAATTGCACGGTCTCGCGCGGCTTCAGCTTCGGCACGCAGGCCTTCTTCGCGTTGAGCGGCCTCTTGGCGAATGCGCGCCATGTCCAAATGAGCGCCCACACGCGCCAGCAGCTCACGAGCGGTGAAGGGCTTCACCAGGTAATCGCTAGCGCCCGAGTCCAGTCCCTCAACGCGCGCCTCCTCACCGGCCCGCGCCGAAAGCAAGATCACCGGCAGCGAACGCGTATCGGGATTTTCACGCAGGGCTTCGAGCAGGCCGAACCCGTCCAGCCCGGGCATCATGACATCGCTCAGAACCAGGTCGGGCGGATGGTCCAGCACACTGGCCAAGGCCTGCTCGCCATTCGCGACGGCTTCCACTTCATAACGATCCGCCAGGAGTTTGGCGAGGTATTGGCGCATGTCTGCGTTGTCGTCGGCCACCAACACCCTACCGCCGGACGGTCTTGCAGCTATGGGCGCTCTGGGTTCGCGCGGCAGCCAGCCCGCAGCCTCGGCAACATAAGATTGGGCATGACTCGGCATCGCGCTTACGGATTGCGCCGTACTTTGGGTTGCATTTCCGAACGGAATCGAAACCTTGAATATGCTTCCCTTCCCGACAACACTGGTCGCCTCGACCATTCCAGCATGCAGCCTGATTAATTCCGCTACTAACGCCAGGCCGATGCCCGTGCCTTCCTGCGTTCTGCCGCGCGCTCCTTCCACGCGATGAAACCGCTCAAACAAACGTGGCAACTCATGTTCGGGAATACCAGTGCCGGTGTCTTCGATGGAAAGCACGGCTTGGTCCTGCTGCGCATCCAACCGCACCGTAATGCCGCCTTCGAAAGTATATTTGAAGGCGTTGGAAAGCAGGTTCAACACCACCTTCTCCCACATCTCGCGATCCACATAGACGGGATGGGTAAGCGGGGGACATTCGACAATCAGCGCCAGCCCGGCCTTTTCCACCGCGGCTCGAAAGGTGGAGGCGAGTTCGGCGGTAAGAGCGGCCAAATCAGTCGGCTGGTAGGAGGCGCGCGCGCGTCCGGCTTCAATCCGTGAAAATTCGAGCAGTGTGTTGACCAGCTTCTGCAGCCGCAAGCCGTTGCGATGGGTGACCGTTAGTAATTCCGTCACCTGCGGGGAAACGGCGTCATTCAGGCCGAGCAATTCTTCGAGCGGCCCCAGCATCAGGGTGAGGGGCGTTCTGAATTCATGACTCACGTTAGAGAAGAACGCCGTCTTCGCCTGATCCAGCTCCGCCAGAGCGCGAGCACGCTTGCGCTCGTCTTCTAACGCGCGGGCTTCAGCAATCGCCGTGGTAATGTGGCCGGCCACCAGCAAAAGAAACCCGCGGTACTCGTCGTCGATCTGCTTGCGCGGGTTGACGGCCAGCAAGGTAAAGCCGATGCGCTGGCCACCGGGCGAGATCGGGATTGCCAGCACCTCGCGCGGCGGAACTGGCCAAGCGCCACAGGGCACCTTCTCCAGAGACTTCGGCAGCGGGATCAATTCCGTTTCCGCGCTTTGAAGCACACGGGCGAAGGGCCACTGCGCCGAGGATTCATCCAATCGCACTACTTCCGGAATCAGCGGGGTTCCGGACGTGACACCCGACTTCCCGACTAGATGCGCCTCGGCACTTTTAGAAAACTCACCGGTGCTCTCGGAAAACAAATAGATGGCGGCAAATGGAATATCAAACAGATTTTCCGACAGGGTCTGGCTTGCCAGCCGGCATACTTCTTCGCTGCTTTGTGCCTTCGCGGCGCGCGCTGCTTCCGCCAGATCACGCAGAGTGCGCAAGCGGCGCTCTCCGATCACTTGACTCGTTGTCTCTTGGACCGGCGTGAATATGCCGCCTACGCCGCCGGATTCATCGCGAATCGGGCTATAGGAAAACGTGAAGTAGCACTCCTCCGGGTAGCCGTTGCGCTCCAGCTCCAGCAACAAATTCTCAGACCAGGTGGCCTCGCCGCGCTGCATGACGCCTTCGAGCATGGGACCAATAATGTGCCAGATTTCAGGCCACAGATCCTTGGCTCGCAAACCAAGCGCGTGCGGATGTTTGTCGCCGATAATCTTGCTGTACCCGTCGTTGTAAAACGTGACGAGCTCGGGGCCCCACCAAACGACGATGGCAAACCGGGAGTCCAGGCAGGTGGAAACCGTGGTTTTGAGCGATTGCGGCCACGTTTCTACGGGACCCAGTGCAGTGCGGGACCAATCGAACCGGCGCATGTGCTCGGCCATGGCGCTGCCGCCCACAAAAATGCCGGGCGTCGTTTTTGCCTGTAACGGTCCGTTCTTAGGCTGCATTTACTAGCTTCGCTTCGGATTTACGGTGTCGGGCTGCTGCCTGGAAAAGCCTTCCGGTAAAAATCGTCCATGGCTCCGTGCAGACCATCCAGACAGCTCTTCTTGGTGTATAGCATGTGTCCGGCGTCGCAGTATGTCAGGCTGATGTGATTGCTGAGTCCGGGATCCAACCCGATGTGGTTGACCGTGTATTCAGTCGCGAAAAACGGAGTCGCCAGGTCGTAGTAGCCATTTACGATCATCACTTTCAGGCTTGGATTCTGCGTCATGGCCTCACGCAACATTTCGGCAACGTTCACATAGCGGTTTTGGAAACGCTCATAATTCCACGGCTGCACCTTCCCGGTCAGCACTTGATAGGGCACGTCGCTCTCATATTTTAAATCCGCTCGCACATAGTTGTTGAACATCGCCGTGAAGACGCCTTGCACAGACGCATAGCTGGGATCGTAATCGGGCTCGTCGCCCACCGCGTCTACGTCCTCGCCCTCCAGCCGGCTATCGTACCGGCCCAGGGTCTTGCGCTGGTCGCGCAGCAGTTCTTTTGTAAATCGCGCTTCCGACACCCGCAGACTAGACTCTTCGATGTAATGTTCGGAAAGCCCCGTAAGGCGCGCCATCTCACGCACCACGTTCGTCCGCTCGGGCGTGGTCAGCTTGTCGCCTTTCATCAGCGCGACCGTGTATTCATTGCCCGCGAACCGGCGCGCTTCGCCCAGCGCTTTCTCCAAATCCGCCTGCAGATCTTTGGGCAGCTTCTTGTGATACCAAGCGGCGGCAGTGTAAGTGGGCAAGAATAATGCGTACGGAAGGTCGTTGCCGCGAGCGAACGAGATGGTCTCAAAATTCAACACGGTGGAAATCAGCGTGATTCCGTTCAAGTAGATCCCGTCGTTCTCCAAAAGATATTGCGATAGCGCTGCCGATCGCGTGGTGCCGTAGCTCTCCCCGGCCAAGAACTTCGGCGAAGTCCACCGCTCGAAGCGCGTCAAATAAAGCCGGATGAATTCGGCCACCGATTCCAGATCGCCATCGAAGCCGTGGAACTGCTTGTCTTGTTCGCCGGGCGCTGGTCGGCTGAACCCGGTGGTCACCGGATCGATAAACACCAGATCGGTGAATTCGAGCGCGGTGTCGTCGTTATCCACCAATCGATAGGGCGGCTTAGGCTGCTCGCCGTCCGGACCCATGTCCACTCGCTTCGGCCCCAGCGCTCCCATGTGCAACCACACTGACGAAGATCCGGGGCCTCCATTAAAGGCGAATGTGATCGGCCGCATGGACGCGCCCGGTGCGTCGTCGCGCGTATAAGCGACGTAAAACATGTTGGCCCACGGCTTGTCGTCCTTCTTCAGAACTAACGTGCCCGCCGTTGCCGTGTACGCCAATGTCTTGCCATTGATCTGAATGGAGTGCTTGGTCTTCGAAGTGGTTTCAACGGGAGGGGTGGTGGGAGCGATCGCCGGGGGCGCAGGCGTCTGTGGGCCAGCTTCATGCGTTGGAGCAACAGGCGGCCGCTGATGTTCCTGGGCATACAAGCCGGGACTCGTCAACAGAATTGCAATAGCCGCAAGCCTCACGATTTCATTCCCTTTGCTCATGGTAACGTGAATCCAAAGCCTTCCATGCTCCTGCCCTTTCTGCACAAAATCGCCGCTAGTGAGGATCTGTCGGCTGACGAAGCTCGGGAAGCGATGCTCGCCATTCTGAGCGGTTCGGCCAGCACGCCACAAATTTCCGCGTTCCTGATGGGCTTGCGAATGAAGGGCGAGACGCCGGACGAGCTGCTGGGTTTCGCGCGGGCGATGCGTGAGAAGACCGTTCGCATCGAGGCCTGCGTAGAGCCTCTGCTGGATACCTGCGGTACAGGCGGCGGCGCCGGCTCAACGTTTAACATTTCTACCGTAGCCGCGTTCGTCGTGGCGGGCGCGGGCGTGCACGTGGCCAAGCACGGCAATCGATCGTTTTCCACGCAATGCGGCAGCGCCGATATTCTGGAACATTTAGGCGTTGAAGTGTCACAGCCTCCGGAGCGAGTGGCGCAAGCCATCCGCGAAATCGGGATTGGCTTTCTTTTCGCTCCTCTGCTTCATCCGGCTATGAAACATGCCCAGCCCGCCCGCTTGGAACTCAAGATGCGCACCGTGTTCAATCTGCTTGGCCCGCTGATCAATCCAGCGGGCGCCACCCGTCAACTGATCGGCGCGCCTTCCGCGCACACCGCCGAACTCATGGCGAAGGCGCTGGCTGGGCTTGGATCGGAACACGCGTTCGTCGTTCACGGCGCCGGTGATGGTAATGATGGACTCGATGAAGTGACCACCACCGGAGCGACACTCGTTTTCGAAATCACCGGCCACGATTTGCGATCTTTCCAATGGACACCCGCCGACTTCGGCGTCGAGCGGGCTGACATTCAGGATTTGCGAGGCGGCGATCGGGCGCGCAATTCCGAAATCGCCACGGAGGTTCTGAAAGGACGGCACGGCGCTCCACGCGACATCGTGCTGGTGAACAGCGCCGCCGCGTTGATGGCTAGCGGACTCGCCGACAGCCCGGCCGCCGCCATGGAACGCGCGGCCGAATCCATCGATTCCGGAGCCGCTTGGAACAAGCTGCGGAAGCTCGCCGAATTCAACTCAGCAGTTAACCCAGGGACTGTAAAGGGTTGAGCACGTAATCTGCCAACTGAAGCATATTGTCCACCAGCAGATCGGGCGGCGCGTCCGCGAAACTTTCCGGCTGAAATCCGTACGACACCCCGCAGGCCATCACACCCGCGTTGCGGGCGGTTCGAATATCCACGTGACTGTCGCCCACCATGATGGTGCGTTCGCGCAGCGCGCCACTCTCGCCCAAAAGCGTTTCAATCCCGATCGGGTCGGGCTTCTTCTGCTCGAAGCTGTTCCCGCCGTAGACTTGGAAAAAATGCTGCGTCAGTCCTAAGCCTTCTACTATCGAGCGGCTGAACCGCACCGGTTTATTGGTGAGCACCGCCATCTTCGCGCCGCCTTCAAGTAACCGATCCAGCGCCTCGCGCACACCAGGATATAAGCGCGTGTTGTCCAGCATGTGCGCGCGATAATACTTCAGGAAATAGTCGAGAGAGCGCGCGACATCCGCCTCGCTGGCCTCGGGGCCCAAAGCGCGACGCATCAATACGGGCGCGCCATTGCCTACATAGGAGGAAACCAACTCTTCTGAAATCGGCTCCAGATTCATCAGGGCGCGAGCCGCGTTGACTGAATGGACCAAGTCGAGCTTGGAGTCGATCAACGTGCCGTCAAGATCGAAAATGAGTAAGTTCATTCGTGCCGGAGCTCCGCCGGCGGGTGGGTGTTGTGCGCGGACCAAACCGCTTTCACTCTATCTTTTGTGGCGTAGAACGAATCTTTGATCCCGCGCGGCGTTACGGCGGCCAGCACGTCGGAAACATTGATCACGTACGGCAGCAGCCTGGAACTTACCACCGAGGGCGGCGGCGGGGATGGCGAGAACGCCAGCAGGACCGTTACAATCGCGGCGGCGATCAAGAAACCGCGCACCATTCCAAAGGCTCCGCCGAGCAGGCGGTCGAGCCACGAGAGTCCGACCCATTTGAAAAATTTCGCCAGGATGCGCCCGATGATCGCGCCCAGGATCAGAACTCCGATCAGGATGACGAAGAACCCGATCAGGTTTGCGATGGCGGGTGAGGTGACGTAATCGATGAAGTAAGCGGCTACGATTCCATAGAACCAGAAGCCGCAGAACATCCCGACGACAAGCGCGGCAAACCCGACGCCCACGCGCGCGAATCCGGCCGCGAACCCAGTGAGCACCGAACTGGCGATTACCAGCGCCAGCACCAGATCGATCCAGCTCATGTCTTCTCCGGCCTCATAATAACCTCGCCGGCTTCAAAGCGCTTTCCCTGTCAGGACCCGATACGCTTCGCGATACTTATCGCTGGTTCTCTCCATAACGTCTGGCGACAAGGGGGGCGCCGGGGGTCGCTTGTCCCAATGAATGGATTCCAGATAGTCGCGCACGTATTGCTTGTCGAACGATGGCTGCGGGCCGCCGGGCTGATAGCTGGCGCGCGGCCAGAAGCGCGAAGAATCGGGCGTGAGCACTTCATCCGCCAGCACTAATCGATCGCCCACAAATCCAAATTCGAACTTCGTATCGGCGATGATGATTCCACGCGTTTCAGCGTACCGCGCAGCGTGTTTGTAAATCTCGAGCGTCAGATCGCGAAGTCTTGCGGCTAATGGCTCGCCAATCTGGCGGGCAACGGTTTCGAAAGATATATTCTCGTCGTGACCCGATTGGGCCTTCGACGCGGGCGTGAAGATTGGCTCAGGAAGCGCATCGCTCTCGCGCAATCCGGCGGGCAGCTCAATGCCGCAAATGCGCCCGTCGCGCCGGTAGTCCTTCCATCCCGATCCGGAAATGTACCCGCGCGCCACGCATTCCACCTCTACCATCTTGGCGCGATGAACCAGCATCGAGCGGCCTTCCAGTTGATCCCGATATGGGTGAAACTCGCGCGGATAGTCGGAGACATTCGCCGACACGAAGTGATTGGGCACGATGTCCCGCAATTGTTCCAGCCAGAAGAGCGTCGTCGCGGTGAGCACGCGGCCCTTGTCGGGAATGGGCGTCGGCAGCACGTAATCGAAGGCCGACAAACGGTCGGTGGCGACAATCACCAGGTAGTCGCCCGCCGAATAAACATCGCGCACTTTGCCGCGAGCGTAAAGTTCGATGCCGGGAAGATTCGTTTCAAAAATGGGAGCCAGTGGTTGAGGAGTCAAACTCTACTGGTATCACGACCCCGGCAATTTTTCTATGTGCCAGCCTAACGGTGACGGCCCACGACGTAAGTTTTTCTACGTTACCCGTGCGTGATCTTCAGCAAAATCAGCGAGTTGCATTCAGGCGGGCATTGGTTTGGATCGTGCTGTCACACGGTGGAAGGAGAAATAGACCTTTATGAATTGGGACAGAATTGAAGGCAACTGGAAACAGGTGAAGGGTAAGGCCCGTGAACAGTGGGGCAAGCTTACCGATAGCGACTGGGACCAGGTGGCCGGAAAGAAAGACCAGTTGGTCGGCCGCATCCAAGAACGCTACGGCATCTCCAAGGATGAAGCACAGAAGCAAGCCGACGAGTGGGCTCGGATGCAATCGGATGTTGCCCAGAACGACCAGCATAAGATGCACGAGCAGCACAGAGAGACTGTAAAGCGCTAATTCCTACTTGATCGATTCCTCGGAAGAAGAGCCGTCTGCTCGCATGCTGTCTGTGCGGCGGCGGCTCTTTTTGTTGCACCATCCGCTTATACTAGGGAGGTTGCGCCTCTCCATTCTTATCCCTGTCTATAACGAACGCACTATGGTGGAGCGTAGTCTCGCTCAGGTTTTGAACGCACCTCTGCCAGAGAACATGGAGCGGGAACTCATCATCGTTGACGATTGCTCTACCGACGGAACTTCGGAAATTCTAGACCGCTTGGCCGCTCAGGAACCATCCATCCGGCTTTTCCGCAAAAAAGTGAACGAGGGTAAGGGTGCGGCGGTTCGCACCGCGATTCGAGAGGCGCAGGGCGACTTCTGTCTGGTTCAGGACGCCGATCTGGAATATGATCCCTCCGAATACCCTACCCTGCTCCGTCCCTTGCTGACGGGCCATGCCGACGCAGTATTTGGTTCCCGCTATTTGGTCCGCGAACAGACTCGCATCCTGCCGTTCTGGCATTCGATGATCAATAAAACTTTGACGCTGCTATCGAACATGTTCTGCAACCTGAACCTGACCGATATGGAGACCTGCTACAAAGTTTTCCGCACGGATCTGCTGAAGAGCATCCCTATCCGGTCTGACCGCTTCGGTTTTGAGCCCGAGATTACGATGAAGTGCGCCAAGCGCAAGCTGCGCATTTACGAAGTCCCCATCAGCTATCACGGCCGCACTTACGAAGAAGGCAAGAAAATCGGGTGGAAGGACGGCGTAAAAGCACTGGGAGTAATTTTTCGCTTCTGGATCATCGACGATCTGTACACCGAACCGTACGGCCGCGCCTTTCTCAATAACCTCACGGGCACCCCTCAATATTTAAACTGGCTGTCGCGCGTACTGCGGCCCCACCTGGGCGACACGGTGCTCGAACTCGGCGCCGGAATCGGAAACGTGGCGGGCCATCTGATGGGCCGCAGGCTGTATTACGTGGTCGCTGAAAAAGATCCTCTGTATCTGCACTCGCTGCACAATCGATTCCTGCGCACGCCCAACGTGGAAGTGCTGGAGCTGGACCCCGAGATTCCAGAAGATTACCAGCGCGTCGGGGGCCCCTTCGATACAGTTCTGTGCGTGAATGTTCTGGAGTATGTCGAAGACCCGAGCACGGTTATCGGCTCGGCGGTCAGCGCATTGAAGCCCGGCGGATCGTTGATCGTCCTGGTGCCCCAAAGCCCATCGCTTTTCGGAACTTTGGATCAGGCGATCGGGCATCGCCGCCGCTTCTCCACATCCCAACTACGCGCGCTTCTGGAACAAAACGGCCTGGCAGTGAAGGAGATGCGCCAACTGAACAAGATTGGCACTGTGGGCTGGTGGTTGTTCGGTAATGTGCTGCGCCAAAAGCGAATCAGCAAGGTGACGTTGAAGATCTTCGACAAAACCGTTTGGTTCTGGAGGCACTTCGATGGTGTGTTTCCCTGGCCCGGCTTGACACTGGTGGCGGTGGCCACTAAACGGACTGACTAGCCAGATGACGCGTTACGTCGTCACCGGCGGCGCTGGTTTTATCGGCTCGACGTTCGCGCGCCAGCGTGTCACCGAGCACGGCGATGCGGTGANNGGCGCTGGTTTTATCGGCTCGGCGCTGGTCCGCGCTTTGCTCTCTCAGGGCGACAGCCAGGTGCGCGTGATCGACAACTTGCTCACCGGGCACGCTTCGAACCTCGAGGAAGTTCGTTCCCGCATCGAATGGGACAAATCGGACATTCGCGATGCCACCGCCGTTGCGTCCGCCATTCGCGGCGCGGAAGTTGTGTTTCATTTAGCCGCCATTCCCAGTGTTCCGCGATCTATCCAAGATCCGGTCCCTTCGCATGAAGTAAACATTGATGGGACGTTCAACGTCCTGCGCGGCGCGGCCGACGCCAGGGTCCGTCGGGTTGTTTATGCGGCATCGTCCTCGGCGTACGGCGACACCGATGTATTGCCAAAGGTAGAGACCATGCTGCCGCGCCCCAAATCACCCTACGCCGTGCAAAAGTTGATGGGCGAGCATTATGCCAGCGTGTTCCATTCCTGTTTCGGCTTGGAAACCGTCGCGCTGCGATTCTTCAATGTGTATGGCGAGC
>PKZC01000316.1 GCA_003132905.1 Bryobacterales bacterium | reverse complement strand
TGGATGCCTTCAATGCCGCCCAATCCGCTGGCGAAACCGGCATATGGTTTCTGGATCGCTCAACGTCGCCCTGGACTTTGAACTACCTCGCCAACAGTGGTGAAAACCCGAACTCCGACAGCGTCGTGATCGCGCAACTATCCCCGGCCACTTCCACTGGCGGCAGCCTGATCTCCGCCACGAATCTCAACTATGTAACCTTCCAAGGCATCACATTTGAAGTGGACAATTTCATACCGCCGTCCACGGGCTTCAACGATGACGAAAACGGTGAAAACACCTTGCCGGCCGCTATCGATTGCGAGAGTTGCCAGAATGTCACCTTCGATTCCGTCGTGCTGCGCCATACTTCGGCATCGGGTTTGCAGATCGCCTCAACGTCTGGCAATTCCGGTCCGCCGGCATCGCAAGATCTGGTGCAAAATTCAGCTTTTTACGACATTGGTTCCAGCGGACTCCATATTGGACATCACCCATTGGGAACGGACCAGGCCGCTAATGTCGTCCAGCAGGTTACGATTCAGAACAACATTATTCAAGGCTATTCGCGTGTGTTCGCGGATGGCGAAGGCTTGGCCCAGGGAAATGGGCACGACATTACCTACCTTCACAACGACATCACCGATGGATATCACGCCGGCATTTCCGTTTGCAATTTGGGCTGTCCCTCCGCCGGCTTCACCGCCAATGGCGTGAACATTATCAGCCAATACAACCACATCTGGAACGTGATACAAGGAACCACTTCTGACGGAGGGGCGCTGTACTATAACACCGGCATGGCGGGGGGAAGCGGGACTGGCAACAAGATTCTGAACAACTTGGTGCATGACGTAACCGACTCCTCCGTCATCGACAACAAGGTGCAGGGTTCCGGCTACGGCGGCCATGGCATCTATCTCGATATCCAATCGGCCGGCATTGATATCGAAAACAACGTCGTCTACCACGTGGCGGGCTCCTCGGTATTCATCCACGAAGGTCCGGCGCCAACTACTACGGCCAACACATTTCGCAACAATATTTTTGCGTACGCCCGCGTCAGCATGTTCGAGGAGCAGAACCCCTGGCCACAAGGCTGCAGCCTGGCTGCTACGCCGCAAGTGAACGTGGCCAACAACATCTTCTATTTCGACCTTAACGATTCGTCCAGTTTCTACGTGACCCAGGGCTGCGCCGATTCCTGCAGCCTGCCTTACAACCAATTTCAGGACTTCCAGGGAAATCTCTATTGGCGAACGGACGGTCAATTCTCCACGTACACCAAGGCCTTCCACGTGCTGACCAAGCCACCTGGCGGCGCCGCGGCTGCTAGCTGCGGGGTTCCGGGAAATCCCAGCTCCGCATGGACCTTCCTCAATTTCTCGCAATGGCAGAGCGGCACGCCCCTGGTGAACGGAAGTCCGCTGCCGATGAATGAGGACGCTGGCGGCACAACCAATGTGAATCCCGATTTCGGCGATTCCGGCCTGCCCTTCGACTACCAGATCTTTGGTTCTCCCCTGGCGGGCTTCAGCGCCTCAGCCACCAACGACACCATCCTTCACGCTGGGCGCAACGTCCCCGTGATATTCCTTCCCGCCGTTCCCGCAACTTACCCCACTTACAACTTCACGCAATTCTAAATCCAGGTGCTGGCCGCCGCCACTTACAATGTGGCTGGCAATGCCGCCGCATGCCTGACTAGCCGACCGGCCGTACGATCCCAAAGCCATCCGACTTTGCCGCGCTCTAGATGGACCCCGCCGAGCCATCGATCGATACCGTTGAGTTCATCGATACCGTTGAGTTCAATGTGGTTCGCGCGGCCTTCTATGACGTTTCGCCCGGCTTCCGTGATCGTAACTTCACCGAGACCAAGTTGCGGCGTATCCGATATCTGAAGAAGCGGATGCCGAACCGAGGACAGATCCGCCATTAATCGATAGAACGAGCAGTCGCCCATAAAGATCTGCTCCTCCAGACGCTGGACCGTGGCAAACAGCCGTCTTCCAGAGAGCGGGCCCTGCTCATGGAGCACGGAAAGAGCTTGGCGTTCTGTGCCGGACAAACCGCTATCGACAGAGGGGAACTGTTCCAAGTGACGCCGTAGCAACGAATGGCAGCGCCGATGTATCCGTCTCAATAAGACGCTCGATGGCAGCCTCGGTCACCCGCAGACGTGTGTCGGCTAGAGACGCCAATTGGTCCGAAGTGAGTTCTCCAAGCCCGACAAAATCTTCCGGCCCGGGTAGCGCCCGATACAAATCAGGCTCAACTTCACAGCGCCCATATTCTGAGCCCGGAACCAGTCGAGGGCCTTAATCAGGATAAGTTGGTCCGATAGCCGGTGGTCGAGCCAAATGACGACTTCCTCGTGCTGGGGGAAGGCCGCAAGTGCATCGTGGCACGCTTTCAGGTACTGCCGCGCTTCGTCCAGAGTCGCGTAGCCGGCTTCGGACATAAAGCGGGCGCGCATTTCCTGCCAAGTCGCGGGCGTAAGATCACCCGGGGCTGGTCCTTCATATATCAATTCACCATAGGTGGAGACACTTCCAGGGATCCCAGAGGCCCCTTAGGGTGCCGGCTACCGACTCACCATCGGCGATATGAAGTATGTTGGGTTTTCCAGCCGCCTGTTCCTGGAGCAGATCTTCCAAGGCCGGGAATAATTCTCCAGCATAGGAAGCAAGCATTGGCTGCAGTTTCTGACGTGCGCGCGTCTCCAACGAACGGACCGTGCTTGCGGGAACGCCCAGTGCTTCGGCCACTTTACTGTGGCTTAGCAGCCTGTGTCGAAAACCA
>PKZC01000350.1 GCA_003132905.1 Bryobacterales bacterium | reverse complement strand
AAACTATTTAAGCGGTCGTAGCACTAGTCGATACCGAATGAATGAAATCGGCGGAAAAGCGGGAGTGGGCTTCTACTTCGACCCAACTGAACCGCTGCGGCTCATAGATCCGGGAAAGAAGGTCAGAGACGACCAGTTCAGCGGCGAAATCTGGGGGGGTGGAACGACACCGACCGAACCTGATCCGCGGTTTCGCGTCCGGCCACGACCCACTGACAGCGCAATGACCATACAATTATTCCTACGACAGTATGTACCGGTTGAACGGCATGACGACGTCCGGCGGCACCACGGTGGTAAGCAATGTCAGCTACAACGCGGCAAATCAACTGCTCACCATCAACTACCCGACCGGGAATGAGACGCGTGCCGACAATTCGCTGAATCAGCTCACCAGCTTGAGCGTGCAGTTGCCGTACTATCCCTACAGTTATCCAGAGAACCTGACCTACAACTCCCCCACCACCGGAACCAACAACGGCAAGATCAGCTCCATGAACAACGCGGCGAGCGGCGAAACGATCACCTATACCTACGATTCTCTCAATCGCCTGCTCACGGCGAGCTGCAATGGTACCGCCAGCAACTGGGGCGGCTTTGATGGTTTTGGGAACCTGCTGTCGATGACCATTACCGCCGGATCGGCGCCCAGCCTTTCGCAGGCGGTGAGTGCGACAACCAATCAGATCGTCGGCTACACCTACGACGCGAACGGGAATATGAACGTCAGTGTGGGGCCCCCCTACGTCGGCTATGACGTGGAGAACCGGCTTTCCAATACGCACGGCGTCCAATATGGCGATGACGCGCAGAACAAGCGAACTTGGAGCTGGACTGGCAGCACCGACCTGTGCAGTCAAGGCAATCCCAACGCCTACCTGGTGAGCCTCTATTCGCCCACCGGCCAGAAGCTGGCCACCTACGAAATGAGCGTCTTCAACACAGCGAATTCCGGGCTCGCCTTGACGCTGCTGAGCACGCTGCACACGAGCGATCAGTATTTCGGCAGCCGTCGGCTGGCGGTGATGGACCAGTTGGGCTCGACCGGTACCTTTTATCCGTTCGGCGAGAACAAGGGCAGCACGAATCCGCAGGACACCTGGAGCTTCGCGACTTATTGGCAGGATTCGGCGAGCGGGCTGGATTATGCGAATAATCGCTACTACTCGAGCCGGTATGGACGGTTCATGACGCCGGACCCGTCCAGATCCAGCGGCGGGCCGAACAATCCTCAGAGTTGGAATCGATATGCCTATGTTTCGGGCGATCCAGTTAACTTCCGTGATCCGGGCGGGCTGATGGAGGAGGAAGTCTGCGCAGGGATGACGGCGACCCCTGCGATGACGGAGGTGGCGGCGGGGGCTTCGGCGGGTGCGACGCGTCACAGGAGAACTGCGATGATCCGTGCGTCGGAGCCGATGGGTTCACGCCGAGCCCGCGCCCGTATTGTCAGGAGGGCGGCACGCTACCACCGTTCCTGTGGCAGCGCCGACGCTAACGTCCCCGCCCGCCTGCACACTCGAGGTGGAGTCCAGGCCACTTAACTATTTCGGGCTCAGGCGCGGTCCGAACCTCCATGGCTATCTTACGTTTAGCTCAAGCACGGACCCGGATGATGATATCGTCATTGAGGGACTTCACAATGGGAACTTGCTCGGAGCAGGGATCGGTTTCCCGGGCGCGCCTAAAGGTCAGCCTGGAAATTATGACTACCCGCAATCTAACACCGACGATGGCTCGATAACCGGCTCAGCCGTCTGCGCCGCATTTTCCATACTTCAGTCGCATGTTTCCAAGATCAACAACGCCGATATAGCCTATCACGGCCTCCTCGGGCCCAACAGTAGTTCGGCACTGCGTTACCTACTGCAGTCGGTCAGCTCCCTGTTGGCCTCTTTCGGGAATTGGTACACCATTCCCCAGTCGATGCAACTGTTTGGATATAACGTTTCGCTGCCCGGCCTGAACTAGAAGCCCAAGGACGCGCTCTAGATGACTCGAAGACACTTCGATTTGATGGCCGCTGGCTTGGCAGGCACATCGGGATGCTCGGCAGGGGAACCCGAGATGAGGGCCAAAGTGAAGTCCATGGCTGAACGGCTGGACTTGGCGATTATACCCATCCTGTGGACGAACACACTCGTCTCTGATGCCGTCGGTATCGATGGAAAAAGCGCCGGTAGACTGCGTGTGCCTGAAAAACCCTGGCTGGTTTCCGTTTCCCCGGACTGTGGATGGATTGCCTGGGCGCTTCAGGCAGCATTTCCTCCGCCAATTGGGTCTGGAGATGCGAAGGTTTTCTTCACCGATGCTCGGTCTCCTATCAAAACGATGCAGCTTGAGCGTGGCTTCCCCCGACAGCTCTCATTGTCCTCAGATGCGGGATATCTGGCCCTCGCTTCGAAAAGCACTGCTCCACCGGAGGAACGGCTGGTCGTACTAAATCCCAGGACCGGAAAGCTTCAGCGCGATCTAAGTGGTCTTCTTGCGAACTTTGGGACTGCCAATGTTCGCTTGCGCATTTCGTCCGATGGACAACGCCTGGCCGTCGGAGCGAGAGAACGTTTCATAATCGTAGACGTCGAGGCAGGCAGAGTGCTTTTGGAAGGTCAAGGTGAACTTCAGTCTTTATCCCCGGACGGCGATTTTGTCGCGTTCATCAACAAGAAGGGCGCGCTGGTGGTTACCTCGCTCATCACGCGGACCAGCAGGGAGCTGGTGGTGCATTGGCGGACAGTAGTGGGCCTCGGCCCTTGGAGCCCCGATGGGCAGATTCCTCTTGGCCGGCATAACAGGCGGGCTCTCGATATTTACTAGATTGGCGGTAATCGACTCCGCGACTGGCGGGTTCACCGAAATCGTTCGACTTGTCGAGGGCGATCAGGGAAAGCAGTCGGCCTGGGTCAAACGACCGTTTTTGACCGCACGCGGCGCGTTCAGAAACTGATTCTACCGCGTGGCTGTTCGCCGCGGGATCAGGCTGAGCCATCGCACATATGGAGCGGTTTTCCGTGGTTACCGGCGGGTAGCGGAAAAGCCGTCTGCGACGGCTGAAGGAGGGGTGACACACCACCCCGTTCCGGTTGCTGTACGGGAAACCGCAGGGGAACTCGGGTTTTGCAACAGATTGCAACAATTTGAAACCGATTGCAACTGGAGGGGGTCGAGAGCGGCCGAATCGATCACGTGCAACAGTTTGAAACGGATTGAAACAATTTGGAACATTGGCGAGTTGAAATAAGAGAAAGACACCATCCCTAAGCCTGGCGGCTTAGGTTCGGGCGACCCGCGGAGCGGGTTGGCTGTCCGGTCGATGTCCGGCTTTTGTCCGGAACTTGTCCGGCGTCTGTCCGGTGCACGTTGATGAAACTTGGGGCGTCTGTGGAAGACAAATTTCAGGACATTTTGACCAAGGTGACCAAGAAGTCGGGACGCTCCCCCTTGGAACCGTACGGCGACTTGATAGACGAGCTGCGCGGGCGCGGGCTCACGTATCGGGATATCTCGGAAATCCTCACAGCGGAATTGAAGTTCCACGTTCCGAAAAGCACAGTCAACGATTTCGTGCGCGAGCGATCCCGACGCAGGAGAAATGCCGCCCGCCGAATTTCGCGTAGTCTAGCGACACCTGCCCCGATTGTTCCCAAATTTGCGACTCTCAGATCCGGACAGGGACCCAGCAGGGAAGATGAGGTCCGTCGGAGAATCTCCGCGCTAAAAGCTCGCAAACCGGTCACGGAGCCTTCTGCCGACGGTTTCCACTACAACCCAGACGAGCCGCTCCGGCTCATCGATCCGGGAAAAAGGGACTCACAGGGCTAATCCAGCGGCGACCCTCCTTCCTACTGCCCAGGGGTCGATAAGTCCAGGCGGAACAGATCGATTGTGGAAGCCGGTTGGTTGACCGGCTGATACTCGCGCAATGCGAAGCCGTTCGCGCCCCAGCGAAGCAGAGGACCATAATCAATGAAGTCTCGCAGGGGCATCGGCAGCGACCAGAGACGGGCTCCACCGCTGCTGCTACTGAGTGTGAGGGCCGGAACCATCACAGGCGCGCCGTTATTCGAAGAGATGCCGCTAAGAATCAACACCTGGTTCAGATCGGTCAAAGGAACGATTAATCCCTGGTTGTCATAAGTGGCGACAACGGATGGCACGGTCGGGTCGACCGCCCCTCGGTTTCCGTCGTAGATCAGGCCACCCGAATACACCGAATCGCCGTCGCCGCCCAGGAGACCCGGTACAGTATTGGCGACGCTGGTCCCTTGCGGACTGACCGCCAGAGTGAAGAAATCGCCACCTCCGTTTGTCGCGTAGAGAGTCCCGGCGTCAGGGCCGCCGATCAGATAAGCGGGCTCTGGGGCCGCAAATGAGTTCGGCGCGGGTATCGTCGTCGGACGCATTTGGGCATCGTCGAAAATCGCCAGGAAGCTATAGGGGCTGACGCCGGGCACGAACATCGAGACGGCGAGAGAGTTGTTGACTCCCGGCAATGTAATCATCGAGAGCACTTCGCGCGGGCCGAACATCGGATCGGAGCCCAACGGGATATCCAGATCCGCGGTCCAGGTATCGAGATTGATTCTCCGGATCTTGTTTCCAATAGCGACATACAGATATTGGTTGTCGGCAGAAAGCGTCAAGAGCGTGGGTTCCGTTTCCAGCGGATAAAAACTGTCGATCTTCCCAGCCTCGGGATCGAGGATCGCGATCGAGGATCCTTGGGGCATCTGCGAAGCGGCCACCGAGACATAGATCTTGCCTCGCGTGGAATCGTAGACCAGATCGTTATTCAGCAACGGCAGGTAGACCAGCAATGGCGCGGATTCGGTAATTTGCGTGGTCTCGGATGCATCCCAGACCGTGATGCTTCCCAACTCGGGCGACTCCAGGTCTGCCGCAGTGAGCAGAACTTGGAGCTGAGTTTCATCGAGGTATTGTGTGAGTCTCGGTTGATTATTCCAGTCAACAACCATTCCGGGCACAAAACCAAAGCCGAAGATGGTCACGATTGTGGGCCCGGAGTCGACCGCAATGCGCGGCGTCGTAATGCTGATCGGAGCCAGCCCCACATTGTCGGCGGACGGCTGGTAGGTGAAGCCCGGCGCAGGCGATTCGTTAATGGCAATGGTAACGCCACTTTGACTCGAATAGGTTCCTGCCGTCCAGTTCACGGGCGCATTCCGCCCTGCAATACCGGTCGGAATTACAGCGTTGATCTGGATCACGCCGGCTGCCAAGCCAGGAGCGGCACCGGCATAGCTGAGCTTCGCGGGCGCGCCGCCGATGGTAACGCTAATCGGTAACTGTGGGCTCGGTGGCGCTCCCGCAGTGATGGTGCCATCCTCCGGCACGGGATTTTCCAGCCCTTCCCCCGTCCCATACAGCACAACCACGTTGCCGGGATTCGCGGGGTGAGCGGCCGAATTGACGCTGCCATCCTGGTTGAGGGCCGCGGCCTGCCCGATTCCCGACGCATCGGCGGTAAAGAGCGAAGGAGCGGCCGGCACCACGGGAACGGTCGCGCTCGCCGTAGCACCGCCCGTCTGAACGGCAATCGCGGTGGAACTCTTCCCCGCCACCTCATACGGCACGATGGCATTGATCTGGCCGTAGCTCGAGTATATGAGCGGTGCGGGCGTTCCATCGAACGTTAAGGAGACCCCTCCAAGCGACGTAGTAAACCGGCCGTTCTGCACTTGCCCAGACTGGGGACTTCCGGAGCCGAAGTTGAGCCCGCTGAGGGTGATGAATTCGCCCGGCGATACGCCACCAGGGGCATAGCTTCCTGCGTTCGCCACCGACGCTGCCGTGAAATACGGAGTGTTGAACGGGGTGAAGATTGCGACCTCATAGAGCTGAGGGGGGGCCGCAGTGAAGGTCCTCGGATTCTCCGTCGAGCCGTCCTGCCATTTCTCGAAAGCAACCGCCCCGCCGGTAAGCGGCGAATATTGAGGGGTCGGCCAGTAAACTTCGACCTGAGCATTGGGAAGAGCATAAGCCGGAGTGTTGGCCGGCTCGCAGGGCGCGTCTGCCTGTATCGTGCCGCTCACGACATTGAAGAGTTCGAGATTCGTTTGTTCAAACGTGGGAGTGTTGGCCGCGATGATGACCGGCAGGAAGTCCGCCGAGGCACTGCCGGTGGTGCTGTTGTTGTCTTGATAAACGTCAGAAGTGACGCTGTATACCGTCGCGTTGGCGGTTATCTCGTTGACACCATTCGGGGGAATAAGGGGATTCTGACACGACCCCAGTTCGAAGTCGATGGTCTCGCTTCCGCCTGCTGGGATCGAGTTGAACGTCACGCGCGACGATCCTGTTCCGCACACACCGCCGCCCGAAGCGCGACACTGGGCGATCGGCCCGGGGCCGAATTCTGAGGTTGCGAAAACGACGTCCTGCGCGGCGATAGATCCATTGTTGTGAATGACAAAATGCACGGTGGCGTTGCCTTCAGGAATAAATGACGCCGTGGGAGGGTCGACTGCAAGGTCCGTTTGGTCGGGCTGAGCGTCCATCTTCAGCAGGAAGGCGTTGGAAGATGTGATATAGCCGGGCACAGTCTCAGGGATCTGAAGGCTGGCAACGGAGCCCGTGAGGAGCGCATCTCCCGAGGAGTCGACCGCCAAACCAAACGGAATCGCGGCTTCATCAAAGGTCACGATCTTACAGGGGATGGATGAATAGTAGAGTAACTGGCTGCCGGTAGGGCTCGCCTTGGCCATGGCCACGCCATTATTGTCGAGGCCGGCAGTGTAGACATTCCCCGAGCTGTCTAAAGCCATCGCGTCGACCTCGGTGTTGGGCAAGAGGGAAGTAAAGACGGCGGCGGTTCCCTCGGGATTTATCTTCATGACGAAGGCCGAAGTGGATATGAGGACGCCAGCGGTGGATGCCGGCTGCGCGAGGCCGAGCGAGATGCCCTGCAACCCTAGAAATGGGAGCTGGCTGCTTGTGGTTCCCGCGACATAAGTGTCACCTGAAGCGTCCACCGCAAGAGCATACACGTCGTCCAGAAAATCGCCGGCGATGTAGGTGCTATAGATGGGAGAGCTGCCGTCGGCTTTCAGCCGGATCAGATACCCGTGAAAATCTTGGGAGTTCATGACGGTGGTTTTGAGTGCCCCGGGCGTGGTGATCAGGCCTCCCATGGCCGTGCTTCCGGCCAGATATGCCGTGCCGTCCGCGCCAGCGGCGATTCCCGAAAGCCCCCCGAAGTAGTTGCTGACCTGCGCCGAGTACTGGAAAAGCTGCATTGTGCCGGTCGGGTCTATTTTGGAGACGGCGATCTCGGTGCTCCCCACGCCAACATAGGCGTTGCCGGCGCTGTCGATGTCGAGCACCACAGGTTGGTTGTATTCAAAGCCAGGCAGCACACGAGTGACATACAGCAAGCGGCTGCCGTCGGCCGATAGCTTATAAACTCCGACCGAGCCTTGAGGCTCGATAGGCGCGGTTGTAATCGCCGGGTTGCTCAAGGTAATTAGCCCCGCGAGATAGACATTTCCAGAAGAATCCACGCGCAATCCCAAGGGATGGTTTGAATTAAGCCCGGTGGTTCCCAAGTAGGTGGAATAAATGAGTTTCGGCCCATCTGGCGAAAGTTTGCGAACGAAAACCTGATACGTCACGGTTGCCGGCGTACTAGGCACAGGCAAGCCGAATGCGGCGCCCGGCGTCGTCTGAAAATCCGGGGATTCGGTCAAGCCCGCCAGATAGATGTTTCCGGCGCTATCCACCGCCACTTGGCAGCCGCGGTCGTCTTCATTGCCGTTGACTACATAAGACAGGTCGATGAGAGGATCGATGGTGAGCGGTAGATTGTGCCGATAGGAACCGAGCTGCAGTGAGATGCGCCGCCCTTGGACGACATAGCGGCTTTCCACCGGTAGCCGGAAGGAGCCCAACAATTGATAACTGTTAGGCGCTCTCCAAAGGACGGACAATTCGCCTGAGCGAAGCTCCAGATCCCCGTTCGACTCCAGATGCGCCGAGGCGGTTCCTTCCAGCGACAGAACGATGGCACTGGCGTCGGCGCCCGCCGCCAGTTTCCAATCGTGTNNATTCTCCTGCTCCCCGGACTAGCCAATCGATTCCAGGATAGGCGTTCACGCAGGCAAAGGAAGAGTACAGCGGTACATGCGAGATCGGTGGGCTCAAAGCAAGATAGTGCGCCTCGGATTGCAGAACTGAACTGGGATTGCACCGATTCAAGACAGCTCCTTCCATCTGGACGGAAATGCGTTGGCGATGCCTGCTGAAAACGATGCCGGAACGGGTAACCGCGCTCGATACAGCGCCCCCTGACGTCACGAAAAGAACGCTGTCGGAAAATTGACCGCGATTCACCTCCCAAAGAGGAGTGCTGGCGCACAAGGGTGCACATAAGCTCGCGAAGACAAGTGTTCTGGCCCACAGTCGCATTTCCGACAGTTTAAACCAATGCAGCGCGCTTTAGGGGCGGGGAGCAAACAAAGAAAATTCCTGGCGAGCGGCGAGACGAAGCAATTGTCGCAGTATTAGGTATGCTAACTTGCTTCAACTCATAGAAATGTCCCTGTACTCTTAGGATAATCAGGGTGCACGGCTTGCTTGGGTACTGCCTCGAACCATTGCCTCAAGTGCATCTTTGTTCAACTTTTCGCACTTGCATGCTCTTGGTTGCAGCTATTACGTTGGCTTTTGTAGTACGGTCCTGAGTTCGCACCGTGATCCTTTTTCGAGCCGTCACGAGAGATCGCACAGTCGGTGCTGCATGGTTGGCGGGAATCATCGATGGCAGAGTTCTGCTGAGCACAGGCAGCGCAACAGCTGCAAGTCCTTGCGGGGTTGACTTGCAGCCTGCTCGAGCCAGCATGGGAAGATCCTGTCGGTCGAGCAGGTTGCGGTCTTGAGGATGTGAGAACCTGCTCCCCTCGGCAGCGGGCAATTTAGTAGCAATCTACTTGGACGCATAGTAGATTTGCTGATTTGTGACTCCCGTGGTTCGAGCTACCTGCGTCGCTTCCGAATTCGTTCACAAGTGATGCTATCTCCTGTCGTCTGGATCGCTATCGCGTGATTTCGTCTCGCTGGAAGCTATGGAGAACACCAATTTTCGTGGAAGATCTTCTGTCCGACAATTGACAGACAAACGAGTGAGCTCGCCCGACGCATGAAGTGGCGGCGCGAGAGCCACATACAACCGAAAATCGATGATAGCGTCAGACGTTCCTTTATGTTCCACTACCCATGTTTGTTGTCTTCGCTGCGGTTGAAATACGTCGAAGAACGTCGAACAGCCCGTCGCGTTGTCGAAATCCGTTGAATTATGTCGAAAGGCGGCGCAAACTATTGGTGCTATGGCGAAAGCCGAGGAATACACAAAAGCCGAGCAACAATGGATTACCGAGACCAAAGACCGCCTCGCACAACGGCGCGGGAAAAAGCCTGCCACCAAGGCCGGCCAGTTGCGCGCCCTGTGGCCTGAGATCCGAGCTGCCAAAGCCGAAGGGCAAAGCTTGGCGACGATCCGCCAGTGGCTCGAGGAGGATGCCGGTGTCGTTGTCACTGTCCAAAGCCTAGGTTCCTACCTCACCCGCATCCAGCGAAAAGAACGAGCGACTCCGACCGCACCGACCCCGCCGCCGGTGCGAGTCCTTTCGAAGTCCCCTGTTTCAAACACGCGAGCGAAGATTCCCGTTAACGCCAAGAAAACCAGTGGGTTCGAGTACCCTCCGGGACCTCCAGACGAGAGCAAACTCATCTGAGTTCGGACTGATCGAAAAATTTTACCGTCCCGCACCCCCTCCGCCATTTCCTTTATAAGGTGACAGCGCGGCTTTTATGGTGAGACAGCCTGGGGGCTCGTGTTCGCAAACAACATTTGCGTTTCCGCGTCCCGAACGGGGCTCGCCATTTCCCTAGAGGGTGGAACGACTCGAATTCAAGGAGGCAACTATGTCCAGGAACATTGAACAGCTTGACGAACGAATCGAAGGCGGCCTTAAGGCGGGATCAGCAGCGTCAACGATTCATCTCACATTACAGGGCAAAGGGGGCGTCGGCAAGAGCTTGGTGGCCAGCATTCTTGCTCAATACTTCCGCCATCACAGCAGGGAGATCCACTGCATTGACAGCGATCCGGTGAACCAGACCTTCTCGCAATATGCCGAGTTGGGCGCCGAGCACCTGGCGCTCATGCGCGACGGCCGCATTGATTCGGGTGGCTTCGACATTCTGTTACACCGGCTGCTCACCGAAGAGGGAACCTTCATTGTCGACAACGGAGCGTCCACTTTCGTTCCGCTCTGGAGCTTTATCGTCGAAAGCAACGCCCTGGAGATGCTCTCCGATGCTGGGCGAAAGCTGTACGTTCACACGATCATAACCGGCGGACAGGCGCTCGGGGACACGCTCAAGGGGTTCAAGAGTCTCGCCGATAGCAGCGCCGAACGAAACATCGTCGTCTGGCTGAACGAGTACTTCGGCGTCATCGAGCGCGACGGTAAGACGTTCACCGACATGCAGGCCTACAAAGATAGCGAGTCCAAAGTCTTCGGCTTGGTTCAAATTGCGAAGAGGAACCCGGACACGTTCGGGCGTGACGTTGAAGAGGTCATCACGCGCAAGAGGACCTTCGAGGATGCCATCCGCAACGGAACGGCGACAGTCATGAGCAAACAGCGGCTGAAGATGGTCCAGCGGGACCTGTTCGACCAGTTAGACCAGCTGTCACTTTTGTAGGGAGGACGAATATATGCCTGACATGAAACAAATGATCAGCGAAGTCTTCGTCGAGAACGGCATCCGCATTGAGCCCGGCGACCCGCTCTTTGCACTGGTGACGATGAACCGCATAGTGTTTGAGGAATCGGCACAAAGGTATTACGAATCGAACCAACAGCTGATTGCGGAATTCAATGAGTCGATGAAGAGGGCCGAAATGCGAGCCGGGAGTATGCTCGCCCAAATGGTGAAAGAATCGGCGGAGAAGATGCGGGTGGGTCTCCAGGGCGATATTCACATCGCCGGCCTGAAGGCACGTGAATACGTACACGAGGTGAACGAGGCCCACCGGCGCCCGGCAATTGTACGTTGGGTCTCCGTTGGGTTAGTGGCTGCCGCGGCGATGTTCGCCTCAGGCGTCTGGTTAGGACCTTGTCTCCATTGGTAGGGGGAAGGTGCCTTTTCCGGGCTGCCAGGCGAGGCGGTTAGCGACGCACTCGGGAGCACAATGTTCCGCGTCAGTGATCCCTTGCTTAGTTTCATTAACACGATTCGTAATGGGGCCTCCGCATGAACGATCAAATACTAATCGACATCAACGAGCTATCCCGGCCTATCGGCATTCCCAAAGGTACGCTTTGTCAATGGGTATACCTGCGCCGAATACCGTTCACTAAGGCTGGCCGCTCCCTGCGTTTCAGCGGCAAGGTCGGAGGCCCNNCTATGGTGCGGCTTGGCCGGCGCGTGCTTGTGCGCCGGAAAGCGCTTCAGCAATGGCTGCTGCTTCTGGAGCGTCAGGAACGAGAGGTCGCATTTGCCAGCCGCCTCTCCACCAATCACCTTGATAAAGACTGGGAAGAGATTGCAGATTGACGACGGATTTTGAGGCCATAGCCATATGCCTGCTCCCCCAACCTTTGAACAGCTCGTCAGCGCCGAGGAAGCGGCGGTCTATTTACGAATCCATGTAAAGACGTTGCGCCGTTTTGCCAGAGAAGGACGCCTGCCTTGCGCAAAGATCGGAAAGTACTACCGATTCCGCCTGTCGGAACTTGACCATTGGGTGGGCCAGCAGCACAATGAGATCAGCCGACCGTTCTGCGTGGAAACAGGAGATTGATCTTGAAATTCACGCGTAACAGATACCAGGAGGGAAGCCTCCGCAAGGTGCAAAGGAGATCAGGCGCAGAAATGTGGGAATACCGCTATCGCAACCATGCCGAGCCCGGCAGTCCCATGCGACAGATAACCTTAAGCGTCCTTGAATACCCAACCGAAAGCAAAGCACGGCTTCGCCTGCAAAAAGAAGTGCTGCGCATTAACGGGCCGGAATCCTTCCGCTCCCATGTCAAACCAACCCTTGGAGTCGTCATCGAGAAGCTGAAAGCCGACGAGCGCTTTGAAGATATACTTCAAATGCCTCCCGGCGCAGAAGTTCCACCCGATGGTCTCTCCTACAGCACCGTCGCGGGGTACAGTTCCTATTTAACGAAGCACATTGAACCGCGATGGAGTTCCGTATTCCTTACCGACATAAAGCCATTGCACGTGAGCGAATGGCTTAAGAAGCTGCCTCTTTCGCCGAAGACCAAAGGGCATGTCCGCGCGCTCTTCCATATGCTGTTGGAGCGCGCCATGCTCTGGGGCCTTCTCGACCTGCAACGAAATCCTATCGAGCTGATAAAGCTTAAAGGGACTAGCCGCAGGCTGCGAAGGCCGCACATCATCACGCCTGAGAAGTTTCACGAGTTGATAGCGATTCTGGAACAGCCCTACCGGACAATGGCTATCGTCGCCATCTGCACCGGATTAAGGGTTTCCGAAGTCCTGGCTTTGCGCTGGGAGCATATCGATTTTTCCGCAGGCCTGATTCTGGTTCAGCAGGGCGTTGTCAGCGGGCGCATCGGCAAAGTAAAAACCGAAGCTTCCAATGACGAGATCCCGCTCGATCCGGTATTCGCGCAGCTCTTGCTTACGTGGCGTGGAGATCGCACAAGCGGGCTTGTGTTTTCGTCCCACGTCACCGGGCGGTCTTATCATGCCGGGATTTTGCGGCAAAAGATCCTCCGTCCTAAAGGCGCTGAAATCGGCATTCCAAAGCTAGGCTGGCACACGTTCCGCCACACCTACCGCTCACTGCTTGATGAAGCTGGCGCGCCTATTGGCGTTCAGCAGAAGCTCATGCGCCACAGCAATGTGGCCACCACCATGAATGTTTATGGCAACTCCACGCTGCGGGCGAAGCAGGACGCCAACAGCAAGGTTGTCAAAATCCTTATCAACCCCGAAAGGGACAAAGATGTAGCGTAATGTGGGGTTCTGTGGGGTTGAGATTTCAGAGCTTGCTTGCAAGTCTTTGAAAGTTTGGCTCCTCAGGTAGGACTCGAACCTACAACCCTTCGGTTAACAGCCGAATGCTCTACCATTGAGCTACTGAGGATCAGGGATAGCGGACTTCCCATTCATTACAACATTCCGCTTTTACGCTGTCAAATTGTAGGCTGAACGCGCAGGACGCTCCTTCAATCTCCCACCATAACCCTAACGACGGCAACCCACATATTCTTTCTGGGCACGAAGTCAACACCGGCGTGTTCATTGCGCACGTTTTTCCAACCGACCCACTAGTGTCCGGCTAGAAG
>PKZC01000118.1:5137-7152 GCA_003132905.1 Bryobacterales bacterium | reverse complement strand
CCATCACGTCCTTGGCGATCTGGCGGCGTTTGGAGGCCCGGTCCTGCAACCGGTCAAGCCGGCCCTGCATGTCGGAGATCCGGCACTTGAGCCCCATAGCCATTGCCTCATCGGCCAGCACCGCCCGGACAACGGCAGCCAGAATCTCATGGAGGTCGGTCAGCCCCTCGACGGTATCGGCCAGTGTCTGCTCGTCGATTTGGGGATCGTGAGCTCGGATGCGGTCGCGGATCGCGCGGTAAGTGGTGGCGGCGAAGGCTAGATTCATGGCAAAACTCCCTTTGACAAGATCTCAACATTTTATGTTGGTGGACCGCAGCATGTCAACAGAAAATGTTGATACAATAACATCCGCCCAATGCCGGGGCGCCAGAGGGCTTCTGGGGCTAACTCAACCGGCGTTAGCATCAGCAGCCAAACTTGGCCTCTCAACGATCGTTGATTTTGAACGGTCAAGAAGGCCAATTTCGAGAGATGCAATTCACTCTATTCGTCACGCACTGGAGCGCGGCGGTGTCGATTTCATCGATGAGAACGGTGGCGGGCCGGGTGTGCGGCTGCGTAAACGTCAGCAGCCAAAACAGCTCAAATAGCCTCGCGACAATCCACCGTGCTGAATCGGTCGACGGGAAGACGGCGATGACATTTGCCAACGCGTCTGCCATTCGCAGGGCTCTTGAGAATGCTGGTGTGGAGTTGATTGAGGAAAATAGCGGAGGACCAGGCGTTCGTCTAAAGCAGCGTCTATCCGCCGCGCCGAGATAGGCCAATGCGCATTCATAATATTTATGCGGACGAGAACGGCGAAACACACTTCCGCGACATCGAAATTAAATTCGCCGAAACAGGCGCGGATGGAACCACTTCAAAGCGGTTTCCTGCCACCGGCATCATATTTCGCTTCCTGGACAACGATGCCGGGGGCGGGATCGGTGTTCGGCTAATTAAGCCGAATGCATGAGGCTAAATTTATAGAGACCTGATGTCATTTTTCAATGGCATTTGTCTCTACAAATGCATATGCCACACAGGGTGAGGTTGGTATGGAGTTTTCAGGCTTCGATTGGGACCGTGGCAACCTCGAGAAGCGTCAGAAACACGGTATCTCAGCCAAGCTAATTGAAAGCGTGTTTGATCGGCCGGTCGCCATCCTACCCGATGAAGCGCATTCGCGAACGGAACAGCGCTTGCGTGCAATTGGCAAGACGGCCGAAGGGCGGGCGATCTTCGTGGTTTTTACTCTGCGCCGCCGGCGACGATATCATCATACGTCCGATCAGCGCGCGTTACATGCATGCCAAAGAGGTGAAGAGCTATGAAAAAGAAAATCCCAACCTTTAAAAGTGACGAAGAAGCAGAAGCATTCGTCGCGACAGCCGATCTGACGGATTACGATTTGTCTGGTGCGAAGCTCGTACGTTTTGAGCTCAAGCGAAAGGACAAGTCCATCAATCTTCGGCTTCCCGAGCAGTTGTTAGACGCCGTGCGCAGTCGGGCAAAAAAAGAGAGGATTCCCTATCAGCGTTTTATTCGCATGGCGCTTGAGCAGGCTCTGCAGCGCGGCAAATCCTAAACGGCGATTTGGTCCAGCGTAATTGCGAGTCAGCCGCGTCGCGCGACCCTCGATGTCATTAGGCGCGCATTCGAATCCGCAGGCATCGAATTCATCGACGAGAACGGCGGTGGCTTTCTCCGTCAAAGCGATTGCACGAGCTTTTCAAAGGGCGTGTCGGCGCAACGGCGTATCAACCGATCATCGGCAGTGACGAGTGGAGATGTATTTCGCTCCGCCAATGCCAGATAAAAACAGTCATAGGCGGGATGACGCAACTCAATGGCGATCGCGAGAGCGCGGTCCTTCAACACACTCGTTGGCACTAATTCATCGAACGCCTTCACGACCTCGCGCACGGCAGACATGGCAGATTCCACCGCCATCCTGTCGAATGTCACGAATTTCCAAGCTGCGTTGGTAATCTCGGCGATCACCAGATCGGGCGCGATGACGTGGTCAC
>PKZC01000118.1:0-5037 GCA_003132905.1 Bryobacterales bacterium | reverse complement strand
GGTGAGAACGTCACGCAACTCTTGTTCGAGCGAGCAACCCTTAAGCTCGGCTTTGGTCTTCAGACGCTCGATCACACGATCATCAAGATTGCGAACCAGAACTTGTCCCATGTGAGATCTCCAGTGCTATCAAAAAAGATAGCATATCTATTCCCTCTATGCAAATACAGCTTTTGTGCGGGTTTTCACAGGCGCTCGAATCAGGCGTCATAGAATTCATCGATGAGAACGGGGGCGGCCCAGGCGTTCGTCTCCGCAAGCGTTAGCGACTGTTGCTGTTTGTGGTTTGTTCTCTTATAGTAATAGAGGTTAGGATGACGTGTAACACCAAATGTTGTGTTGTGTTGTGTTGTGTTGTGGAGTGGCCCCCATGAGAAAAAAACGTGCCTCGGCGTCACGATCAAAATTACTCAGCCCGGTTAGCCTTTTCGGCCCCCCGCCGCTTCTCGAAGGCGAAGACGCCGCGGCTTACGAGGAACAGCACGCGCGTTTCTCCAACGCCGTGAAACCGACTGATTTCCTCGAGGAGATTTGGGTCCGCGACGCCGTCGATGTCATTTGGAATATTTTTCGACTGCGACGGATCCAGGCAGCATTTCTGTCGGCCGAGGTCTGGGATATTGTCAATGACAAGGCGTCATCGCTCGCTGAAGCCGAAGCAGAACTATTAGAAGGAACGGAAAAGGAAGATATGGATAGACTGCTAGATCCTAACTCCGAACTAAGTTGGGGAAAACGGTGCGCACAAAATCCGCGTGCAGATAAAAAGTACCAAGAGCTTTGGGCATCGGCCAAGGCAACGCTGGACATGAGTGAAATTCAGGCGAATGTAATGGTACGTAATTTAGACACGATCGAACGGATCGAACATTTGATCACGATCGAAGAACAGCGCCTTGATTCAATAATACGCGAACTTGATCGCCATCGCAGCATGCAGAAACACCTTGATAATAATATTAAGGACGTCGAAGAAGCAGAATTCAAAATTGTCAAACCAAAAACGACAATCCGAAAAATAACGAATAAGCAAGCCGCATGACCAGTGCGCGAAAAATCAAAGCCAATCGTGCAAATGCGCAGGCAAGCACGGGTCCGAGAACGAAGCAGGGCAAATCAAGGACGGCAAAAAATGCGCTCCGCTACGGATTGAGTTTATCCATACTTGCTGATCCGATTTGCATCGCAGAAGTAGAAGATATGGCGCGCGAGATTGCCGGGCAAAATGCCACGCATAAAATCTTTGAGCTCGCGCGCCGCGTTGCCGAAGCTCAAATTGATCACCAGCGCGTACGCCAGGCACAGCTTAACCTTCTCACTCGCGATCTTAACGATCCAGAATACAGACCTGACACATTCTTCACCGCTTCCAAGAAACTGGTAAAGGATATTGTTGGTCTATTACGAAAACAGGGTCCCATGGCGCTGCTTCCGCCAGAGTTAGAGGTAGCTGCGACGGATATCCTTCGTAAACCCGAAGGTTCTGAAAAGTTTGCGCTCATTTTATCCGATTGCATGAAGCAACTCATGGTGATGGATCGCTACGAGCGGCGAGCGCTATCACGCCGCAAGTTTGCAATTCGCGCCTTAGATGCCGTGCGTCGACAGGCCGCCGCATAACCCGCGAATGACGAAGAAAACGAAAGACTGGCGCGGAAGCTATGCTAAAGTGTGGGAAAAAATACCTATTAGCGCCAGTTGACCTCTGATTTTGGCAGAACGAACCCAAACCGCAGGCTAGGAACCTTTTCCGTGTAATCGGCTAGAACCGAACGCAGCGCGCACCGTAAGGCACTCAAATAGTCCAACCTTGTCTTCCGATGTGCGCCGCCCCAGCGGAATTCGAAAGCAACATGCTGCGGGTGGAAAGGTCGTGACCGCCGGCGGCACCGTCACGATACGGATTCGCCCGCTGAAGCCCGGCGGCTATCGTTTTTTCAATGACTTCCACCCGGAAACCCAGGATTATCTGGTGGTCAGCTCCCGCGGTGATATACAGATACGTGATAATGCAATATTTTCCGCTTTTAGTTGAAATACTCATCTATCAATACCATGATACTCTATCAATACCATGATACAGTGGGTAAGCTGGCGGGCATTCAGTGACCGGACGACGGCTCATCGTCATCAAACGGAGGGGCAAATGCGTTACTCGAGTTGGTGCGCGAGCTTGTTTAGTATCGCGCTGTTGGCTGTGATATCGGCGGGCTCTGCGCATGCGCAGGCAACGCGGACCTGGATATCGGGCGTCGGCGACGACGCCAATCCGTGCAGCCGCACGGCGCCGTGCAAGACCTTCGCCGGCGCCATCTCCAAGACCGCAGCGGCGGGCGAAATCAACTGTATTGACCCGGGCGGCTTCGGCGCGCTGACGATCACCAAGGCGATCGCCATCAAATGTGACGGCGTTGAAGGCGGCGTTCTCGTCTCGGGTACGAATGGCATTACCGTCAGTGCGGCATCGACCGATGTCGTTTATCTGAGCGGGCTTGATTTCGAAGGTCTTAATAGCAGTCTGAGTGGAGTTCAGATCAACACTGCCGCTAAAGTCAGTATCGTGAATTGTGTGATCCGTGGCTTCAACACCGCCGGGGTAAACGTTGCGCCCAGCACCGCAAATGTCACGGTCGATATCATCGATACCATTATCGCGGACAATCCGGGAACTGGAGTTTTCATCAAGCCGACCGGTTCCACGAGCGTCCACGGCTTCCTCGATCGCACTCGGGTGACAAATAGCGGATCCGACGGTGTGTTCGTGAACGCAAACGTGACGACCGGCAACGTGACGATCGCGGTGCGGGACAGCGAGTCCACAAATAATGTCGGAAACGGTTTCGGAGTATTTTCCGGCGGTTCGGTCGCTCAGCTGCAGATCGATTCCAGTAAGGCATCCCATAACGGTACGGGTATCGCGGCGACCGGCCCGAATGCCATAGCTCGCTTCACTCGCTCAACCGTAGCCGTAAATGGGATCGGCGCCGATCAGTCCTCCGGCGGTTCTATTCTGTCCTACATGACCAACAGTATCGACGGTAACGGCTCACTTGGATCGTTTGGAACGACCGCGCAACAATGACCAGGTCGTCGCGGCGCAACGGCGAATGCCGTTGGAGCGGCAACAGCGGCATCGACATCGAGCCAAATACAAACTCGAAGATAACGCTCGCCGATGATCGCAAAATAAATTGCTCGGCGTCTGCAATATTGAACGCGGTTTAGCATACTTTGTCGCCGCCACCAAGTACATTGCGGCTTCCATTGCATCGTTCCGCGCGAACCTCATTTGAATTCGGTTGAATAGACGCGGCGGAACGAGAATGGAAAGCTTGAACGGCGCGGCGGTCGCCTGCAATGCCGCAACGACTCCAGTGTAAACACGATTTGGCGCGCCTGCCGCCATAGTGTGTGCTCGTAGCGGCTGAGGCGATCCAGAGGGAAAGTCGGCAGTGCTGCCAAGCGCATGAAACCGCCAACGATACTCCTTTTTACATCGAAACTAAGCTCGTTTCCCGGCGCCGCAATAGATTGCCGTGTTGTTATCAGGGGTAATTGATTTTGATCCGAGAGATTGGCTGCCTCAACGAAGCTCAGGTGTGAATGACTATGTTCACTCTCGCCAGATTCGGCGGTTACGGACTCGAAAAGGGCTGTCTCGATCGCAGTTGCTCGGCGCAGCCGCCACAGGACGCTCGCCAGTCGAAGTACAAGCTCGCGCTCCACGGCCGTTTCGGCGTCATAGTCGCCAATCACCGCGGCTTCGAAGGATTGATAATCCTCTGCATCCTCGAGCCCAGTAATGACGGTCTCGGCGGTGAGACCGTGGCGTATCGCGTTACGACATGAACGAGCTTTGCCTTCAGACGTTATTGGTCCGGTACTCTTGAGCGCATTGCGTCGATTGGCTTCAATCTGCTTGAGCGAGCTCATTGAGGTTCAACCGGAATTGGCTTCGTTTCGTCATTTGGCAGTGGCGCTGGCGTATTATCGACAGCCGTGGCCAGCGGATGCGTCTGGTCCCAAAGCTCTTTGGCGATCTCCAGCGGCTTGATTTTGAGGTTTTCCCACCAGAGCACCTCGTTGCCAACCTGATGCAGTTGCCGGTGATGGCCGCGGCAGAGCGGAACGGTGAATTCGTCGCTGACCTTGAGGCCAATAGCCCTCGGTTGGGCGAACCGCAAATGATGTGGGTCGCTTGGTTGCCGCCCGCAGACGAGGCAAGGCTGTGAGGCAACGAATTTCAAGTGTGCCTTATTGCGCAGCCGCTTCGGCTCGGCAATCGTAAGCACGCTTTTGTCGATACGGCCTGGGGTGAGATCGGATTGGGCGCTAGGCGCAAGCGGCGGAGCCGAAGACAAGGGCGTTCTTGCGTTCGTTCCCATCGCATGTTCGGCCTGGCGCCGCTCGTCTCGGAAATGCCGAGCGATCGGATTTTGATGCCGGCGACCGTAATAGTGTGATGGCCGTGGGATCGGCGTCGTATCGTCGGGATGGAATCCGAGACGATCGTCAGAAGGTTCTGCAATTGACGGCGAGGGCAGGGGCTTCGGTTGTGCTGCGGTCTTGGCGCCGCGATAGAGTTCAAGGCCGAAGGGCTTTCCAAAGGTGGCCAACGCCCGCTTGGTGGCGTCAGTCTCGGCAACCTTGAGCGCGATATCGTGCACCTCGCCGGGAGATGTCCCGCGGCCTTCCCCCGTACCGTGGCCCTCGCGGATGACCGTTGCACCGTCTGCCTTCACGGTGACTCGGACTCTTGCGATATAGACCGCCGCGAAGGTGCCGCGATTCTCCCGCGCCAGCGCGCAGCGGGATTCAAGTGTCTCCCGACTCCAGCCGTCAAAGCCAAAAATTCGATTGGCTTCCGAGATGGCGTACCAGCCCTCCAGATAGGACAGTTCGCGGCCGTGAGCCTCGCGGGTCCGGATGTGGGCTCGGTTAGGTTGACGGCTTAGTGCCTGCACCTGTTTTGCCGAAAAGCCCATTACCGTGTCCTCACGCTCAAAATCGGTTCCGGATTGGAGAGGGTGGCGCCAG
>PKZC01000113.1 GCA_003132905.1 Bryobacterales bacterium | reverse complement strand
GCGCCTGCCAGACTTTTTCCGGGGCGTGACGGAGCTCTCGGACGAGGACAAGCGTCCACTTCCACCTGGCCCGACTGTTCCGGCTGGTGAATGAGCTTCCTGAAGATCAAAGAAATGTGTTGGTGATGCGTTTTGCGGAGGAGAAAAGCATACGTGAAGCTGCGCAGCAATTAGGAAGGAGTGAGGGAGCGGTGAAACAGTTCGCGAACATCGAGAAAGCTGCAAACTACTACGGCGTCAACCTCGCGGAAACGTCATGGCACGACCTGGGCGTTCATCCTCAAAAGAATAGAAGAGAGGCTGCGCCAAAGCCGCCGTGACGCGCGAACGCCGAGTGCAGAGCTAAGAATCCACCGGTCAGGACCATGCCTATTCCGGCGGCTTGCGGTTTCGAATTTTGGGACTCCATCACATCGGCGACCAATTCTTGTCTCGCTCATCTAACCTTTTTGTTAGTGACAGTTTTGCCACCCTAACAAAGGAGACGAATATGAAAGCAGTTGTTGTCCATCAATATGGCGGTCCTGAAGTGCTGAAGTTTGAGGAATACCCTGATCCGGTAGCGGGCCCGGGCGAAGTACTGGTGCGGGTCGCTGCCACGAGCGTGAATCCGATCGATTACAAACGACGTGCCGGGTTGACGAAAGACTTTTATCCCATCCAGTTCCCGGGACTGATAGGAGTCGACATTGCGGGGACTGTCGTGAAGATTGGGCCGGGAGTGGAAGGCTTTTCCGTCGGCGACCAGGTGTTCGCTATGGCGGACAATACTTACGCCGAACTTTGTGTCGTGAATGCAGCGATTCTGGCGAAAGTTCCGAAGGGACTCGATTTGATCCAGGCGGCGGCGCTGCCGCTGGTGACGATAACGGGCAACCAGCTCCTTTCGGCTACGGGAATCAAGGCGGGCCAGACGGTTTTGGTCGCAGGCGCTGTGGGAAATGTCGGGCGTTCGGCGGTATTCACCGCCAAGGAACGCGGGGCGACTGTGATCGCGGGGGTCTTGAAGAGGCAGGTGGATGAGGCGAGGACTGCCGGCGCGGACCAGACGGTCGCAACCGACGACGACACAGCGATTGCGAATCTTCCGCCGCTCGACGCGGTGGCGGATACGGTCGACGGAAGAACCGCCGAGAAGCTGATCGCCAAGGTCAAGCCCGGAGGAGTGTTTGCCACGGTTCTCAGGGCGCCGCAGAACGCCGCGAAGTACCCAGATGTGAAGGTGGCACCGGTATTCTCGAAATTCGACAGGAAAACGCTCGAGTTCATGGCCGAAGCCGTGCGAGATGGCAAGCTGGTGATCCCGATTAGCGAGACCCTGCCACTCAGGCAAGCGGCCGAGGCTCAAGCAGCGGCAGAAAAAGGTGTCGCCGGGAAGAGATCCTGCTAGTGGCTTGACATTACTTTGCGAACAGAGGACAGACACGAAAGGAAAATCGGAAATGAGCAAAGAATCGCAGTTATCAACGAGCAGCGTACAAATCGAACAGAAGAGCTACGAGATGCCCCCGCGAGAGGGGATCAGCATCGCGCAATTTCTCACCGTCGCCGACATCGAGCGATCGGCTCGCTACTACGAAAAGGTCTTCGGTGCTCGCATCCTGAGCCTGGGGGATGGCAACGCGCCTGGGTACCTTCAGCTTGCGAATATCTGGATGATTCTGAACGTTGGAGGCGGCCCGACCGCGGATAAGCCGACCGTAACGCTGAGCGTCCCCGACCCGAATCACATCAACAGCTTTATGAATTTCCGCGTTGCGGATATTCAAGCGTGCTATGAATTATGGACAAGTCGCGGAGCGGAGTTCATCACAGAGCCGATACCCAAGTACGGCGAGATTCGCTGCTACATCCGCGATCCCGACGGTTACATTATCGAGGTGGGACAGAGCACCGACCTGAAATACGGTTAACGCTCGGCCCCGCACAAGGCTCTGAATTGGCACGCGTCCTACTTTCAGGCATAGAAAGGAGCACGAGATGAAACTAAGGAGACCCCGCAGGTGAATGCCGCCATCACGTCGAGCACGTTCGGTGTCAACGTATTTATTGCCCCGGGAAAGGTAATGGTAGGCGAGCGGCCAAAGCCTTTCGGCGAACCGCTCGGCTTTGACCCGATGACGTCGACTTTAATCTTCGGCGAGTACGATGCGGTGCTGGTAGACGCAATGACGACTGTGGCTGAAGCAGAGGCGCTCGCGGATTGGATTGCGCTGCACAACCGCAACCTGGAGACCATCTATATAACGCACGCCCATTTCGACCACTTCTACGGTNNCGGTGAACGCCATGCAGATGTCTTTCACTCCCCCAGTAGAGCGGTTAGCCCGCCGGTTGTTTCCTGGGCAAATGGCCGCTAAATTCGTTGCGCCTGAGCCCTATGAGCACAACACGTTCACTCTCGAGGGCCAGGAATTGCGCATCATCGAGCAGGGCCACACCGATAGTGCTGATACGACGTCTCTGTACGTTCCATCGATCGGCCTGGTCGTCGCAGGCGACGTAGTGTATAACCAGTGCCACATGTACGTCGGCGACACCACCCCAGAGAGCCGGAAGAACTGGGTCGCGGCGTTGGACCGGTTGGCGGCGCTCGAGCCGTCGATTGTTGTTGCCGGTCACAAGAAGCCCGGCGCGCCCGACTCGCCGTCGGCGATCGAGGATACGAAGCGCTATCTGCTCGACTTTGATCGGCTGCAGAGAACCGCGACGTCCGACGAAGAGCTGTTCAACAAGATGACGGAGCTTTACCCCCATTGGGTAGCGAATCAGTCGTGGTTGATGTTCGGATTCCCGGGCGCCTGAGGGGAACGCTCGCTCGCGTATTTAAAGATGGCCGCAACCGACCCTGAGGCGGCGATCGCACTCCGTCCGAATGGTCGCTAGCCTTGATCGGA
>PKZC01000294.1 GCA_003132905.1 Bryobacterales bacterium | reverse complement strand
TATAACCGGACGCCAGTGATATAACCCTATCTTGGTAGATCAATGCAGCAGTCAAGGGGTACAGGAATATAGTCCCATCTCGTGATGACTTTACTTTCACAATCTCGGATAAGTAAGTAGGGACCTGGCTCGTCGGTCGCTGGAGCTCGCAAGCAAAATTCCGAGGCTTGGAGACTCGGAGCAGGCAAACCTCATAGGAGAACACGATGCTTTTCGCTTTTACTCTGTTACACGTCGCACTGAGCTTAATAGGGATCGGTAGCGGTTTCGTGGTCGTATACGGACTTCTGACATCGAAACGGTATGAAGGCTGGACCAGGCTATTCCTAATCACAACAGTGGCAACTAGCGCTACCGGCTTGCTTTTTCCGGTGCATAAAGTTATGCCATCCCATGTAGTCAGTATTTTGTCATTGCTTGTTTTGGCGACAGGTATTCTCGCGCGCTATCGCTTTCGCCTGGCAGGAAGGTGGCGGCGTACTTACGCGATCGCCGCGGTGATTGCGCTTTACTTTAACGTTTTTGTATTAATTGCGCAGCTCTTCCAGAAGGTGCCCACGTTGAAGGCGCTCGCGCCAACGCAATCGGAACCGCCATTTCAGTTGGCGGAACTTACGGTCCTGGCGATTTTCACGCTCTTAGCAGTTCGTTCGGCGATGAAGTTTCGCGCCGAGCCGCTTCACGCCGCGTGAGTCAAGGCCGGCGGACAGGTTTCCCATGCCGCCTCCAAACCCAGGCGTGAATCGGGGGCGCGCAACGTTCCAGGCATTCCTCGCTAACCAAGATGGGGTATTTCGTGCGCAACCATTCGTGGTAGTAAACGAACACCCCATCTCGTGAGGTATTCCTTTCCGCGATACCGCACACTGCTATCAGAGATTGGCTACGTTCCGTTAATTCAAAACACTGGGAAATCAGTGGGCCAGAAGGTTGGGCGGCAACGACCAGGGGCTGTGGTTTTGTTTGAAACACACGTTACTCAGGAGAAAACTTTCATGCCTACTATCACGACCAAAGACGGTACAGAGATTTACTACAAAGACTGGGGCGCAGGACAACCAATAGTTTTCAGCCATGGTTGGCCGCTCAGCTCGGACGATTGGGATAACCAGATGTTGTTCTTCCTGCATCATGGCTATCGCGTTATCGCCCATGATCGCCGTGGCCACGGCCGCTCGACTCAGACCTCCGACGGCCACGATATGGACCATTATGCCGATGACCTGGCGGCTCTCACGGCGCATCTCGACCTGAAAAACGCCATCCATGTTGGCCATTCCACCGGTGGCGGCGAGGTAACGCGTTATTTGGCTCGGCATGGCGAAAGCCGGGTGAGCAAGGCAGCGCTGATCAGCGCGGTGCCCCCGTTCATGGTCAAGACGGCGGCCAATCCGCTCGGCCTTCCCAAGGAAGTGTTCGATGGTCTGCAGGGGCAGCTCGCCGCCAATCGTTCGCAATTCTATCGCGACCTGCCTTCAGGGCCTTTCTATGGCTACAACCGGCCGGGCGCGAAGGCTTCAGAAGCGGTCATTGAAAATTGGTGGCGCCAGGGCATGATGGGCGGAGCCAAAGCGCATTACGACGGCATCGTGGCCTTTTCCCAAACGGACTTTACGGAAGATCTCAAGAAGATCAACGTCCCTGTCTTGGTTATGCATAGCGAGGACGATCAGATCGTGCCTTATGTCGCCGCCGGTCCACGGTCCGCTAAGTTGCTCAAGAACGGAACTTTTATTAGCTATAAAAACTTCCCGCACGGTATGCCCACCACGGAAGCGGACAAGATTAACGCCGACCTGCTGGCGTTCATCACAGCCGCTGCGACGGCCGCGGCTTGAAACATTTCCCGGCCCTCGCTGTGCTGAAGGCCGGGATCACTTACTTCTAACGATCGCTCAGAATAAGGAATCGTGAAATGGTGCATGCGGCGTCAGTGGTCAAAAACATTGTGCTCGTTCACGGCGCGTTTGCCGACGGCTCGTGTTGGTCGAGAATCATTCCGCTTCTCGAAGACAAAGGCTATTCTGTTGCCGCAGTCCAGAACCCCTTGACCTCACTCGCTGATGATGCGGCGGCAGTCAGGCGAACCATCGCTCTGCAGGACGGCCCCGTGATTCTGGCGGGCCACTCTTGGGGCGGTGCGGTGATTACCCAGGTGGGCGATGATCCCAAGGTTGCAGCTCTGGTCTACGTGTCGGCATATGCGCCGGATGTGGGACAGTCTGCCAACGATGCCATCGCCCCATTCGGATGGACCGCAGGCCAGAAACAGATTCGCGTGGGTGGCGACAACTTTGCCACCGTCACACGGGAAGGCATGCTGGAAGACATCGCGCAAAGGCTGCCAATGGCAGACCGAAAGCTTATGTTCGCGGTTCAAGGCCAGAGTTATGCCCCAACCTTCGACGAAAAGCTGACGACTGCCGCATGGAAGACCAAGCCCACTTGGGCTATCGTCTCGACGAACGATCGGATGCTTCCGCCAGCGATGGAGGAGTGGGCCGCAAGAAGGATGGGAGCGGTGAGCACCACTCTGCCTACTTGCCACATGGTCATCCTGGAGGAACCGGCTACGGTTGCAGCGGTCATTGACGAGGCGGCCAGAACGGCTTTGACGAAACAACAAGCTGAACTGCTTGCCTCACAGGAAAGCAGGTAGCGGGCCCTACGGTGACGTGGAAGTAGAGGAGATGGCCCCAATTAATCAGCACGGCTCAGAATTATCGATTCCGCTGCCGTCCGAGGAGACCGTCGGCGAATTGATCGGCGAGGCCTACGATCCCAGTAAGACACTGAACGTCATTAAAATGTTTGCTGGCACTGGCGATATGTTCCCAGCAACGATCGGCTTCGTGAAAGCCCTCTTTCAGACGGCTGGCATCGATCCCAAGACCCGCGAAATAATTGCGTTAAGGTGTGCGAAGGTTCTAAATTGCCGTTACGAATGGCTGGCCAACGCCGTGCTGGCCAAGAACGCCGGCCTGTTGCCCGAGGAGATCGATGCAGCCCCAAATAGTGGCCCTGTAACGGGCATTGATTCCGAATATGTATTACTGTGTAACGCCACCGATGAGTTATCTACGACCGGCGCCTTAACTGATGAGACGTTGAGCGAGATGCTCAGCCGGTTCGATGAGACTACCTGCCGCAAATATGTGTTAATGATCTCGTGGTTCAACCTGCTCAGCCGCTTCCTAAATGGCTGCCGTGTTCCACTCGAGACGTCCGATAAGATTGGCGGCAACACATTACCGATTTAAGGCGACTATCCATGTTCGGATGCGAAGTTTACAATTCAACATGCCAGTCCGTCCCGAGCGGTCCCGGAACGCATCTCAAGGAGGAAGTGTAATGCCTGTTTCGTTTAAGAACGACATCAAGCCTCTGTTCAGATCCATTGACACCGAGCACATGAAGCACCGTGGCGTCGTACTCGATGATTACGCTTATATGTCGGATGGTGCCGGCGATCACGCGAACGCCCGGGCGGTATTAAGCACTCTGACCAAGAAAACGATGCCGCCTGGTGGACCGTTTTGGCCCCAAGACCGGCTCGATCTGTTCGCGAAATGGATGTCCGATGGCTATCAGATCTGAGTAGGTGTGAAGGCACGGGGGGGCTTTCGCTCCAGTGCGTTGGAAGCGACGTCATGAATAATGAAGACCGCTGTCTGCCAGATCGACGGTGGAAATGCTGGCTGCCAAATCATAAGCGCAGTATTGGGGCTGTCAGGAACCCCAGTCCTTGTAGAAAATGGATGCGCCGTTTTTCACGGTTTACTGCCAGCCGCCGCCGAGAGCTTTGTAGAGCTGCACGACGGTCAGCAATTCATTCAGACGGATTTGCGACAAAGACAATTGAGCGGCGAACAGATCGCGATCGGCATCTAGTGCGTCGAGCTGCGTGTCCACGCCACCGCGATAACGCACATAGGCCAGGCGTGTGCGGTCCTCTAAAGCGAAGACCAGGGCTTCCTGCCTTTCGCGACTCTCACGTGTTCGCTGGTGCGCGATGAGGCTGTTGGACACTTCCGCGAATGCGGTCTGAATGGTCTTCTCATACTGCACCAGCGCTTCCTGGCGCTGAGCCTCGGTCAGCCGCACGTTGGATTTTAAGCGCCCGGCGGTGAAGATGGGTTGCGCAAGCTGTGGCGCAAGGCTCCAGGCGCTATTGGCCGCGGTGAACAAGCTGGCGAGCCCCGTGCTTTGGCCGCCCAAAAATCCACTCAAGCTCAACTGGGGGAAATAGGCGGCCCGTGCGACCCCGATCTCGGCGTTGGCGGCGATCAAATTCTGCTCCACAGCCCGTATGTCAGGCCTGCGTTCGAGCAGCGCCGATGGGAGCCCGGGGGGAACGTCGGGAGGAAGATTCTGGTCAGTGAGGATTCTTCCGCGGGCCACTTTGCCCGGAGATTCGCCAAGCAGAAGGTGAATCTGATTCTCGGTTTGTTCGATCTGCTGCTGGATCACCGGGATGGTTTGGGCCGCGGTATCGACGAGTTGCTCGGCCTGGCGCATGTCCAAACGTGTTGCAACGCCGCCCGACTGGCGGGATTTCACCAGATTGAGCGATTCCTGGCGCGTCTCCAGGGTTTCATTGGAAAGCTCCAGCTCGTAGTCCAGCTCGCGCATGGATAGATAAGCGGTGGCAACGTCGCTCACCAGCGTGGTGATTACAGTTTTGCGGTTATCCTCGGCGCTCAGAAGATTGGCACGCGCGGCTTCGGTGGCACGGCGCAGTTTGCCCCAGAGGTCGACTTCGAACGACAGCAAATTCAGCGACGCCTCTCCGAAGGTGCGATTCTGCGAGGGCAGAAGGATGGGAGGCAGCGGCGTGGCGCCGTCGCGAGAGAAGCGGTTCAACTCGACGCCGCCACTGGCGCCGAATTGGGGAAACTGATCCGAGCGCGTAATGCCTAAACTAGCGCGCGCTGCTTCCACCCGCGCGGCTGCGTCGCGCAGGTCGTAGTTTTGGATCAGGGCCGTGCGGATCAAGGCTTGCAATTGTTCATCCTTGAAAATGTCAAACCATTTCAGATCCGCGATGGAGGCGGCGTCCTGAGGGGGAAGCGGTGAGGGAGCACGAAACTGCGCGGGCGTGTCGAGCTTCGGACGCTGATAATTGGGGCCAACCGTACAGCCGCAGAGGGCCAGGAGTAGGAGCGCGGAAAGGGCAGTTTTTGGAGACATGGCGTTAATCCCCCTGAGCAGGAGACGGCGGTGGAACCATGGCGATTGCCCGGGGCGACGCAGCGCCTGAGAGCTTCTCAACAATGTAGAAGGCGGACGGGATAATAAAGATGCCGATGAAGCTGGCGGCCAGCATTCCGCCGATAACGGTGGTGCCCATGATCTGGCGCGAGACCGCTCCGGCGCCGGTGGCGATCCATAGCGGAACGCACCCCAGGATAAAAGCGAACGAGGTCATGAGAATCGGTCGCAGACGCAGGCGCGCCCCTTCGAGCGCGGCATCCATCAGCGGTTTACCCTTTTCCAGTTCATCCTTGGCGAATTCGACGATTAGAATGGCATTCTTGGCCGCCAGCCCGATCAACATCACCAGACCGATCTGCGAGTAGACGTCACTCTCGATCTGGACCATGTACGCCGGGAGAAAGTGGCCGAGCAATGTGCGGCGCAGCCACAGCATCCCCAAAGCCCCGAACACCGCGACCGGCGTGCTGAGCAGAACGCTGAAGGGAAGGCTCCAACTTTCATACAGGGCGGCGAGGATCAGGAAGACGAACAGCAACGAGAATCCGAAGATCACCGAGGACGGAACGCCTTCCTGCGCCTTTTTTTCCTGAAACGACATGCCCGAATAGTCGTAGCCCATCTCGGGCGGCATGGTCTGGGCGAAAACTTCTTCGAGCGCCTTCATGCCCTGGTTGGTGCTGTAACCCGCCGCGGCGGCTCCATTCAATTGTGCGGATCGATATTCGTTGAAGCGCATGGTGAATTCAGGGCCGCTGCGCGAGTCGAATTTGGTCAACGCGGAGAGCGGCACCATCTCGCCGGCGGCGTTTCGAACATAAAATTGGCCGACGTTTTCCGACTTCGTGCGATACTGATTTTCGGCTTCGATGTAGACTTGCCACTGGCGGCCGAAGCGATTGAAGTAGTTGACGAATAGCCCGCCCATAAAGGTTTGGATAGTGCGGTAGACGTCGTTGATTTGCACACCCTGCTTGATCACTTTGTCGCGATCCACTTCCACGAATTGCTGCGGCACGCTCGGCAAGAAGGTGGTGGTAAGGGTTCCGATCTCCGGCCGCTTGCGCGCGGCAGCAACAAACTTGTTCAGGTTGTCAGACAAGAACTGGACGTCCTTGCCGGCCCGGTCTTCGACGATGAACGTGAATCCGCCCGATGTGCCGACACCGGGTATGGCGGGCGGCGAGAAGCTGAACGCTACCGCTTCCGGGATGGTACTCAGCTCGCGGTTGATGCGAGCCTTGATGGCCTGGAACTGCTCGGCCCGGGTCTTGCGATCGTCCCAGTCTTTCATGCTGACGAAGATGAACGCGTTGTAGCTGGTTCGCACCAGACTGAGCAGGCTGAAACCCAGAATGCCCGTGGTGTATTGGACGCCTGGAGTCTTGGCCAGAATATCCTCCACCTTCGCGGTAACGAGGCGGGTTCGCTGCAGCGAGGCGGCGTTGGGAAGCTGGATGTTCAGATAAAAATATCCCTGGTCTTCGTCGGGGACAAAGCTGCTGGGAAGTTTGTCGCTGATGAAATAGCTGGCAACGCCGCAAGCGGCGAGGAGCGCAAGGGCGAAGGCGCTTTTCCGGATGAGCACGCCGGACAGGCGAACGTAGTTCTCCGTGGCGTGACCGAACATCCGATTGAACCAGGCGAAAAATCTCGCCAGCAGGCCCTTGCTCTCAACCTTCGGTTTCAGCAGGAGAGCCGCGAGCGCGGGACTCAACGACAGGGCATTGAACGCGGACAAAATAACGGAAATGGCGATCGTAACCGCGAACTGTTGATATAGCTTGCCGGTGATGCCGGGGATGAACGCCGTCGGCACGAAAACAGCGGACAGGACCAGCGCGATGCCGATCACGGGACCCGAAATCTCCTCCATGGCTTTCAGCGCGGCCTGCTTCGGCGCGAGGCCATCTTCTATGTGGCGCTCCACGGATTCCACTACCACGATGGCGTCGTCCACCACCAGGCCGATGGCCAGCACCAAACCGAATAAGGACAGCGTGTTGATGCTGAAGCCAAACAACGGGAACACCAGAAAAGTTCCTATTAGCGAAACGGGAACCGCGAGCAGCGGAATTAGAGTGGCTCGCCAGCCTTGCAGAAACAGGTAAACAACCGCGATTACAAGGACGAGAGCGATCACGAGCGTCTCGACGATTTCCTTCATTCCCGCGGTGACGGCGCGCGTGGTGTCGACTGGAACCACGTAGTCCACGTCGTCGGGGAAGCGCTTTTTCGCGTCCGTCATCATCTTTGTTACGGCCGCCGCGGTCTCGACGGCGTTCGATCCCGGCAGCTGATAGACCGCGATCACAGCGCTGGGCTTGCCGTTCAGGTGGCCTTCCACGCTGTAGTCTTGGGAGCCTAATTCCACCCGAGCAACATCGCCAACGCGTACAATCCCGGTGTCAGGCGTTTCGCGAACCACGATGTTTTCAAATTCCTCGGGCGACGTCAGGCGGCCCTGCGCGCGCACGGAATATGTGAACTCCTGTCCTTTAGGAGCGGGCTCGCTGCCCACTTGTCCAGCCGGGTTCACGGTGTTCTGCGTCTGGAGGGCCGCGATGATCTCAGGGACGGTGATCTGCAATTTAGCCAATTGATCGGGCTTTACCCACAGGCGCATCGCATATTGACCGGCGCCAAATATCTGTATAGTGCCGACACCCTTCACGCGTGTCAACGGATCGTTCAGATTGATGTACGCGTAGTTGGCCAGGAAGCGAGCGTCATACGTGCCCTTGGGCGAATAAAGGGCCACTAGCATCAAGGGCGCGAGCGTCGACTTTTGCACGGTAACGCCGTAGTTGTTGACGTCGGCAGGCAGCTGCGGCGCCGCTTGCGTCTCACGGCTCTGCGCGAGGATCAAATCGGTGTTGGGGTCCGTATTGACGTCAAAATCGACGATCATTCGCATCTGGCCGTTGGCAGTAGCGTTGAGCGAATACATGTAGTTCATGTTGTCGACGCCGCTCATCTGTTGTTCGATGGGCGTAGCCACGGATTGTTCGATAGTTTGAGCGTCCGCGCCGACGTAGATGGCCGAAACCTGAATCTCCGGCGGCGCGATCGCGGGGAACTGGGCGACAGGAAGGCTCGCAATGACAACCAAGCCCACGATTACAGTGACGATGGCAATGACCATCGCGACGATTGGACGGTTGATGAAGAATTTCGACATGGCGGCCTATTTTTCCGCTACCTGGCCAGCAGCCAGAAATGGCTTGGGATTCACCGCCATTCCCTGGCGAACTTTCTGAATACCTTCAGCCACCACGCGTTCGCCAGGTTTGAGGCCGTCGCTGATAATCCAATCGGAGCCGATCCGATCGCCTACTTTGACGGTTCGAATGTCCACTTTGTTGCCAGTGTCCACGACTGCAATTTGATAAATTCCTTGCAGCTCGTTGACCGCGCGCTGGGGAACCAAAAGTGCACCGGTTTGAATTCGCAAGGCGGTGCGAACCCTACCATACTGGCCGGGACGCAAAGCATTTCCCGGATTCGGGAATAATCCGGCGACCCGGATGGCGCCAGTCCTGACGTCCACCTGGCGGTCCGCAAAATAAAAGGTCCCGCTTTGCGGATAGACAGTCCCATCTGCCAAGATCAGCTCCAGCTTTAGCTCCTTCCGCTTAGCGTCCAGGGTGGCGGGGGTGGAGTAGCGGCGGTGAAAATCGAGATATTCCTGCTCGGCCACCGTAAAATAGGCCCGGATGGGATCGAGCGTCGAAACAGTGGTGATAGTCGGGCTGGCGGGACTAACCAGCGCGCCTACCTGCTGCTGCGCGATTCCCGGGATGCCATCGATGGGAGATGTGAGCCGCGTAAAGCCCAGGTTGATCCGCGCGGTTTCAGCGGTGGCTTTGGCTGATTGAACGGCCGCGTTGGCGGCTACAATCTGCGCTCGCGCCGTTGCCACCTGCGCCTGAGCAGACTGCACTTGAGCCTTGGCCGCGAGATTGTTTTGGGTGGCATTGTCGAGATCTTGTTGGGTGATGGCTTGCTGCTCGGCCAGGGGCGTATAGCGATCGACATCCAGTTGCGTGCGGCGCTGATTTGCTTCCGCCACGGCCACCTGCGCCTCCGCCTGTGGAAGTTGGGCCTTGGCTTCCGCCAACTGTCCTTCCGCCTGCGCTAATTGTCCTTGCGCCAGGTCCAATGCCGCCTGAAACGGCCGCGGGTCTATTTGGAAGAGCAATTGGCCCTGCTTCACAAACGAGCCTTCCTTATAGGCTTGTTCGAGCAGATATCCGGTGACCTGAGCCTTGATGTCCGCATTGACCAGGCCATCCAAAGTGCCGATCCATTCGCTGTAGATGGGCACATCGCGCTGCTCCACTTGGGCCACTTCCACGGTCGGTGGTGCGGAGGTCCCCGCCGCGCTGGTTTGGTTCGAGCAACCCGTGATAAGCAACGTTGCCAACGGAAATATCAGAATCGCGATTCTGGCGCTCAACATGAGGTTTGCCGCGGGGCTTGGGCAGCGATGCCCAGTTTCTGCATGCGATGGAGCAGCGTGGTGCGCGGNNCAATCCGAGACGAACGGCGGCGCCACGATGGCCGCCCACTACCCAATCCACTTGCCGCAGCACTTCTAGAATATGAGCGCGCTCGGCTTCCTTCAGCGTTCGGTTCACAGCCGGGCTGGGCGATTTCGCGAACTGTTTCAGATCGGACTTTAAATCGCCAAGGGGCGCAGCGAGCACCGGGCCCGAAGAGAGGATGACGGCGCGTTCGATAAAATTTTGCAGCTCGCGAATATTCCCCG
>PKZC01000087.1 GCA_003132905.1 Bryobacterales bacterium | reverse complement strand
CTAACTGTACGATGTACTAGACACCGGATGGGTGGAAACAGCGAACCTCTGGGGCTCGATCATTGGACCACCAGGAGTCATGAAAACTCCTGTCATCCAGGCTATCACTCGCCCGCTTGTTCAGATTCAAACGGCGTGGCGGCAGGAATACGAAGAGCAACTGGCAGAGCACGCACGCGCTATCGAGGAATCGGAACTTGCAAAGTCCGCATGGAAAGAGCAATACAAAGCGAGCAAGAAGAGTAGGTCCGCCCTACCGGAGCGCCCGCCGGAGGCACCAGAGAAACCGAAGTTGCGGCGGTTGATCGTTAACGATGCGACCTTCGAGGCCCTTCATCAGACGATGAGTGAGAACTGTGCGGGTGTTCTTCTCTTGCGGGACGAGTTGGCCGGGTGGCTTGCCGGACTCGAAAGATCCGGGCACGAGCAGGAGCGGGCCTTCTGCCTCGAAGCGTGGAATGGGAAAAACCCGTTCACGATGGATCGAATCGGGCGCGGCATGATACACGTTCCAGCTTGTTGCATGTCCCTTTTTGGAGGTCTTCAACCTGGACGGCTTCGTTCATACATGGCAGATGCATTCCGCGACGGTCCTAGTAACGACGGGCTGATTCAGAGAATTTCGGTGTTCGTGTGGCCGGACCTTGATAGTTGGGAGTACGTTGACCGGCCACCGAACGCAGTGGCAGAGGAACTAACAGCGCATGTGTTCCGCAAGCTAGTGGAATTGGACGCGGAGAACCCCGCGCGGTTCCGCTTCGCTCGCGATGCACAGCAACTCTTCGTTGACTGGCTGACGGCCCTCGAATTGAGGATTCGCGGGGACGAACACCATCCTGCTCTCATTTCGCACTTGAGCAAGTACCGCAAGTTGATGCCAGTTTTGGCGCTCCTCTTTGAACTCGCCGACCGAGCCAGTTCTGAAGGTTTTGATGGTTCTTCCCGCGCGGATTTGCAAAACTTCGTGAGCCTAGAACACGCGAGGCAGGCAGCGGAATGGTGCGAATATCTGGAGTCTCACGCGCGGCGGATTTACTCCGGCATCGTGACTCCGCAACTGCGGGCCGCTCGGGAATTAGCGGGCAAGATCAAGTCCCGAAAGGTGGGTGCGGATGGCTTCTTCTCCTGCCGTGGCGTGTACCTAAAGGGATGGAGCGGTTTAGATTCGCCCGAGGCGGTGAAGTTGGCGGTAGAAATCCTCAAGGACGCGGAATGGATTCGGGCAGTCGGCACCGAACCGGGACCCGCCGGCGGGCGTCCGTCCGACCGGTATGCCGTAAATCCTAGAGTGTGGGAATGAGCACGACCGCAACCAACCTGGTGAAGTGAAGCGGATGGATGGATTGGAAACCGAAGGCGCGCATCTTCGCAGATTCGACGGAGAGTGAACCTACGAAACCATCAGAACTCGGTTCTGTAGGTTTTGAAGGTGCCGCGTCTAGTGAATCTCCCAAGATTGAGACTGAACCGGCCCTTGCGGATTTGGCGCACGCATCCGCTGTGCTGAACCGCGCCGGCGTCCGCATCATGCGGTTGGAAGGGCAGTTTGTGATTGGCGTCTGGAGTGACCTGGACAGCCCGGAAATTCGCGCGACACTCCGAACTTTGGACATGGATCGCTTGCCCATGCGATACAAGCTGCGGCGGGTGGAGAGTGAACACCAGCGCCAAGATCAATTCAAGTAAGGGAGTCAATCATGAAACAGAAATCATTGCAAGACCGGCCGACTTGGAAAAGGTGGCGAATCGGGCCAGGTCACTCGCGGTGTTAGGTAAGGTATCCGCATTGGCTTTGGGACTGAAGGATGAAAAGGCAGTTTTACAGATCCTCATGCAACGGCGGAAGGAATCGAGCGCATCCGGCGGCCTGTCACGAAGCACGGCCGGTACTCGAAGTCAGCTAAAGTGAACGGCGCAACTGGCGCACGCTGATGCGCCAAGCTCGCGCTTTGTTGGATCAGATTGCAGAACCGGCCCGCACCCTCAGCACTTGAAATAGATCTCTGGGCCTTCTGGATGTGAGTTATGGAGCTCTAGCGGTGATAGAAAGCGAGAAACTCAATGGAAGCCAACAAATCGCATTTAAGCCGGCTAGCGAAGAAGCTCGACAGTATCATGCGACGTGTGAGGCCCGTGACTGCTTGGTAACGAGGTAGATTTTGATTGAGCGGCTGGCAGTGCTACTACTTCTTCTTGCTCCTGCGAGGGGATGGATCGAAAGGCGTGATGGGCGGACAGATTCCCTGAAAGCCAGGAACCCATCGTGCACCCTTCGCCAGGAACCCATCGTGCACCCTTATTGGTAATTTTCAGAGCCGAGATCGGTGGTCCGACCTCCGCCTTGTTCCGCTCAATCTCAAGTTCGACGGAGAAGATGGCGTAGCCGATCGGTGCAAGCAATCGTTGCCGAGCACTTTCAATTTGATGTGAGTGGCGATGGCCTCTTTTCCGGGAATACAGCCGACACGTAGATGTGCAGCCGCCTTGCTCTACGGCCAAGTCCAATTCGAGCAGGAAGTAAACATCATGCCACTCCCGGCAATTTTGATGCCGGACTTCGCAGAGACCACTTGGCATGCCCTGCGTCAGGCCCCGTTCATTGCTCGTCGTACCTGCGGGACCGTTCGGGAAGTGTATCAAAAAGCACTCGCGCAACTGAAGACTTGGACACTGAAAACACAGCTACTTTTCTTGCACAAATGTTTGTCTCAAATAGAGCACATTCTGATACGATGCTAGCAGCCATGAAACGAGCACCGAGCATCGACAGAGTCGCGCTTTACGCCCGCGTTAGCACCAAGGATGGGCGACAGGACACCGAAAACCAACTGATCGCCCTTCGCGAGTACTGCGCGAAGCAGGGGTGGCAAATTGCCGGCGAGTATGTGGACCACGAGACGGGTGGGACATCGAAGCGGCCGCATTTCCAACGCATGTTTGCCGACGCCCGGCAAAGGAAGTTCGACTTGGTTCTGTTTTGGTCGCTGGACAGGCTTTCACGGGAAGGCGTCTCGGCCACACTGAACCATCTCGAGCGGTTAACGGCCGCCGGCGTCGAATGGCGATCGTTTACCGAGCAGTATCTTGACTCCTGCGGTATATTCCGGGACGCCGTGCTCTCGATCCTTGCGACGATAGCCAAACAAGAGCGCGTCCGCCGCAGTGAGCGCGCCTCTGCAGCGGTCGCTAGGCTTCGCCGCCAAGGCAGAACGGATCATCTCGGAAGGAAACGGAAAGTCCTGGGTGCGAAGTTGGAAACCGTACGCCAACTCCACGAAGACGGCTTGAGCTTGCGCAAGATCGCGGCCAAGGTGCACGCCTCCGCGATGACTGTCCAGCGCAT
>PKZC01000012.1 GCA_003132905.1 Bryobacterales bacterium | reverse complement strand
GAACGTCGCCGTGCCCTTGAAACTGAGTTGACCGCGATGGTCGGTAATCCACGTCTCCACTTCGCTTGATGACGTGCATGAGCTTGCTCCGACACGAAATTCGTTAATGTCGAAAATCGGACTTTGCGCGCGAAAGCTGAACGAAGCCAAGTTCGCGGTCGGACGCGCCTCGACGGCGGCCTGCACCATCAGCGTCGCCAGCAGCGGGCCATGAACGACTAGGCCCGGATACTGTTCTTCTTGGGTGGTATAGCTGCGGTCGTAGTGGATGCGATGGTTGTTGAACGTCAGCGCCGAATAGCGGAACAACAGCACGGTGTCCGCCTTCATCTTGTGATCGACCAGCACGTTCGTGGGTTCGTAAATACTCACGGCCGGGCCGCCGCCGATGGACGCGGGCTCGCGATAGATNNTTCGTCCTCGACAGCGACCGTGGATCCGGTTCCGATCTCGTAACGAACCGTAACTACGCCGAGCCGGCCGGATTTTCCCGACTTGATCTGCACATTGGAGATGGTCGAGCGGCGCCAGGCTTTTTCGCCGACAGGCAGCGGCGCCAGAAAGCGGATGCGGCTTCCGGCCCACATGCGCCGCGGCAAGCGAATGGGCGGCAGGAAACCGCCTTTGCGCGGATGCCCGTCCGGCCCTAGTCCGGCCGGCGGCGTGTAATCCCAGAAATAGAGCCAATGGCCGAGCGGCGGGAGGTGCGAACCGTTTTCGGGCGCGGGCCCCTTGGCGCCGAACATGCCATGCAATCCAAGCGCGCGGTTCAAGTCGATGGTGTCGCTGTCTTCGCGCATCCGCCCGATCCAATCAAGATAATTGGGCTCCGCATCCATATCCTCTGCCATCCGATAGTCTCCAAATTCCGAGATAGCGCCGCGCATCGGCAAACTTTGCTTGTCAGTTCGTTCTTATCCCAGCTTTGAGCTTTTCCACAAATGCTTGCGCGGCTTTGCTCAGCTTGCGATCGCGGTGCCAAAGAATCATGAACGGACGCTTGAGCGTCTCGAACGGCACGACGCGCAGACTGCCATATTGAATTCTGGATTCTGCGACGGCCAAGGATATCGCGGTCGCACCTGCGCAGGCTTCCACCGCCGCGCANNCGTCGAGTTGTTCGGGCCGCATGCCTAGCCGCAGGACAGCCGCCTCGAAAGCCGACCGCGTGCCCGAACCGCGCTCGCGCAAGACCCAAGGTATCGTCTGCAACTGACTGGCTTTGATGCGCCGGCGTGGAGCCCACGGATGCTTCGTGCCGACGACGATGACGAGTTGATCTTCGTCGAGCTGCTGAATGTCGAGCTTCGGTTCGTCTACCAGACCTTCGATGAACCCCAGCTCGGACGAGCCGGCGATGACGGCGGCCGCGACCTGGGCTGTATTGCCGATGGATAGTCTCACCTCGACCTTCGGATGGATTTTATGAAACCGCACCAGATGCCTCGGCAGCCAATAGCTACAGATGGTTTGGCTGGCGTGAAGATTGATGACGCCGCGCTTGACGCCGGCTAGGTCGAGCAACGCCAGTTCGGCGTCTTGCGCGCTGCGCAGCACGGCGCGCGCCTCATCCAGGAAAGTCTTGCCGTCTTGGGTAATCTCGATGCGCCGGCCGATCCGGTTGAACAGCGAAACCTGGTGGCGCCGCTCCAGCGCCTGGATGGCGCCGCTGACCGCTGACTGGGTGAGGTGTAGATATTCCGCGGCGCGGCTGACGTGCTCGCGCTCGGCGACAGCGATGAAAATCCGCAATTGATCGAGGGTCATGTTTCTGGTTCCTTGTGATCTTATCAGACAAACTGATCAATTCCATCGAATTAAACGTTTTGACCGTTATTTGGCCGGCCACTAGGGCTAGCGCATGTCGGCGACAGCCAGCGTCAATGAAGTCAAGCCAAAGGGCGTTTTCACGCTACTGCCGGGAATCTTGCTGACGGTAGCGATTGCCGGCGTCGCCTTCGCCCTCAAGCAATTGCCCGGAATTTCGATACTGAGCCCGCTGATCCTCGCAATCGTCATCGGCGCGGCCATCCGCAATAGCGGGGGCATGCCGGCCGCCGCCCAGCCCGGCGTCACCTTCAGCGCCCGCAGGTTGTTGAGGGCCGCGATCATCCTGCTCGGATTGCAACTCAGCTTCGCGCAAGTGTTGGAAGTCGGGTTTCGCGGCTTGCTGGTCTTGGCCGCGATTGTGCTGGCGACAATGGCTTTCAGCCGCTGGTGCGGCCGCCGTCTCGGTGTCAGCCCGCAACTGACCGACTTGATTGCTGCAGGTACTTCGATCTGCGGCGCCTCTGCCGTGCTCGCCATGAACACCGTGACTCGTGCGAGCGACGAAGACGCCGCCTACGCGGTGGCCTCCGTTACGATTTTCGGTACAATCGCGATGTTCGCCTATCCAACGTCGTTTCACCTGCTCAGCCTGTCGGATACCGCCTATGGGTTCTGGGCAGGCGCTTCGATTCATGAAGTGGCGCAAGTCGTAGCCGCTGCCTTTCAAGTCGATGACACCGCCGGCAAGTTCGCCACGATTGTGAAACTTACGCGTGTAATGATGCTGGCGCCTCTGGTGCTAGGGATGGGCGCGCTGGCGTTCCGCCAAGCCGGCGCCGACGGCGAAGCTCGGGCGGTGCCGCCAATGCCGTGGTTCGTGGGCGGCTTTGCTTGCGCCATGGCACTCAATAGCGTCATTACGATTTCGCCCAACGTGCGGTCATTGCTCATGCTTTTGACCACCTGGCTACTTTCGATGGCGCTGGGCGGGCTCGGTTTGGAAATTCACGCCGGCAAGCTGAAGGCGGAGGGGATTCGTCCGCTGCTGCTGGGCTTGGCTAGCACGGTTTTTATCGCGGTATTAAGCTACGCAGTCGCAAAGTTTGTATTCTGACGAAGTCGAACGGGATCGTTCAGATCCGGTAGAATTTAACAACGGGAGTGAGACGATGGGATCGGGGACGCTGTCGGTAAAGACACGCGCGCGCGCGCTGGGACTTTGCATCATTGCGGCGAATATGTTTGCCGCCAATTTGGCCTTGGCGGCAACCGCGTGGCCGCCGCAAACCATAATGATGATTTCAGATTCCTCGGCAGGCGCGCCGAAGGATATCCTGCTACGCCAAATGGCCAAGGCCCTTCAGACGCAAAATCCAGGCTGGCGGATCATCGTCGATGACAAGGTCGGCGGCGATGGCGCGGCGGCGATGAGCTATCTCCTGTCGCAGCCGGCCAACGGCGCGACCATGCTCATCCAATCGGCCAGCTTCGAAGTCTCGATGAATACGAGCCTGGCCAGCCTCTGCAAGGTCTCGCAATTTAATCTCGTCGCCCAGACCGACAGCGGCGATTTCGTGCTGGCGGTGAATCCCAAGCTCAACGTGCATTCGCTCGCCGAGTTGAAGGAATACGCCAAGGCCCACAAGCTCAGCATCACCGGATTCGGTCAGAATTCGATGGAGCATTACGCTGCGGCGTTGGTCGCCAAGAGCGCGGGCTTCGAATATGCCTGGGTTCCGTATTCGTCGGGCACCCAGGCCGTCACCGCTGTCGTCGGCGGCAATATCGATGCCGTGATGGTCGATGCCTC
>PKZC01000094.1 GCA_003132905.1 Bryobacterales bacterium | reverse complement strand
ACGCCGGCAAGATCGCCGACAACGCGCACGCACTGATCGGTGCGATCCTGAAAGCGAAGCCCGCAGCGGCCAAGGGCAAGTACGTCAAGAGCGTGACGATCTGCTCCACCATGGGCCCTGGCGTACATCTGGACGTCACGTCGTTCAACGCCAAGCAGCTCTGACCTTAAAGCGAGCCTGAAGAGAGAACATCATGAAGAAGAAGTCGGACAAAGAAAAAGATCTCGAAGCGCTGAAGAAAGATTTCGAAGCCGCGCAAAACATCTTCCTCGCCGGATTCGCCACGCTCACGGTGCAGCAGGATTTCGAACTGCGCAAAAGCGTGCGGGCCGCGGGCGGCAACTATCGGGTCATCAAAAACAACCTGGCCGAGAAGGCTTCGCAAGGCACTCCGGCCGAAGACCTCATGAGCAAGCTGGTGGGCATGACGTCGATGGCTTACACCAGTAAAGATCCGGTGGCGCTGGCCAAGGCGCTGACAGCCTACGCGAAGGTCCATCCGGCGTTCACTTTCAAGGCTGGCATGGTGGAAGGTCGCGTCATCGACATAAAGTCGATCCAGGAGCTGGCCGCTCTTCCGGCGCGCGAACAGATTTTGGCGAAAGTTCTTTTCCTGATTCAGGCATCGGCGCAGCGGTTGGTCAGCACGCTCGGCGGCGTGGGGCGGAATCTTGCGGTGGTGGTCGATCAGGCGGTCAAGGAAAACAAGTTTTCACAATAAACAGATTTGCATAAGGGAGTAGAGGAAAAGATCATGGCGGACATTAACGCGATTGCGGAACAGATTCAAGGGCTGACGCTGCTCGAAGCATCGCAGCTGGTCAAATTGCTGGAAGAAAAGCTGGGCGTCTCGGCTGCGGCGGCAACCGTGGCGGCGGCTCCGGCGGGCGGCGGTGGTGGGGCGGCTGCACCCGCGGTCGAAGAGAAAACCGAATTTAACGTGATCCTGACTGCGGTTGGCGCAAACAAGATCAACGTCATTAAGGCAGTTCGTGAAGTCACCAACCTCGGGCTCAAGGAAGCCAAGGATCTGGTGGACGGCGCGCCCAAGCCGATCAAAGAGGGCGTCAACAAGGACGAAGCTGAGACCATCCGGAAAAAGTTCACCGATGCCGGCGCTACGGTGGAAGTTAAATAGCTGATCTCAACTTGCACTGTAAGTTATTGGGATTGCTGGGAGTTAAGAGCTTGGGCGGCTGTGGCCTGAGCGCTCCCGGCATCCCGTTGCTTTTGCCTCAGTAGGGCTGATTTGACGAAAGTTAGATCGGTCTGATAAAGTTAGATTGTTACTGGCCGGAGACCGACCCGGATTCTTGCTCTTGTGAACCAAACATCCTGTGGATTTGGTGTGCCTTCTCTTGAGAGAGGCACAGGGCTTTGCCATGCGCATTTTTGCCACACCCGGCGTGTATGGCCACGGTCTTCCGACGCTAGTCTAGTGTCCCGCTACTTGCGATCTTCCCCTAATGCCTCTGGCTCCCGATCCGGGCCGAGGCGTCCTTGAACAGAGGTGGGAAGGCGGCAGCGGTTGTTTGTTCTTCAAGAGGGTCGAGAGACCATCGGCCGTAGGAGTAAAAATGGAAAATCTGGCTAAGGTCGTTACGCGCGAGCGAGTGGATTTCTCCCGCATCAAGACTTCCATCCCCATCCCCAATCTGATTGAAGTTCAGAAGAAATCATACGAGCGGTTCCTGCAAATGGACCTGCTTCCGGGAGAACGGGAAGATACCGGCCTGCAGAGCGTCTTCAATTCCGTGTTTCCGATTTCCGACTTCCGCGGGTTAAGCCAGCTGGAGTTCGTGGACTACGCGATCGGAAACTGGGAATGCAAGTGCGGCAACCTCAAAGGGCTGCATCACCTGCGTTCCACCTGCCGCAATCCAAGCTGCGGCGCCACCATCAAGACCAATCCGTTCCATGTCGGCGACGTGCTGTGTCACCGCTGCGGAACGTTCAACAAGAATATCGTCACTTTCTGCAACCGCTGCGGCGATCCAGTGGGTCTGCAGTTGAAATACGACGTCGCCGAGTGCGAAGAGCGCGGCATGACCTACGCCGCCCCGCTCAAGGTGACCATCCGCCTTACCGTCTATGACAAGGACGCTGAAACCGGCGTCAAGACCGTTCGCGACATCAAGGAGCAAGAGGTCTTCTTCGGCGAAATTCCGTTGATGACCGATAACGGCACCTTCATCATCAACGNNGCACCGAGCGCGTCATCGTTTCCCAGTTGCACCGCTCGCCCGGCGTATTCTTCGAGCGTGTTCCGGCGCAAGGTTATTTCCTCGGCAAGATCATTCCCTATCGCGGAAGCTGGGTCGAATTCGAGTACGACAACAAGAATCTGCTGTACGTTCGTATCGACCGCAAGCGTAAGTTCTACGGCACTGTTTTCCTGCGCGCGTTGGGGCTCAAGACCGACGCCGAGATCCTGAAGGCCTTCTACAACGTCAGCGAAATCGCCATCAAGGACAAGAAACTGTTCTGGAAGGTTTCCGACAGCCTGATCGGCCTCAAGCTCTCCAAAGCCATTGCCACCAAGAACGAAACCATCGTTCCGCAGGGCCGCAAGATCACCAAGTCCCTCTACGAAGCGATTCTCAAGTCCAAGCTCGAACAAGTGGAAGTAGATCGCACCGATCTGCAAGGCGCGTTCATTGCCGCCGACGTGATCGATATGTCCACTGGCGAAGTGCTGGTGGAGGCCAATCAAGAGCTCACTAACGTCGATAAAGTGATGGAGAACGGCATCACTTCGTTTGAGGTGTTCTTCCCCGAGCGTGACGAAGTGGGCAACGTAGTCTCGGTCACGTTGCGAAAAGATCCCGTCAAGAGCCAGAACGACGCGCTGCTTGAGATCTATCGCAAGCTGCGTCCCGGCGATCCGCCCACCCTCGACACCGCCACGCAATTGTTCCAGGGCATGTTCTTCGACCCGCGCAAGTATGATTTCTCGCGCGTAGGCCGCATGAAGTTTAATATCAAGCTGTACGACAAAATCGACGCCGCTCCGCTCGACAAACGTACGCTCGATCAGAAGGACTTCATCGACACCATCAAGTATTTGCTGAAGCTGCGCCGCGGCATCGGCGCCGTCGATGACATCGATCACTTGGGCAACCGCCGCGTTCGCGCGGTAGGCGAGTTGCTCGAAAATCAGTTCCGTATTGGTTTGGTGCGCATGGAGCGCGCCATTAAAGAAAAGATGTCGGTGTACCAGGAAATGTCGACGGCCATGCCGCACGACCTGGTGAACGCCAAGCCCGTGATGGCCGCCATTCGCGAATTCTTCGGTTCCAGCCAGCTTTCGCAGTTCATGGATCAGACCAATCCGCTGTCGGAGATTACGCACAAGCGCCGTCTCTCCGCTCTTGGACCAGGCGGTCTATCCCGCGAGCGCGCTGGATTCGAAGTCCGCGACGTCCATCCTACTCACTACGGCCGCATCTGCCCCATCGAGACGCCGGAAGGCCCGAACATCGGTCTCATCTCGTCGCTCTCCTGCTTCGCCCGCATCAACGAATATGGGTTCATCGAGAGCCCGTATCGCCGCGTCGTCAACGGCAAGGTCACCGACGAGGTCGTCTATCTCTCGGCGATGGAGGAAGGCCGCTACGCCATCGGCCAGGCGAATGTCGAGGTCGACGGCCACGGCAAGGTCAAGGCCGACCTCACCAACTGCCGCAAGTCGGGCGATTTCGTCATGGCCCGGCCGCAGGACATCGATTTCATCGATGTCTCGCCCAAGCAATTGGTCTCGGTCGCGGCGGCGCTGATTCCCTTCCTCGAGAACGACGATGCCAACCGCGCGCTGATGGGCTCCAACATGCAGCGNNGCTCGTCGGCACCGGCATGGAAGAGACGGTGGCGCGCGATTCCGGCGTCACCATCATCGCCCGGCGCTCGGGCGTGGTCGACCAGGTCGACGGCATGCGCATCGTCACCCGTGCCACCGGCGAAGGCTCGGCCGAGGCGGCGGGCGTCGATATCTACAACCTCCTGAAGTTCCAGCGCTCGAACCAGAACACC
>PKZC01000237.1 GCA_003132905.1 Bryobacterales bacterium | reverse complement strand
CCGTGCAAAACAACGGCAGCATGTACGCCGTCATCTACACGTACACCAAGGGGTCCTGGATCGTCCAGCCCTACTTTCAATTCAGCGATGTGCCGACTAACCTGAAGATCGGCATCACGAAGGGGGCAAGGACGCGAGGCGGTGCGCTCCTGATGAGTCGCACCTTCAAACACGGCTTCTCGCTCGCAGGACGCGGGGAATATATCACGAGCACGGGGAGCGTCGCTGATCAAGCTGTCAACCTGATGTTCGGACCGGGCAGCGCGGCCTGGTCGGCCACTCTGACGCCCACCTTTCAATACGGAGGCTTCTTCTTTCGTGGCGACCTGTCGTGGGTTCACGCCAGCAGCTATACGCCGGGCGACGTGTTCGGTTCCACGGGCGCCAACAACAATCAACCGCGAGCCGTGGCTGAAATCGGGTTCATCTTCGGCAACAACATAGTTGAGAAAAAGCAGTAGAACTCGGAGGCACAGCGGGGCGGCGGACGCAAGCCGCCCCTTGCGCCTAGGCCCCGCATCGCTCTGGGAATAAAGGCGATAGCGATCTGTCCACGCTAATAGATAATTTGGATTGATCTCATAACCTGCGTTCCCGGCCCACCTTCGTGCGTGATACTGAATCTTGAGCACTTCCATGGAACCCATTGCGGACGCTACCGGGCGAAGCCTGTCGAAGCTACACTCCAGCGCCGCGTGGCGTCAGGCTGAAGAACAATTCTTCAAGACCGGCCGTGCCGTGGATGTCGAAACCGCTTTGGTGCGCATGGTCGACGCCATCGCCGTGGATGCTTACCGCGCAACCATCGAGCCAGTCCTTCCGCAAGGGGCGGCGATGCTGGCCGCGGGTGGATACGGAAAGCGCGAGTTATTTCCTTATTCCACCGTAGACATCTTGGTGCTGTTAGAAGGCGAGTCGCCCTGGGTGTCCCTGCGGGAACCCCTGGCTGAATACGTGCGCTTGTTGTGGGACGCCGGACTGCGGCTCAATCACACCGTTCGCACCGTTTCAGAGTGCCTGGAGTTTCGCGAGCAAAACATAGATCTGGACGTTAATCTTCTCGATTTGCGCTATCTGGCCGGCGACAATGGCCTGTACTCCCGGTTCGAAAATAAGTGGCCGGCTTTTCTCGAGAAGAACGGGCCAAAGCTGAGCCAGCATCTGGCCAAGCATACCCGCGTGCGTCACGCCAAATTTCAAAACACGGTGCATCATCGTGAGCCCGATGTCAAAGAAGCTCCCGGCGGATTGCGCGATTGGAATCTGATCGGTTGGCTGACGCGCCTGAGCCCCCAAAGCGCTTTTACCAGCGATGCCCTGAACCAAGCCAGCGAGTTTCTCTCCGCGGTGCGCTGTTTTTTACATTACCGCTCGGAGAGCGACCGGAATCTATTGGACACCGAAGCCCAGGAGCGAATCCTCTCCCAACCGTGGAGCAGCGCTCGATCGACGTCTGAATGGATGCGCGAATATTTCCGCCATGCTGGAATGATCTTCAACGAAGCGCGCCGCGCCTTGAGCGCTCTGGAGAAGACCGAGAATACGCTGGCGGGAAATTTTCGCGACTGGCGCTCGCGGCTGTCCAACAGCGAATTCACTGTTTCGCGCGAACGCATCTTTCTGCGATCTCCGGCGCAGCTGGAAACCGATCCGGCGGTGGTGCTGCGGCTGCTCGAATTCATCGGCCGCCACGGCATAACGCCGGCTCCGGAAACAGAGCGTCGTTTGGAATTGGCCCGCGCTCCGTTTGCCGCCTATTGTGCCCAGCCGCGGCCCTTGTGGGCTACGCTCGAAAGCATTTTTTCCCTGCCGCGCGCTGCCATGGCTCTCCGTACTTTGCAGCGTACCGGATTGCTGGCCGCGCTCTTCGCCGAATGGGAGCCGATAGTAGATCTGGTGGACACTGAGCCCGAGCATCGCTACACGGTCGACGAGCACACCTTAATGGCTGTCGAACGCGCCACCGAACTCGGATCGCTGACCGATCCCACGCGGCAGCGATTCGCGCAGCTGCTTTCAGAAATCGAAAATCCAGCGGTCTTGGCGTTTGCATTGTTATTTCACAGCTCCGGCAAAAGTACGGGAGAAGGCGATCCGGTGCAGCTCTCGATCGCACTGGCCCGACGGGCCATGGAGCGCATCCGCATACCCGTTGAAGAGCAGCGGAACGTCAATTTCCTAATCGAACATCAATTGGATCTCGCCGAAGTGATGAGCGGCCGCGATGTCGACGATCCCGCTACGGCCCGTCAGTTGGCCGAGCGCGTGGGGACCATCGAGCGTCTCAAGCTGCTCACCGTGATGACCTACGGCGATCTGGCGGCCCTGAGTTCCGACGCTATGACGCCCTGGCGGCTGGAACGGTTGTGGCGCGCCTATGAAGTGACGCAGCACGAGCTGACGCGCGAGCTTGAAACAGATCGCATCCAAGATGTTCCCGACAACCTGCCCGGCCGGCCGGCGTTTCTCAAAGGGTTTCCGGTCCGTTACCTGCGCGCTCATTCGCCCGCCGAAATAGAAGAGCATATGCGGCTGTACGAAGAAAGCCGTCCCACCGGCGTCGCGGTGCAGCTCGATCGTATCGAAGGCGCTTACCGGCTCACTGTAATCGCGCGCGACATGCCCGCTCTGTTTGNNAGGACATCCTCAAGGCAGAAGCGTTCTCCAACACTCGCGGCACCATACTCGACACCTTCGTTTTCGCCGACCCGCAGCGTACGCTCGAGTTGAATCCGCCGGAATCCGAGCGGCTGCTGGATTTGATCCGCAGGGTTGCGCTCGGTAAGACCGACGGCCAGCGGTTGCTGCGCGGCCGCGCCCATGCCGATCCCAAGAAGCGCTCCGCGCCCCCGCGCGTACAGTTCGATTCCGATGCCTGCGAGACCGCGACGCTAGTGGA
>PKZC01000280.1 GCA_003132905.1 Bryobacterales bacterium | reverse complement strand
AACTGTACGATGTACTAGTCCATGATGCTCGCCAGTCTTTTGTACACATCGAGGTTTGGCCCGGCGCACTATGGGCGATGTCGAGGGCTCACTGGCGGATTTTAGCCGGGTCATCCACCTCCAGCCGACGTGGGCCGACGCCTATGCGAACCGGGCGGCAGTACGGGGTGAAAAGGGTGACGTGGAAGGGGCACTTGAGGATTGCAACGAGGCTATTCGCCTTGACCCCAAGAGTGCCGGCGCCTTTCTGAATCGCGGTCACGCGCGTAAAGTTTTGGGCGACTTCGCAGGCGCGCTGGAGGACTATGACCAAGCTATTGCGCTCAAGCCAGATTACGCCGATGCCTTTATAAGCCGCAGCACATTGCGCGCGGCGAAACGCGATCTTGAGGGTGTGACAGCAGATTTGGAGGAGGCCGCTCGTCTCGATCCGGAGAAAGTCGCCGCTTTTGGCGATCGGCTGCTTTCCGCTGCAAAAGTGAGAGGTCAGGGGCCGGGAGATTGCTCCGCAGGGGTGTAGCAGATGTGGAAGCCTAATCTGGTGGCATCGGTCGTTGTCGACTGCTTCCGCCAGGATTGATTTAACAAATGTTTGACGAATCTGCCCGGATCAGTCCCGTGAAGTCGCCTACGCGTCAATGAGCCAGTTTTTCACCGAGCACACACGCGCACATGTGACTTACTGCCTAATGTGCAACATTAGCGGTAGCTTCCAAGAACGTGGTACATAGCCAACGTCCGAGCATCCTCCCACAGTTCGGCGAACTCATCTCAAAAGTCTGTTGGCGGAAATTACCGTGGCTGCGAGCAAGTGATATCATTCGCCTGCAGGCACGCACCGGCTAGCTTCCCTGGGAGAGTCGCATGAAACTTGTTGCCCTGACATTTTTCCTGCTTCCCGCTTTATACGCTCAACAAAAGGATTGGGCCTTTTATGGCGGGGACGCAGGCGGACAGCGCTACAGCGCACTCACGCAGATCAACGTAAACAATGTTGGGAAGCTGAAACCCGCCTGGCAATACGGAGTGGGTGGCGGCGTCGATTTCAGCAACGCGGCAGCGCGGGCCGAAACCGGTTCAGAAGCGGTGCCCTTGATCGTAAACGGAGTCTTGTTTCTCCCAACGCGACAGAAGACCATCGTTGCGCTCGAACCGGAGACGGGCAAGGAAGTCTGGAAGTACGACCTCGGAAAAGTCGGCGCTCCGCTGCGAGGAGTGGCCTATTGGCGAGGAGATCCCACGCATCCAGCACAAATTCTGGCTGGAACTATGGACGGCCGCCTGCTTGCGATCAATGCAAAGACAGGAAAGCTGGTTCCTGGTTTTGGCGACGAGGGCGCCGTCGATCTACGTGCGGGCGTTGCCGACAAATATCCCAAGTCGCCGTATCACATGGGGTCGCCAGGCACCATTTTTCGCAACCTAATCGTCACGGGAGCGCAAGGTAAGGAAGACGAGCCAGGAGGGCCCGACATGGACGTACGGGCGTGGGACCTGCGCACCGGCAAATTGGTCTGGACGTTTCACACCATACCGCACCCGGGCGAGGCCGGCTATGAAACCTGGCCTAAGGACTATTGGATGAACGCTGGCTCGCCTGCCTATTGGGGCGCTGCGACGGTGGACGAAAAGCGCGGGTTGATCTTCTTGCCCATCGGTCAGCCGGCTGCTCAATACTACGGTGGAGCACGGCCGGGCCAGAATCTCTATTCGTCGTCAATCGTGGCGCTGGATGCGATGACGGGCAAGGTGCGCTGGTCGTTTCAACTGACCCATCACGATCTTTGGGACTACGATGCCGAAGCCGCGCCGGCGTTGATGGATATTGTGCGCGACGGGAAGAAGATACCCGTCGTGGTGGCCATCTCCAAGCCGGGACTAATGTTTTTTCTCGATCGCGAAACCGGAAAATCGATCTATCCAATTGAGGAGCGCGCTGTGCCGCAGAGCGACGTCCCCGGAGAGCAGTCGTCACCTACTCAACCGTTCCCTCTGAAGCCGCCGCCGCTAGCAAAGCAGGGCATGACGCCCGACGAGGTCTTCCAGGGCGAGCCGGAGCACGAAGCATTTTGCCGCGATCTAGTTGCGAAAATCGGTGGTACTCACAGTCTGGGTTCCTACACACCGTACAGCGCCAAGGAATTTCGCGTTATTTTCCCGGGCCAGCAAGGCGGACCCAACTATGGCGGTGTGGCGATCGATCCGAAGCGCGATTACGTCATTTTGAACGTGCGCAACGTTGCGGGTATGGGGCGCGTGGATAAATCGAAGGAGGGGGACCCGGTTTTGTACCGGAGGTATAGCCCGTTGGGCCCGGGGTCAGCGAACGCGCGCTTTTGGGATCCGAAGAAAGAAATGCCGTGCCAACAGCCGCCCTGGGCCGAACTGATGGCAGTCAACGGCGACACCGGGGATATTGCCTGGCGCCGGCCGCTGGGTGTAACTGACGAACTGGAGGCCGTGGGCATCCACAACTCGGGGGCATTCGGGCAGGGCGGCCCGATGGTCACCGCCGGGGGACTGGTGTTTATCGCCGGTACTAGAGACAATCGTTTTCGTGCGTTTGAAACAAGTTCCGGAAAGATGTTGTGGGAAACCGAGCTGGATTCGCAGGGTCACACCATGCCCTTGACCTACATGGGAAACAACGGCAAACAATACGTGGTGATCGTTACTTCGGGAGTGAAAGCATTCGCGCTCGAGTAGAACGGCCGATGGTTGTTCATGGAGAACACGCTGTTCCGACATTGGGCCATGTAGCAGAAAGACTCTGGGAAGTTGAACACGAGCGGCACTTCCGCCTGATGTCCACCATTATCGGTCGCTTCCAAAATGCCGCTTCCGGCCAATGTCCGTATACCCGACCAGATCGGCATAGGGGC
>PKZC01000229.1 GCA_003132905.1 Bryobacterales bacterium | reverse complement strand
ATTCCAATTCTCGATAATGTCCCCCGCCCCTATCCACATTGCAGCAAACTCAAATCGCGTTCATCGCGGGGCCAAAGTCCACCTTTGTGCGGATGCAAAGCCGCTCTGGTAAGAACGCGTGCCACCGTGGCCATTTGGAGCAAATAAGCCTACTGGCTGACTTACCGATCGAGCGATAACTTACGATCATCGCCGCTTTGGTATCCAGCCGACCTTAAAAGAAGATGACAAGCTTCGGTTTAGTTTGCTCTCACGATATGCAAGATACGACGCCAATCGTTCTATGACGCTGGTTAGCGATGGGCGCGAAGCACATCCGTGGGATCAAGTAATGTATCAAATAGCAAGGTGGACATTGCGTCATCTAAATAGCCCACGACTATTACTTTGGTTCGCCTCGCGGGGCGGGAAAGTTGCCCCTACCCTGGCGCGAATGATCGCGGACGCGTTAAAGTCAGCCGGACCAACTGTCACGCCACCAATGCGCACACTTTGGTCGCTCATGTTGGCCGGACGAATTCGATAGTGCCATGGGCTATGAGCTATATGATTGGACGGCACGATTCAATCACGAAGGCCTAACATATGGTCTTCGCATAGAGTTGATCGAGCTTCTGAGGCCGCACGTAAAATTGAAATCAGCATTCCAAGCTTCTGAACGCGATGAGCTTGGTGAACCGACAAGATCAAACGCACCTGTGCGCATTAAGGATCTCGTCGATTGGGAAATCGTCTTAGAAACTACTGAGGTCCATGAAATTCTTGGAACGCTTCAGAAGAATCATCGCTGGCTTGACGCTCTTCCAGAACTTCTGCCTAGCTTAAGCTCCCTCTTACTCGAAGCTTTGGACTTGATGCGGCAATTAGAAGGTGCCAATGATCGCTCTGACGGCTCTTATTGGCACCAGCCATCTATTGCTGAGCACCCTCAAAATCAAAAATTCCGGGACTGGACAGCTCTAATAGACCTGACGCGCGATGCATTCTTGGCAACTGCCACAGTTAATGCCGAAAGGGCCCGGGCCGAAGTTGATCGCTGGCTCACTTGCCCTTATCCGCTCTTTCGTCGTTTAGCGTTTTTCGCAGCGACAGAGACCGATCTCTTCACGGCTGATGTTTCTCTTCAATGGCTGCTTGCAGATCAAAACTGGTGGCTATGGTCTGTCGAAACAGAGCGGGAAGCTCTGCGCTTGGTCGTTAAACTAGGAAAAACGCTCGCCAATAAAGATGCTCCTTTGTTATCGGCAATACTTCGCGGCCCGCCACGAGAGATGTTCCTACCGGATACTGATTCGGAAAAGCTTCTCCGCGTTGCGGATCGGGAGATTTGGTTACGCCTTTCCAAATACACCGCGTCTGGCGATAAAAATCTCAGTGGAGAGGCTGCTGACACCTTTGCTCGCATCTCAAAAAAGTTCCCCGAATGGCGGCTGGAGGCCGATGAAAGTGACGAATTCCCAGTTTGGATGGGGGAATCTGAGGATTGGTATAGAAAGCAAAACAGTCCTAAAGAACTTTCCGCGCTCCAGGACTGGCTGCTCGCAGAACACGGTGAGATGACTAATGATGATTGGTCTGATCGCTGCAAAGATGATTTTTCGATCGCGGTATTGGCGCTCATTCATCTCGCCCAGAGAACACAGTGGCCTGTTCAGCGTTGGCGTACCGCGTTGCAGGTGTGGTCCGACCAATCGCTTGTGCTGAAGTCGTGGGATCAGTTGAAGAATCAGTTTGCTGTTGCCGACGACAACATTATCAAAGCGCTTGCGCAGCCTCTAAGTTGGTGGCTTCAGGCCGTCGGCAAAGTACTTGTCGAAGGTGAAGCTCAATTTCTCGAATTGATCCAGCGCGTACTCGTAGCGCAAATCCAAGAGCCTTTTGACGGCGGAAACGATCCTATATTTAAAGCGATCAATCACCCCGTTGGCCAGGCGACCGACGCGGTATTCCGCTGGTGGTACCGACAAAGCCTTGAAGATGGTCAAGGCCTGAAAAGCCAACCCAAAAGCATCTTTTCAGAATTATGTAACCTAGAGATCGCTGGTTATCGTTATGGTCGAATAATTTTAGCTGCCAATTTGATCCCGCTGTTTCGGGTAGATCGTGGATGGACAGAACGCTATGTATTGCGAAATTTGGATTGGAATTTTAACGCCGAGGAAGCGCGCGCTGCTTGGAGCGGCTTTTTGTGGGCGCCGCGTTTTCTTGTCCCACTGTTCGCATTGATCAAGCCACAATTTCTGGCAACGGCTGTACACTACGAGGCGCTAGGTCAGTTCGCCCAGCAGTATGCAAATCTGCTGACTTATGTTGCCTTAGAAGCGCCCGAGCCATTCAAGAAAAAAGAGCTGGCGCGTGCCACGTCGCAGTTGCCTGCCGAGGGGCTTGCTCGGTGCGCCGTTTCACTTGTTCAAGGGCTAGATGGCGCCGGTGAAAAGCGGGTTGAGTACTGGCAGAATCGTATTCGACCATATCTGAAGGATATTTGGCCAAAATCTGTTGATGCCGTCACTCGATCCGTCGCGAATTCCTTCACCCGGCTTTGTATGAAGACCGATCGCGCTTTTCCCGACGCTGTGTCTGAACTGAAGCCTTGGCTTTCTAAAGCCACCGCAGGAGACGTTACACTCCATGAATTTCGGGGCACAAAATTAGGTGAACGATTCCCTGAGGCAGCTTTGACGTTTCTGAGTGCAGTTGTTCGCGAGGACTCCTTTTATCTAGCGGATGATCTTAGAGTATGCCTGGATNNTAGACTCAAGTCTGAATGAAGACACTCATACGCTTGTCAGTGGCACCGGCTCCGCGAAATGATAGTTAAGTTCACTAGACGCAAAGTAATTCCATCCCTGCACAGCTAATGGGCGCGTCTCGGAGCCATTGTTCCTAAATACGCCGCAGCCAATCTCCGCGGTGCCAATGATCCGAATGACGGGGCCAAAAGTTTGGTCCGCTCGCTCCTGCGTCCAATGGCCGGCCAAGGTGCCTACCAAACCAAAATCCGCTCCGGGTCCCAATGCGAACTCAATGGTATCTTTCCCTCGTTTGGCAGCCGCGGTGACTACAAGAGTTCCGATCCCGAGCGCATCCTCCGAGACTCGAATGGCGCAGCTCGATTCGCGTGCTAATTCCTGAAGCGATTGCCCTACACCATCGGTGTTGTCCATACAGGCGCTGCACGAATTCGACACAAGTAGTTGACGTCCGAGCGGTATTTCCGGATCGAGACATTTGAACTGACTCTCTAGGGTCACGCGGTCTTCCTCACCGATCCATCCGTATTCGCGTGGGTTAAGGCACCAGTCCAATGCGACGGGAGTCAAACCGACCGGACGTGATACAAAAACGGAATCTCCCTGCTGCGCCCCTCGACGCCGGAGCATGCGGTCTCTCTCAACATGTCCGAGCACCGTAGCTGAAATGCTGAGTTCTTGACTCGATGTGATGTCACCGCCGACTACGTAAGCTCCGAACCGCTCAGCTATGCTTTTGAGTCCGATACTGACTTCAAGAATATCCGCCACCTTCAATTCTGCAGGCACGCCACAATTGAACAAAAGTGCTAGCGGCCGCCCCCCGCAAGCGGCAATGTCACTCAGATTCAGGGCGCCCAAATACCGGCCCAAGCCTCGGTAGCTCAGAACGCCAGTCCGGAAAGAGATCAAATCGGACGGCACTCGATCCGTTGAAATGATCGCGAGGGAATGGGCGGGAATCTCTACTGCGGCACAGTCGTCCCCAACCGAATTCCTCTCGTTGACTGGGTTAAAGAGCGGACGAAGGTACTCCTCTATTAGCCTCTTTTCTCCGAGGTCGCCGATTGTCAGGTCCGGATCAGGATTGATCGTCATTTATTGAAGCTATCGATTGTTTTAAGAGCGCCGAGAACGCAATCCCTTAAGTCAATCGAAGACATGCCCTTAAGGGGCGCTCCCATGTACGAGGTTTTCCCGTCCGCACTAAGCGATTTCCATGGGAACGAGGTGTTCGAAATCAACTCCCTATACGAATCCAGGCAAAGCAATACGATGGGTATCCTCGCCACCCGGTCAATCATCCGATCTACTTCGCCATGAATTGCATCGTCCGGATGGGTCACGTACTTCTCGGCGTACTGCTTAGAAGCCAGGACAATCACAGCCTCCGCTTCGTCAACCGCTGTTTTGCTATTGTGCGTGGGACTCTGCCCGAGCCCCTTGGAAGCGTCGGCCAAGGCCCAGTACTCACGCGCCTCGTCAAATAGAACTCCGGCAACACGATCCAGAATTTCCTTTTCTTCCCACGCAAATGCGAGAAATATCCGCGGCCTCTTGAATCCGGACCGTCCGCGCGTATCCAGCATAGTCGTTACGCCCTTCAACGGGTCGCGGAATTCAAGCTGCGTTGTTAGCTGTGCTGCATCCTTGTATTTGAAAAGGGTTCGCCACGCGGCAGCTTTGCTGTCCCAATCTTGGCGCCGAACGAACCAGGCCATGTGCTCAGGCANNAACCGAGCAGAATGGGCCTATGCAATCCTCGAGATTAATCGGCTGGCTTAGCAGTGAATAGCGCGCTCCCCTGATCCTGACCGAGCCAGACGCGTATAGCGTATGGTTCCGCTCACGATAGTCCGCGTAGGTATCCCAATAGAATCCTTCAGGAATGGCGATTTCACCCGACCAGTCCTTTGTTGGCATCTTCGCAAAACTGACCCATCGGTATTCGTAATCGATCGCTCCGTCATTGAGCAGCCGAAACGGATCCCGTTCGATATCTACGTCGGTCGCGGCCACATCTCGGATGATGTTGTCCACGAATACGTCGTCCATGGTCAGAAATTGGTCGGGCGTTAAGCCCTCTTCGGCCGTCCAGTGGACAAATTGTTGAAAGATTTCTGGCTTGCGGCGCAGTTCATTCAACGCGAGCCGGAGCAGTATCAAGCGAAATCTGTTTTCAGGGGAAAGATAGACATTCGACCAAAGCATCGCCCGCGTGACGATGAAATCGGTGATTGGCCTCACGTGTGAAAGAATCGGTCCGGTGTCATCGTAGTCCTCAATCGAATCGATCAAGGCATCCGCCGTGTGATGGATTCCAATAGTATGGAACGCGTCGCGATAAACGTAATCGAGCCTATCGGCGTCCAAATGCCCGTCCGCCAATTGTCGGAGCGCCCGCAATCCGTGTTCCTCTTGCTTTCCATTCGGGACTAATCCGGAGACCAGATAAGTTAGAAGCGTCTTGTTCAGTCCGCCAAAATATTGCTCGTAGGATCTGTCCCACACGAAGTGGAGCGTGAACTGATCCTTTCTTTTCATCTGGCTCAGATCCACGGCCGTATTCCGCAATGAGGTGCGAATGGCATGACCGGGCACGAATGTTCTTGCCGTTGCATTTTCGTAAGGCAGCTCTCCAACGTCTTGAATAGCCGCGACAACCAGCAGATGCTGTTTTAGGCGATCGATTGCCTTCGATTTCGCTTGCGGGCCTGAGCCTCTAAAAATATTATCTCCGGTCAGTTCTAACACCACATTTAGCGAGCGGGCCAACATGGCTTCGACGTTGCCGTTCGCGAGCAGCTTGCGCATGATCTCAATCGTGCCAAGCGCATGTGAATAGCGATTGTGCTGCGCCGAGAGGAAATTCTGCGACACGAATCCGAGTTGCTTGATGCGACGTAGGCGCTTGACGAAGGGAGCGGATACGATCCGCTGGATCTGGTTATCCGCATCGCTAACAGCGTCGGAAAGATCAATGTGGCCGTGGAGAGCGTCAACCACCGCGCCGACGCCATCACCTTCCTGTTTCGGAATCGCCACCATCTCAATAATCTTTCTCGAACTCCAAATAGGATAGTGATTCGGTCGGACTGATGCGGTCGTCGTATTTTCCTGAGTAAAAAGATTTCTCTCCTTGTACGCTCCAGAATGTTACCTGTCCGATCAGCATATTCGAAAATACCCGCAAGGGAAGTACCGGAGCGAGTTGTAGCGTCCACTGGTTGACGGAGCCCAGATCGATTAGATCGGCTGTTATATCGATGAATAGGCCTAATCGGCCCGTCGAGGAGCGACCCCTGATGATAGGAACATAAGTTGTGCTACCCATCCGTTCCAGAGTGTTGACCAGATAGATGCGACCCGGGGAAAGAAGCAGGCCTTCAGGCGGTATGCGGAATTCAATGACTTCGTTGCGTTTTGATGCGTCGAGAGCTGAGTGCTTATAGATTTTACAGCGGTCCCCGAGTCTAAAATCGTACGAGTTCGGTCCTATCTGTGCTGGATCGAACGGATCGATGATAATCTCCTTGCGGCTCACCGCTTGTGCGATGGCCTCGCCTGAAAGGATCATCCGTTCCTCTGTTTGCCTACCAACGTGGGGTCTTTAGATGGTTCCGGATGGATATCATTTTGGTATCGGCCGCTGTATGGACGGCGCCGACCCTCCACCGTCCAAAATGCGACTTGCCCGATCTTCATCAAAGGGAAAATACGCACGGCCTGCACAACTGAGATTTCCAAAGTCCAGTTCGAGTCGCTGCCGAAGTGACCTAAATCAGCCGTAGAGTTCAGGAATATTCCTAGTCTGCCGATGGATGATCGCCCGAGCAAAGTCATGGAGTACTCGGAGCTGCCAATACGTTCATGGGTGACACCCAAGTAAAGGCTGCCCGGTTCGAGAACAAAACCTTCTTTCGGCAGGTCGACTGAGCGCGTAGTTTCCTGCCCATTGTGTCCGCTCACGCGAACTAATCGTGACCCTAAGTGGAAATTGTAACTATTGGGGTTTAAATGCAGTGGACTGAACGGAGCAATCGAGATCTCGCCAGCGGTCTGGGCCCTCCGAATTTCGGGACCAGTAAGGATCATGTTTCACCGGATTGAATGCATCATGAGACTTTGAGGACCTTCGGAGGCATCACATGGGACTGTCCTCGATACTGCGGGCTTGCGTGTTGCTCAATCCTGCAGCCGAGGGCCGAAAAGAAGAGCATCCCGACGCAGTCGCCCGGTCTGAGCTTAACATCGTAAGCTCCCACGTTCGCAAACTCCAAGGTAATAGATCGGAACTCCTCGTGCACGTTGTCGATCATCATGGAGCCGCAGTGTATCAGCACACCGAGACGGGCAAGCGTGCTTCTTCCGTCGAGCTGCGCCACGATGTCGGGGGCTGTGAACACCCTTTCGACGGTCGACGCCAGCACGAATTGCCCTCTTCTTAACGTGAAGCCCTCTGTGTCGAGCGATACGTTGCGGTACAGCGAATCCTGTATATCCCTAAAATCGACAACATCTCCGACATTCTCCGGACATGCGATCGTTCCCGCAAGGTGAACCCTGACACCGGTGGGTCTGATGTCTGCTTCTTTTACAGGTACTGAGAACCTGATTCGTCCGCTTGCGAGTGCGACTTTGATGTCTGCATCTGAAAAAAGCATATCGTTTGAGGTTCGGTTGCGAGTGTTGATTCGTCGAGGCGGCGAGAATAGCACTGGTTCTGGGCTTTCGACCAGTATGCCCAACAAGTCTCCAACGCTCCTGTTACCGGGGAAACAAGCCGATTTTTCCATTCTACTGTGGAGAACGCCCCAATTGGTTTGAAACAGGAATAGAACACGTATTTTTAGTAATGTCCTTTTCGATATTTGGCCGGGCACGTAGAATGGAATTAATTTCAAAAGGAAGGCGCAATGCGGATTGTTATTATGGCGGCCGGAGATGGCCTTCGGTGGAAAAACTATTTGGGCAAGCCCAAGCATCTCGCTCCCGTATTCGGAGTTCCGCTGCTCAATCGGTCCATCGAATTGCTACGCAAAGAAGGTATCGAAGACATCCACGTAACTGTCCGTGAACACGGAGCTCTCGGCAGAATTGAGGGAGCCAGCGAATACGTCCCCACTGACAGTGAGTACGAGATCGATCGAATCTGGGGAGCCCGCGGGCTCGTGGAAGGGACGGCTACCTTCATTTACGGCGATGCCTACTACACAGACGAAGCGATCAAGACCATAACGTCGAACACCGACGACTTCCACTTCTTTGGTCGGTCGAGACCCAGCCGAAGCAAACCGTTCGGAAAGATTTTCGGAATCCGCGTGAACGATTTCGTTTTGTCCAATGCCAAACGAGCCCGCGATTTGGACCGCGACGGAAAACTTTGCCGATGCATCGGATGGGAGCTATACGGCCTCTGCACGGATACGCCGAGGCTAGGAGCCGGCAAGAAATACTTTTTTTCGGAACAGGACGATACAACGTCTCATTTCACGGAAATTACCGATCGAACGGAAGACTTTAACGAGCCATTCGAGTTGGAGCGCTGGATCNNTCGATCCAAGCGGCAATACCCGAAATGGCCTAGGAGGCAAATCGGGCATTCTGCCCTCAGCTATGCAATCCCCCAAAATCCTCGGCCAAGCGGGGCGTGCCCGACCGCGCACGTGAGCTAGTCGTGCGGATAGTCCTCTCGCTTCAAGCGTTCGCGCCACTCACGATCTTGGTCGCGAAGCAGTTTGTTACCCCGCTTTCTCTTTCTTCCTGATCGTACCGCTTGCGCGACAACGCCGGGGCCAGGTGAGACGATGGTTTGAATGCTCACGTCCTTCAACTCTCGAAGCTTACTCGTGACCGTGACTTTCTCCGCCTTTGCTTTCTGAATAATGTTGTAAAGGTCCTCGCCTTTGATAGTCTTTCCCGGCTCAGCAAACACGAGGGTGTTAAGCTCAATGGGTGCGTTTTCAACATCCTCGTCCGTCATACCCGAGCGGCCCATAGACACGACCTGTTCAAGCGTGGATTCATCCAGCACCTCGCTCATGCCAGCACCACCAGCGAGGCGCTTTTTGACCTTGCCGGGGTTGCTGCGCATGAACTCCAAGAAGCCTACGTCCTCCTCCGAAAGAGCGAGATGGAAATCGCTGTAGCGGATGAATGGCTTGCCATCGACGTACATCTGAAAATGCCAGTGGGGCCGTTTTGAGTGGTCGCCACCACCATCATGCCCGCTCAAGTCGCTCGCGCCGCACGAAAACGACCATTCGAGATTTTTATATTTAATCGTGAGCTCGACGAGCTTGCCGGTGCCCTCATCCGCGAGGTCGTTAATGTTTTTCGCGAACGCCTCCTCGTTCGCGACCCAACGCAAATAATTTTCGATGACGACTAGGCTGTGCTTTTGCGCCAGAAGCTCGAAATGCTGTTTGCCAAACCCATCAGGTTTGAGCAGCCAATGACGGCATGGCTTTGCCGGGTCGAAGGCGGTCAATGCCGCGCTACAGAAGGAACACTGCCCGGCTTGAAATCTCTCGTGAAAAACTTTGTGCTGCTCCTGCGCTTCTTTCCTACTAAGCGCATTGACACGCTCGTGCTCCTCCGGCGAAACGCCGGATAGAAACTTCCCGAAGGCTAGGCCGCGCGTCCTGACGTCATAGGACATTGGGATCGCTCTGGGCCCACTCACCGTTAGAGTTCAAGCGCAACACCTGTATGTTCCTCAATCTTCTTTTTGATTAGCCCTTTCGCGAGCGCCGCGAGAAGTTCAACACTGAAGCCGCCCGCTTTCCTTGCCCCTTCCTTAGTCGCGCCCCAAATTGTGGGATCGCGAACACTGTCGAGGAAGTCGTGGCCAGCCCAAGTAAGAGCGCGAAAGCCGGTGCCGAGCATTGGCCGCGCACCGGCATCGTCAATAAACCCAACCTCGCGGATTAGGGTGAGATGATAGTCGATTTGAGCATCATCATAGCCGGGCACCGCAATCTCCGGCGCATCGGGAGCTAAGGTCACGACGTCGCCAAGCCCCAATGGCAAAGCTTCCAACTTAAGAAGCAATCCGCGAATGAGGTCCATATCGCGTTTCAAAATCTTCTCCCGCAGTACAGCCACCAAACGCTAGTGGCTTTTCCCGCGCTCCCGCGCGCGCACCGATGAAGGATGATCGTACCAAGTCTTTCCGACTTTCTCCCAATCATAACCTGACGGGAGTGAACGGCGGCAGTAGCCATGCCGCTCGACTTCAGCAGCTTGCGCTGCTGTTGGATGGAATGCCCGCGCTACATATTCCCATTGGCGCGGGTCCGCGTGTAATTCCAATTCGCCCGGTCGCACGTACACACATAGCGATGCAAGGCTCGGGGGTAGGAAGCCTGGTTTCAGCCTAAAATAATCCAGAGCACGAATTGTCATGGCTTCACCTTACGAAATTTCCCATTGTTCTGCTTTACATGCACAACACCTTCAGGCGAGAAGCGATGTGCAGTCTTGATTGCTGCTTTTTGGGTATCCTTGACGGCGCTGGCTTTCTCCGCGTGGGGCAGTTCCACCGCCCACGTTCCGTCTTTACGCGGCACCACATAATATTCGTTATGCTTTCCCATAGCTTTTCCTCTCTGGTTAAGGGTTCGTAATCCTATTTTGCCGCAAGGAAAAGCTCGGCTGCTTGGTCGGGCCTCTCAATGCCGAATTTCCACACACCATCGTACGCTAGCAATCTCATTTACTGCTTCGTCTGTGTTCCCGGCGCCGCCGAGGACTGGTCGATGAAGGTGCGGTCGAGTAGCTTCTTTAGCTCCGCCGCAATTTCGATCGGCATTGTCATTCGAGAAACGACCACCGCCGAAAACTGTGGCGTTTGTGTTGTGGGTTTCATCGATGCCCCCACATCCGATGGTCGGATGCTCGTGAAGGCAATCGTCACCGTATGGCCCATTCCTTGGATGCTAATTGGGCCATTCGTAAAAGTTTCGGGTACGTTATTCGGATCACACGGAACCGGCGCGATCATGTGTTGTTGCATTGACATGGTGATATCTTCCACGTTTGGCGAAACGGTCCACGTTCGCCGTTGAGTGTCGTGCTGACATTGTGATAAGGAAATGTGCCCGCTGGGGTACCGCCGCTAACTCGGCGTCAACCAGTGGGACTTAGGTTGGGCTCGTACGATCTA
>PKZC01000056.1:19001-20506 GCA_003132905.1 Bryobacterales bacterium | reverse complement strand
AGAGAATATCGATTTCTTCAGCGGCATCTATAGCGTCCCCAAAGACCGCCGCATCGAGCGGAAAGACTATGTTCTCCGCATGGCCGGCCTCGAAGAGCGTCGCGGCAGCCTCACGGGACTGCTCTCCGGCGGGTGGAAGCAGCGCCTGGCGCTGGGCTGCGCCATTCTACATGAACCACCCATTCTGTTCTTGGATGAACCTACCTCGGGCGTCGACCCCATCGCGCGCCGCACNNCGCACTACATGGATGAAGCCGAATATTGCCATCGTCTCGCTCTCATGTATCGCGGCAAGGTGATCGCCCTCGGCACCCCGGCCGAGTTGAAGAAGTCGCTCTCCGGCCACAATCTGTTTCATCTGGAAGTCTCCGATCTGCTGGGCAGCATGAATGCGCTCGAAAAGGTTCCAGGTCTTTCGGAAATCGCCGTCTTCGGCGGAGGTTTGCACGTTACCGCGGCTGAAGCCACGAGCGCCGTTACCGAAATACGATCCGCACTCGAACGCGCCGGCATTTCGGTCCCGATGATTGAACCCATCCAGCCCACCATGGAAGACGTCTTCGTCGCNNTCACCAAGAAAGAGCTCCTGCACATCGTCCGCGATGCGCGCAGCCTGGCTCTCGCCCTCGCACTTCCGCTCGTGATGCTCCTGTTGTTCGGCTATGCACTCACGCTCGATGTCGACCGCATCCCCACCTACGTTTATGATCAGGATCGCACGCCCGAAAGCCGCGAGTTGATCGATCAATTCAGCGGCTCGCGGTATTTTCAGATTCGGGAAGCCATCTCCAGTTATCAGGCCGCCGATCGAGGCATCGATAAGAGCGCCGTTCTGCTAAGCGTGGTTGTGCCGAGATATTACTCGCGTCACTTGCTCGCGGGCGATGAAGCCGATGTCCAGCTGCTGGTAGATGGCAGTGATTCGAATACTGCATCCATCGCGCTCGGATATGCCGACGCGGTGGTAGAAAGCTATTCCGCCCAGCTGCGCTCCAATGCGCAGGTACAGCGCGGCGGGCAGGCCCTTCGCGTTCCAGTCGATCCTCGCATCCGCGTCTGGTACAACAGCGATCTGAAATCCAAGAACTTTATTGTCCCCGGTCTGATCGCCGTCACCATGATGATCATCGNNTGCTCTCGACGCCGGTGCGGCCTAGTGAAATGGTCCTCGGCAAATTGTTAGCCTATTTCGCGCTCGGCCTCGCCGACATGGCGATCTCTATCGTAGTCGGCGTCTTCATCTTTCAAGTTCCGTTTCGCGGCAACGCCTGGTTTCTGCTTTTCACCAGTTGCCTGTTCCTGTTCGGCGCGCTCTCGTGGGGCATTTTTCTCTCCGCCAGCGCGCGATCGCAGTTGATGGCCTTTCAGATGGGAATGCTCAGCTCATTCCTTCCCGGCTACCTGCTTTCCGGATTCATTTATTCCATTCACAACATGCCTAAGATCATCCAGCTGGTCAGTTACATCGTGCCGGCGCGCTACTTCGTCACCATCTTGAACGGCGT
>PKZC01000056.1:0-18992 GCA_003132905.1 Bryobacterales bacterium | reverse complement strand
ATGCGAGAACGATTGCTCTGCATCATCCGCAAAGAATTCCGGCAGGCTTTCCGCGAGCCCCGCATGCGCAGCATGCTTTTCATCCCGCCGCTGGTCCAACTGTTCGTATTCGGTTTCGCCGTGAATCTCGACGTCGATCACGCCACTATGGCGTGGATGGATGGCGATCGGTCTTATCAGAGCCGCGAATTGCTCGCCGCGTTCCAAGGCTCCGGGCGCTTCGAGTTAGTGGCCACGCCGACCAACGATCGCGAAGTTCAGCAGATGCTCGATTCCAACCGTGCCGACCTTGTGGTGCGCGTGCTTCCCGGCTTCGAGCGCGACCTCGATCGCGGCCGCAATACCTCAGTGCAGGTCCTCATCAACGGCAGTAATTCCAACACCGCGTCCATCGTCTCCAGCTATGCGTCATCCATCATCACCAGTTTTGCTTCCGAAGTGATGCAACAACGAAATCGCGATCTGCTCTCCGCGCGCCAAGTCCCCGCGCCCGTTTCCTTTCACGTGCCGCAGCTTAAAATGCAAAGCCGTGTCTGGTTCAATCCAGACCTGCTCAGCCGCAATTATTTTGTCCCGGGCATCGTGGTGAACATCATCATGCTGATCACGCTCATGCTCACTGCCATGGCCATCGTTCGCGAAAAAGAAATCGGAACCATGGAGCAACTGATGGTCACGCCGATTCGTCCGTTCGAACTGATGCTCGGCAAAACACTGCCGTTCGCCTTAGTGGGCTTAGTCGACACCGTTCTTGTCATCGTCGCCGCCCTGCTGCTTTTCCACGTCCCATTCCGCGGCAGCGCGCTTTTGCTCTTTTTCAGCGCGATCCTTTTCCTGATGACATCCCTGGGCGCGGGCATCTTCATCTCCACTATTTCGCAGACGCAGCAACAGGCCATGATGACCACGTTCCTGTTCTTCCAGCCCTGTTTCCTGCTCAGCGGCTTCGCCTTCCCCATCCACAACATGCCGGACGCGGTCCAATACCTCACCTTCCTGAATCCCGTCCGNNCAATATCTGACGCTCCTCAATCCCGTGCGGTATTTCATGGAGATCGTCCGCGGCCTGTTCCTGAAAGGCAGCGGCGTCTCGGTCCTGTGGCCGCAAATGCTCGCCCTGGCAATCTTCGGCGTTGTCATTCTTACGCTCAGCTCATTGCGTTTCCGCAAACGCCTGGACTAAACCTAACACCTGATCGATCATGATCTCTTCCAACTTTCCACTTGCCACCGACACTCTTTCCCCTCTTGGCGCCCATACTGCCGGATCGGTTGGCCCGAAGATCGCTACCACCGGCGTCCCTACTGCTGCTCCAAGATGCGTGATTCCAGAATCGTTGCCGATGTAGACGCGCGCGGTCGCAAGCCAGCACGCCAGTTCATACAAATTTTCGAACCGCACCGCATTCTCGATCGCTTCCTCGGGGCCGGCGCACCATCGCACCGGAATCGACAGCCCCGCCGCCACTTCGCGAAACCGCTCCAGCGGCCAATTCTTTCGCGCGCTGCCTGAAAACGGATGGATCACTGCGAAGTTACCCGCAACCCGCGGCTCGCACCGGATTCGCGGCACAGCCACACCCTCGCCGCCGGCTTGCGTCAGAAAAAAATCCGCCGCATGAATCTTCGCGCTCGGATCGGGCAGCGCATCCAGAAATAGAAACGGCAATCCCAGCGAATCCACCGAATCGCGAAACTCCGGACGATTCGCGCCGTACCACGAGACAATCGAATCGAAGGACCGAAGCTTGGCGAGCAAACCGGCGGGCGGGTCTACTCCCGGCAATCCCAGCAAATCGATTCCCGTCGACGCAATGGCGCGCGCAGGAGCAAAACGAATCAGCGGCACGATTGCAGACGGAACCCAGATTTCGGTGTAATCCGCTTGAAGGAACTCAATGGCCGGCAGCGAAAGGATACAATCGCCGATGCCTCCGGGACGAATGATCAGCCGGTGCGAAGGCAACTTAGTGAATGCTGTGGCTGGTCTCCCACAGCGGACCATTCATATCCTGAATACTCACGTGCACCGCTTTGGCTTTCTCCAGTTCTTCATCGCTCACTTCAAAGTGCGCTGCCACCATGCGATCCACGGTGGCGTGTGGTGCAATCGCGTCTTGCAACCCCAACCCTTCGTTGTATTGATCGCCCAGGAAACGATTGTATTGGAACAGCTGCTTCAAATCGCTCTTCGATATGGTGGCGCCGTCTTCCATCTCTCCGTTCGCCTTCTCCAGGCTGATCTCCACGTTACGTACGGTGAAAGGCAGATCCGACGGATTCAACACGCGAAAATCCATCACCGCGATGCTATTCCCTTCGCCCAGCGCTCCCGTGCGCACTTTCAGGATTTTGCCCTGCAATTCAAGATGCGATCCTTTGTTGGCGGTCACGATCACCACTACAGCGATTGCGACTGCAACCACGCCGATGCCAAAAAAAATCAAAAGCCGTTTGCTCATGAGCAGCAGCGAAGCGCGCTAATCTCCCAGTAATCTGCCGTAGCCATGCAGGCTGGTGACATTATCGCAGACGGCTTTGATGCCCGCCGTGATCGGAATGGCCAACAGCAATCCAATGCCGCCCCAGATGGTGCCCCAGAACATCAGCGCCACCGTCACCACCAGCGGATTCAGATGCACGCGCGACCCCACCACTTTGGGATAGAGCAAATTCATCGCCACCAGATGCAGCACCGCTACCACCACCGCAATCATCACGTAAACTGTCGGCTGGTTGTATACGATCAATCCCGCCGCCAGGGCCGGGATCATAGCGAGCGGCAGACCCACGTATGGCACCAAACTAAGAAAGCCGCTTAACGGTCCCACCAGCGGCCAATAGGGAAGACGAATGGCGAAGAAGAACGAGCAGCTGATGGTGGCCAATATCAATCCGAGAATAAAATTCCCGATCACATAAGCCCGCACCATGTCGGCCACTCCCTGCCAGCTTTTTCCCACCACCTGGCGCTCGGATCCGCTGAACAGATACAGAAAACTGCGCCGCATGTGGTCGCGCCAGCTGAGCATGAAATACACCAGGAACGGGACGAAGCTGGCCATCAGCAAAACGTCGTAGAAGGACCGGACGTACCCATAGACATACGTGAGCAGTGGCGTCGGTTCGCTATGAATGCGAACTTCGGGAATCTGCGCGGGCACGGGCGGCGCTTCCACAAGCTTGCTTCCCCGCCTCCTCCGCGCTGTATCGGGCGCTGGATCTCCCGGCAATGGCTGTGCGTCCTGAAAACGCTTCGGGATCATCACCTGGTAGGTTCGTTTCTCTACGTCGTCCACGCGCGCGGCCACGTTATCCACTAGTTCGTTCATCCGCTGGCTGAACGTCGGAAGCTCCTGCTCAAAACCTGCCACCTGCGTATAGAGCCCCAGTCCAAACAAGTACAAAACCAGCAGTGCGACGCTGCAAACGATAAAACTGGCTACTGCGCGGGGCATCCGAAGCTTCAGCAACGGCGTCAACAACGGATCCAGCAGGAAGGCGATGGTAGCCGCCACCACCATCGTGATGAAGAATACCCGGCCGTAATAGAGCAGCGCGATAATTGCGGCCACCGCCAGGATGGTCACGCCAGCTTGCGATTGCCGTTGAACTGGCAACTTCGGTGTGGGCGTCGGCGTGAGGGTAGACATTCGAACCCCGGAATCCCCTTCTGTGGCTTCTTTGTGACCTGCGGCTTCTTTATGACCTGCGGCTTCTTTATGACCTGCGGCTTCTTTATGACCTGCTTCTATGATGAAATGAAATCGGCAGAAACAGCAATCGAAATCAGGCCCCGAGAGCGAGCTTTCGCCGATTTTTCCCGGGTTCTTCGATTCTTTGCAATTCTTAATGACTATCGGCAGAATCCTGGCCCTGGATTTGGGCAAAAAGCGAATTGGACTGGCGCTCAGCGACGAACTCGGCGTCACCGCCCAGGGCCTGGAAACCCTCCAACGGACCAATATCCGCGAGGATCTGGCCCGCCTGGCGAAACTGGCTTCCGACCGTAACGTCACACTGATATTGATGGGAAACCCCTTACACATGAGCGGACGCGAAGGACGCGGCACCGGCCATGCTCGCGATTTCGGCGCGCGGCTACAGGCTGCCACTGACATCCCGGTTCAACTCTGGGACGAACGCCTTACCACCGTCCAGGCCCAGCGCGTACTGCGCGAAAGCGGCGTCAGCATCGAAAAGCGCGCCAAAGCCGTCGACCGGTTGGCCGCTGTTATTCTACTGGAAAGCTACCTCGACTCCCGCCAATCATGAAGCGTCTGCTCCTGGCTGTGATTATTCTGGGCGGCATTGCTGCCGGCTTGGCATACTTGTCGCTGAACGTTACGTACCAAGGTTTTCGCGATCCAGTGATTCTCGATTTTCCGAAAGGAACCAGCACTCAAGCCATGGCCGAGCAGCTGGCGCAAAGCGGCGTGATCCGATATTCCTGGCAGTTCCTCCTGCTCCGGGTTATCGATCCCGCTAAAAAGCTGCAAGCAGGTGAATACCGCTTCGCGCGGCCAGATTCGCCTTCCGGTGTCCTCAATCGCATCGCGCGCGGCGACGTCTTTTTCTACGAGCTCGTCGTCCCGGAAGGCAGCAACATCTTCGATATCGCGGCCAGCGTCGGCCGTTTCGATTTCCTGAAGGCTTCCGATTTCCTGCGCGCGGCCCGCAACCCTGCGCTCATCCGGGATCTGGCGTCCCAAGCGCCCACGCTCGAGGGTTATCTGTTCCCCGCCACCTATCGCATCACCCGCTCCACCACCGTCCAACAGCTTTGTGTGATGATGACCGACCAATTCCGCAAGCAGTGGCGCGAGCTGCAGGCTTCCGCTCATGCGAAACCGGTGAACGATATTGTGACGCTTGCCTCGTTGGTCGAAAAGGAGACGGGACGTCCGGAAGATCGCCCGGTGGTCGCGTCCGTGTATGAGAACCGGCTGCGAAAGGGAATGGCCCTCGATTGCGATCCCACCACTATTTATGCCGCGCTGCTCGATCAGCGCTATCGCGGGACCATTTACCGGTCCGATCTGGACAGCCCCAACGCGTACAACACCTATAAGCACCCGGGCCTTCCGCCTGGCCCGATTGCGAATCCCGGCGTCGCTTCCATCAAAGCCGCGCTTGCGCCCGCCGAAACCGCTTATCTGTATTTTGTCGCCAAGCCGGACGGTTCGGGCGGCCATCAGTTTTCGGAAACCATCGAGCAGCACAACGTAGCGGTCCAGCAATATCGGCACGCTGCCAAGCCCTAATAGGCACGAAGCCGCATGCTGCCGTTCCAACTCGTATATCATCCCCGCTACGATCTCAACCTGGGCGAACATGTGTTTCCCGCGCGCAAGTACCGGCTGATTCACGATCGTCTGCTCGGGGAAGGTTTCGCTGAACCCCGCGATTTCGTTGAACCACGGCCCGTCTCCGATAGCGACGTCCTGCGCGTTCACGATCCCGGCTGGGTACAGCGTCTCACGACAGGGACCTTGACTGAGGCCGAAATCGTCAAGCTCGAAATCCCCTACTCCCGCGAAATGGTGGAGGGCTTTTGGCTGGCCACTGGCGGCACCATCCTGGCCTGCCGCAACGCGCTGCGCGATCGCATCGGAGTCAACATCGGCGGAGGGTTTCATCATGCTTTTCCTTCGCATGGCGAAGGTTTCTGCGCCATCCACGACGTCGCCATCGCCATCCGCGCCCTGCAACACGAGCAAGTTATCCGGAAAGCGCTGATCGTCGATTGCGATGTTCACCATGGCAACGGCACGGCCGCGATCTTCGCCAGGGACCGTAGCGTGCTCACGTTTTCCATTCATCAATTCAATAACTATCCGAGCGAGAAACCGCCGTCGGTGATTGACGTCGATCTTCGCGATGGCGTCGAAGACGCGGAGTACCTCGATCGTCTTGCCAGCGCCCTGAAAGTCGCCATGAGCTTCGCACCGGATTTGGTGATCTATGTGGCCGGGGCCGATCCCTATCGCGAAGACCAGCTCGGCGGCCTGGCGCTGACCATCGAGGGACTCAAGCGCCGCGACTTGCTGGTGTTCGAAACCGCGCTGGCTCAATCTGTCCCAGTGGCCGTGGTGCTGGCCGGCGGCTACGCCCGCGACACCAACGATACCGTGACCATCCACTGCAACACGGCCAAAGCGGCGCGCGACGCGCTTATGCAAGAATCAAGACAGCCATAGATGATCACTGCGAAAGCGCTGGATATCCATGTGGAACAGTTGTTTACGCTCTTGGAACGTCTGCATACCGCTTTAGCAGGTGCGGGAATCGAATATCGTGTGATCGGAGGATTGGCCGTTTTCTTCCAGGTCAGCGCGCGAGACCATGATGCAGCGCGAGTTACGAGAGACGTGGATATCGCTGTCGATCGTAGCGATCTGGACCGCATCTCCAGAGCGGCCGAAACTTTCGGTTTTCGCCACCGGCACGTAGCTGGAATCGACATGTTGGTTAACGCGGAGAATCCCAAGGCAAAAAGCGCGGTGCATTTGGTTTTCGTTCGCGAGAAGGTTCGTCCGGGAGATCTGTCGGCCATTCCAGGGTTTTCTGAACCCACGAAAACCATCGAGGGGTTTCTTCTCGCGCCCGTTCCTGACCTCGTGCGGATGAAGCTCACCAGTTTTCGGATCAAGGATAAAACGCACATCGTGGATATGGACTCGGTCGGCTTAATCACGCCGGAAATCGAAGCGTCGCTTCCGGACGGCCTGCGCGAGCGTCTCAATCAGGTTCGCGCCGAAGAACGCGGCGTCTAGTCTTCCGCTTCGAAAACTTCTAGGAGCGGAACTTCGATGTTTGGATCTTTAGCGCGCAGCGTTCCGTCCAGCACCTCGTGCATCTGCCCGGGCGTGTAGCAAAACGCGCGGCGCGTCAGCGGATCGAGCACCCAGACATAGCGCACTCCCATCTGGAAATAATCCGCCAGTTTTTCATTGAGACGCGTGACCGTGTCTTCCCTGCAAAGAATCTCGACACAGAGAAACGGCGGGTGGGAAACAATGGGATCACGCGGATCGGACGCCATGAGTACGCATACATCCGGAACCCGAAAACGTGTCGGCCCGACCCGTAAGCGCTGTGACATTAGGGTGCGGACACCCGCCTGGGCTTCGCGTTGGAAGAGTAAGAAGCCCATCGCTGCTTGGGCACTGCTATGGGCTCGCTCACCTGAGTGACGCTCCAGGATCTCGCCATCAACGTACTCGCGATCCCCTTCGTAACTCGTGGTGAGATATTCTTGGATGCTTACCATTAATCCACCGGAGCGGAATAAGCCGAGGCCGGCGCCGACGCAATGATTCCGTCTTCAAAGGAATAATCGGGCTTGGGAAACTTGTGCCGCACGTACCAGCGATAGGTTTCCTTCAATCCGGCGTTGAAGTCCACTGGTTTGAATTTCAAGATGCGCTGCGCTTTGTTCACCACCACCGTGATTGCCGGCAGATCGAAATAGAATCCGAAATACATCTTCGGGCCCATGGGATGGCCGCCCGAGCGCAGAATCCGCTCGCGTGGCAAACGCACGAAGGTCGGCTCTTTCCCCACGGCGCGTGCGAACGCCTCTACGGCTTCCACCTGCGTCAACGGTCGCGGATTTGCGATGTTGAACGCGTGGCCGTCAATATCTGGAGTATCGATCACTTTCACGCACGCGGCCACCAGATCTTCGATGTGAACGAATTGCATGAGCCGCCGTCCATCGCCGGGCAGGATCAGCGGACGTCCATCTCTTAAGCGGTCCCAAAAGAAAGCTTCACGGTAGAACGGATTCCCCGGGCCATAGACAAACGGAGGACGCAAAGTCACTACCGGAAATCCGTTGCGCTGCCGCATGCGGAACAGCGCCCGCTCGCTCATGGCCTTGTTGCGGACGTAAGGGTCGGGATGATCGTCCGGCGCCAGCGCATCGCCTTCATGATGATTCAGGCCGTCGCCGTACGCGCCCACGCTCGACATGAAAACGTAGCGATGCAGATTGTTTCCGCAGGCCCGCGCCGTGGCTTCCACCTGCGAGGCCGTGGTGCCATGCTCCCAGTCGTACACGTTATCGTAGACTACGTCGAAGTTCTTACCCGTCAGGGCCCGCTTTACGGAGTCCGGATCGTTGCGGTCGGCGACAATATTGACAACTTTTTTCCCCAGCTTGTGGCGGGGCTTGCGATGCAGGACCGCGACCTCATGTCCGGCGTGAAGCAATTGCTTCACCAGCGCCTGGCCGATGAACAGAGTCCCGCCGATCACCAGCACTCTTCGCTTAGCCGGGTCCTGGCGCTTGGATCCGTTAGTCGTAGTACTCGAGCCCAAGGTGTGTAATCAGATCCTCTCCGCGCATCCAACGCAGGGTGTTCTTCAACTTCATTAACTGGATGAAAATGTCGTGCTCCGGATATAATCCGGGAGCCGTCATAGGAGCTTTGAAGTAGAAGGACAACCACTCTTGGATGCCTTTCATGCCGGCCCGCTGCGCCAGATCCATGAAAAGAACGAGATCCAACACCAGAGGAGCGGCCAGGATGGAATCGCGGCACAGGAAGTTAATCTTGATTTGCATGGGATAACCGAGCCATCCGAAGATGTCGANNTCCCAGCCTTCCTTGGCGTCGCCACGGGGCGGATAGTAATTGATGCGAACCGCGTGATACAGGTCTTTATAAAGTAGCGGGTACAGTTCGGGCTGCAGGATCTGCTGGAGCACGCTCAACTTGGTCTCTTCTTTAGACTTGAACGAGCCCGGATCTTCCAGCACTTCGCCGTCGCGATTCCCCAGGATGTTGGTGGAGAACCAGCCCGACATACCGAGCATGCGGGCTTTCAGACCCGGCGCAATCAGGGTCTTCATGAATGTCTGGCCAGTCTTGAAATCTTTGCCGCAGATTGGCATCTGGCGTTCGCGAGCCAATTCCTGCATGGCCGGCATGTCGATGGTCAGATTCGGCGCGCCATTGGCGTACGGCACTCCGCTCTTCAATGCGGCATAGGCGTAAATCTGGCTAGGTGCGATGTCGGGATCGTTCTTCTGCAAGCCGCACTCGAAATCCTTCAGGGTTTGGTGCACGGCTCCCGGCTTGTGAAACACTTCGGTGGACCCGCACCAGATCATGACCACCCGTTCCACGTTGTTGGTGGCGCGAAATTGCCGGATGTCTTCCATCAGCATTTCCGCTTTATCCATCTTTGAGCCGGCCTGTTTCACGTTCGGGCCGTTCAGACGCCGCACATATTCCTGATCGAACACCGCCGGCATGGGCTTAATAGCGCTCAGCGGCTCACGGACCTTTTCGAGTAGCGGCGCGTCCAACACGGCAGCGTGGGCCGCCGATTCGTAGGCCGTGTCGTTGAAGATATCCCATCCGCCAAAAACCAGATCGTTCAGGCTGGCCAGGGGAACAAAATCTTTGATGTAGGGGCTGCGTCCTTCGGTGCGCTTTCCCAGGCGAACGCTCCCCAGCTGAGTGAGCGATCCAATGGGCTGGCCGAGGCCGCGTTTTACCGCTTCCACTCCCGCCATAAACGTGGTGCTCACGGCACCAATGCCAGGGATCAGGACCCCCAGCTTACCTTCCGCGGGCGCAATCCTGGTATTTCCTATGGTGGACAACTGCGTATCTCCTTGAGTGGTACGAGGATGCTCAAATGTACCCTCGAACAGGGCTGCCGACGCCTATCCTTCGGTATTCTAACATTTTATGGCAAAGCGCGCGACTTTTGGCACCAAAATGCTGGGCTATACTAATGTCTGATGACTGAGCGCGCGACCAGCACCCTCTCCGCCATTTTGATCGACGATGAGCAACTGGCGCGCGAGGAATTGTCCTATCTGCTCAAGGAGTTCCCCGACGTCGAGATCCTGGCTACGGGCCGCAACGGGCTTGAGGCGGTTAAGCTCATCGAGAACCTGGAGCCCGACGTAGTGTTCCTGGACGTACAGATGCCCGGGCTGGACGGCTTCGGTGTGATCCAGAATCTGCGGGAGAAAAACATTCCGCTGCCGCATTTCATTCTGGCTACAGCGTACGATCAATATGCCATCCAGGCCTTCCGCTGGGAAGCGCTGGATTACTTGCTGAAGCCCATCGAAAAAGACCGCTTGATGATGGCCGTGGAGCGGGCGCGCAAAGCCGTTTCGGAGAAATCGAAGGCCACGCCGCAGCCCGAGCTCATGCCCTTGAAGGCTTCCACGCAGCGTACCAAGCTGCTGGTGAAGAACAACAACCGCAACTTCATCGTCGACGCGCAGGACGTGGTTTACGCCACTATAGACGACGGGCTCATCACCGTGGTGGCCACCAACGTGGAAGGCGAATCGAATTACCGCACGATTGAAGAGCTGCAATCGAATCTGGATCCCGACACGTTCTGGCGCGTTCACCGGTCGTTTCTGGTGAATATTCATCGCATCAAGGAAGTGATTCCGTGGTTCAAGTCGAGCTTCCAACTCCGCATGGATGACAAGAAGCAAACCGAAGTGCCTGTCAGCCGAGTGCAGACCAAACGGCTGCGCGCGCTCCTGAAGCTTTAAACTTAAACGCAAATTCGGAGGTCTATGTCGACTGCAGCTCCCAGCCGCACCGCGGTTACCGTTCGCCGAGCCACGCCCGAGGATGCGGCTACGTGCGGGCAAATCTGCTACGAAGCATTTCACAAGATCAATACCGATCATAATTTCCCGCCCGATGTTCCAGAGCCGGCCCGGGGCGTGGGATTGTTGACCAGCGTGTTTTCGCACTCCGGCTTCTACTGCGTGGTGGCCGAAGCCGACGGCCGAATTGTTGGAAGCAACTGCCTGGACGAACGCGACGCTATCGCGGGCGTCGGACCAATCNNTTCGCGAGCCGTTGTCCGTGTTTCAAGGACCGGCTATCCAGAAAACTTTTGACGGATTCAAGGTCCGCGCGGCGCAGCTTTCGGATCTGGAAGCTTGCAACGAAGTGGCGCTGCGCGTCCATGGGCATCACCGCGGCGGCGAACTCGCCGATGCGATTCAGCAAGGCACGGCGACCGTTGTCGAACGTGAGGGCCGCGTTACTGGATATGCCAGTTCGCTTGCGTTTTCCGGGCATGCGGTGGCGGAAACCAATCCGGATCTCCAGGCGATGATCGCGGCTTCGGACGGATTTGGCGGCCCCGGGATATTGGTGCCCTCGCGCAACGGTGAACTCTTCCGGTGGTGCCTGGCCAACGGTCTGCGTGTGGTGGAACCCATGACTTTGATGTCGCTGGGCCTGTACAACGAACCGAGGGGCGCGTTTCTGCCCTCGATCCTTTATTGAAGTATTGAAGCACGGGCTTAGCCGTGTTCGTTAGAGTACTCGATCTCTACCGGCGTGCCAAAAGTGCAGGACCTCAATGACATTGGGCGCCTGAATCAATATTGGCGGTGAACCCGTGGGTGGACTCGAATCCGCTAGCGCGGCTTCTGCGATTCGAACTTGGAAATCCACTGAGGGATCAGTTTCCGGACCTCGTCGAGGGAGACGGTACGGCCTTCGTCAACGTCTTTGATCCCACGGTCAATAGCGGCTAGAGTTTCGGCGTCCACCGCTACTTTTGGGTCGGCCACGATCCTAACGTAGCACACAGATCATCGGACGTCGGAGGAATTGACGACTTGAACCGTCGAGCCGCTTGACAGCGAGTCGGGCGGATTGGAAATTACCTGATCGTTTTCGCCGATGCCAGAGACCACTTCGACTTCATTGCCGTAATCCTTGCCCAGGATCACCGGAACCAATTCGGCTTTATTGCCGTCGCGAACCACGCCGACGCGCAGGCCTTCGCTGCGGAAGATCAGCGCACTGACGGGCAGAATGAGTGAGCGCGAACCTTCGGGGATCGTAAGATGCACTTCGGCATAAGCGCCGGGGCGAAGCTCGCCGGACGCGTTATCGACATCCACTTCGGTCAACAGGGTTCTGGTGGCAGTATCGATGGCGCCGGCGGTGCGGACCAGCTCGCCGGGAAAATGGCGGCCGGGAAATTCCGATAGCGTGAGGTAGGATTTGATGCCGGGGATAGCTGCGCGCGAATCGGCCTGCGGGACATTCACGTAGACGCGAAGTTTCGCAGTGGATGCCAGGTGGAAAAGTTCCTGGGCCGCGCCGCCGTTCCCGGCATTAATGAGCGCACCGACGTCGACGTTGCGAGCCGTAATAACACCGTCGAATGGGGCCTTTACGGTTTCGTAGTTCTGCATCTCCTGCAGCCGGCCGAGATTGGCTTCAGCCACGGCGATGTTGCTGCGCGCGGCCGCAATGGCTTGTTCCAGTGCATTGAGATTGGCCACTTGGGCCTGGTACTGCGCCTGATACTGATCGTTCTCCTGCTTGGACACCGCGCCTTTCGTCACCAGATTCTGCCAGCGCTGGGCGGTGACGCGCGCAATCTCCTCGTTGGCCTTGCCTTGCTGTTGATTCGCGATGGCCTGATCGAGCGAGGCCTGGGTTTGTTGGATGGTGGCTTTGGCCTGCTGGACCTGCTGATCGAGCTCCGGCGCCTCGATGGTGGCCAATACCTGGCCGGCTTTCACGTGTCCGCCGATGTCGACGTTCCATTGCTTCAAGTAGCCGCTCGATCGCGCATAGATCGGTGAGTCTGTAAACGCTTGAATGTTGCCCGGCAGCACCACTTCGTCCTTCATGACGCCCGGCTTGGGATGAATGATGGCGACGGCTGGAATGGCGAGTTCCCGCGTGGTTTCCTTTACCGCCGACGCCGTCTGGATGCGAGCGTTGATGCCCCAGAAAACGATGCCAGCCACAATCAGGACGGCCAGCACTAGAAAAAGTACCACGCGCAGTGTTCGCGGACCCGAGGGGGGGCGGCTGGGCTGCGGCTGGCCGGCGTGCTTATAGGAGATGGGGGTCTCGAGCATAGGCTCACTATCTAACATCGGTAATCGCTCGCTTTTTATGCAACATGCTGAATACTGTGGGTACAAAAAATAAGGTAGCAATGGTGGCGCAAATCAACCCGCCGATCACGGCCCGTCCAAGCGGGGCGTTTTGTTCACCGCCTTCACCCAAGCCCAGGGCCATCGGGATCATTCCGATGATCATGGCAAGGGCGGTCATGAGAACGGGGCGAAAACGTGTAAAGCCAGCCTCCAGAGCGGCACGCGTCGGATCGCCCTCCAACTGCAAATGGTCCTTGGCGAAGCTGATCACCAGAATGCTGTTGGCAGTGGCCACGCCCACGCTCATGATGGCGCCCATCATCGCGGGGACACTCAGCGTGGTGCGCGAGATAAAGAGAAAGATTACGATTCCGGCCATGGCGGCGGGAAGCGCGGTGATGATGATGAATGGATCGAGCCAGGACTGAAAGTTAATCACGATGAGAAAGTAGACCAGGATGATGGAAAGAACCAAGCCGCCGAGCAGGCCGCGGAACGATGACTGCATGGTGTCGATCTGCCCGCGGACGATCAACTGAGATCCGCGCGGCAGCTTTTCGCGGGCCTTGGCGACAATGCGATCGATGTCGGTGGCGACGCCGCCCAGGTCGCGATCCTGCACGTTGCCGAAGATGTCGATGGCGCGCTGCAGGTTGTAGTGCGAAACCACCGCCATTTCGGCTCTTCGGCTGGTGCTCACCACGTCGCCCATGATTTCGGGGCGATGCACGCCATCGCTGGTGATGGGTACGTTGTTCAGATCGCCGATGGACGTCATGTCGTATTGCGGGGTTTGGGCCACCAGGTTGTAGGTGACTCCGCTCTTGGGATCGAGCCAATAAGATGGCTGGGTTTGAGAACTTCCGCTGAGGGAAATCAGCAAGCTATTGGCAACATCGAGCGGCGAATATCCGCTTTCAATGGCCTTGGTGCGGTCGACATTCACTTGAATTCGCGGCAAGTCGAAAAGCTGGTGGACGCGCAGATCTACGGCGCCTGGAACAGTGCGCAGCTGGCCCAGAAGGTTGGTGGCGAAGATGTGGTTGGCGTTCAGGTTCGGACCAGAGACCTGAATGTCGATGGGCGCAGGAAGGCCGAAGTTTAGGATCTGGCTGACGATGTCGGCCGGAAGGAAATAGAAAGCCACGCCCGGAAACTCGCGCGGCAGTTTTTGGCGCAGCTCATGGACGTAAAAATCCGACGGACGATGGCCGGGCTTCAGCGTGACCATCACATCGGCATCCATAGTTCCGATCGGCGCCGAGTTGCTGTAGGCGGTATTGATGGAGCTATAGGGCAGACCGATATTGTCGATGATGCTGGCCAGTTCCGATTCAGGAATGGTCTCGCGCATGGAGGTTTCAATCAGGTCGCCCAGGCGTGCAGTTTCCTCGATCCGAGTGCCGGTCTTGGCGCGGAAGTGCAGGTTGAACTGACCGGCGTCGGTTACGGGGAAGAAATCGCGCCCAAGCCAGGGGATCAGCAGAAATGCAGCGGCGCAGAGGCCGAGGAACACAGGAACGAAAACTCGACGACCGCGGATGCAGGTTTCCAGCATCCGGAGATAACCCATGCGCGCCGCTTCAAAGCCACGCTCGAAGGCCCGCTGGAAACGCGCCGCGATATTCCATGACTTCGGCTCGGTGGCATGATGCCCGTGAACCTTGAGCAAGTACATGGCGAGCGTCGGAACCAGGGTGCGCGACAAAACGTACGACGCCAGCATCGCGAACACCACGGCTTCCGCCAGAGGGACGAAGAGGTAGCGCGCGACGCCCGTAAGGAAGAACATGGGGATGAAGACGATGCAAATGCAAAGCGTGGAAACCAGCGCCGGAACGGCAATTTGAGCCGCGCCGTCCAGAATGCCGGTATGTAAGTCTTTGCCTTCGTCGAAATTGCGGTCGATATTTTCAATGGTGACAGTAGCGTCGTCGACCAGGATGCCGACCGCCAAAGCCAAGCCACCCAGCGTCATGATGTTGATGGTTTCGCCCAGTGCGCTCAGCACGCAGATGGAGCACAGGATCGATAACGGAATCGAGATCGCGATGATCAGCGTGCTGCGCCAGCTTCCCAGGAAAAGCAGGATCATGATGGCGGTGAGACAGGCAGCGATGATGGCCTCGCGAATCACTCCACTGATGGCGGCGCGGACGAATAACGACTGATCGGAGATCGGCTCAATCTTGAGCTGAGGCGGAAGCGTGGTGGCAATCTGGGGCAACATGCCGCGCACCTGCTTGACGATGTCGAGCGTAGAGGTGTCGCCCACTTTCAGAATGCTGAGCAGGGCGCTGCGCTGCCCATCGCGGCGCACGATATTGGTTTGCGGCGAGAAGCCATCGCGCACGTGCGCCACGTCGTGCACATAAATGGTGCTATTGCCAACGGCCTTCACTGGAAGATCGTTGAGCTCCTGCACCGTCTCCGGGCTGGCGTTAAGACCGATGTCATATTCGAATTGGCCGATTTTGGAAGTGCCGGTGGGCAAGATCAGGTTCTGAGTGTTGATCGCATTTACAAGGTCGGCTGGCGATAGACCTTTCGATTGGAGCAAGGCGGGTTGCAGATCGATCATCACCTGTCGCTGCTTTCCGCCATAGGGCCACGGGATGGCCGCGCCCTGCACGGTGGCGAGCTGCGTCCGGATGAAGTTGGCGGCGTAATCGAAAAGCTGCTGCTCGGAAAGCCCTTGGCCGGATAGCGCCAATTGAAGGATGGGGACGCTGGAGGCGCTGTACACCAGCATGTACGGCGACTGGGAGCCCGGCGGCATCTGATGGATCGAGTTTTGAGCGACGGCGGTCATCTGTGCCATCGCCATGTCGGCGCGGGTGCCCGGATGGAAATAGACCTTGGTGATGCTGCGGCCGTTGACGGTTTGCGATTCGATGTGATCGATGTCGGTGACGACGGTGGTGAGCGAACGCTCGTAGGGGGATGCGACGCGTTCCTCCATCTCCTCGGCGCTCAGGCCACTGTAGTTCCAGAGTGCGGCGATCACGGGGATGTCGACATTCGGAAAAATGTCGGTGGGCGTCCGCATGATGACCAGCGGGCTAACGAGCAGGATCAGAAGCGCCATCACGATAAAGGTGTAGGGGCGCTTCAGCGCTATATTAACGATCCACACTGGGCAGGAAACTCCTAAAGACTAGGCGACGGTTCATCCAAGGCTCGTTACTGGCCCTTTTGGTTACGTGGGCCGGGCCGGGTGCGCATCAGGGCTACTTTTGTGCCCGCGTGGCGCATTTTTTTGATGTGCGGAGGCGGCAAAACGATGCGCTTTTTCCACAGGAGCATGGCTCCGATCCCATTGTACCTGATGGGTCAAAGGCTGCTTGTTATATCGAAAGATATAGCGTACGATTGTTTTGTCGATATACGTCGAAAGATAGCGCTTTCGATATATCGAATGAAAGGAGGCCTGGTATGCGACACGGTTCCGGTGATTGGGGAAGAAGCTGGGCTTATATTCCACCGTGGGGCCCGCGCGGACGTTTTTTTGGCACGGGAGAGGTTCGGATTGCGATCCTGTCATTGCTTTCCGATAAGCCGAGACACGGTTATGACCTGATGAAGGAGCTGGAATCAAGATCGGGTGGGAGCTATCGGGTGAGCGCGGGCACGATGTACCCGTCGCTGCAGCAATCGGAAGATGAGGGGATGATCATCTCTGAGACGAAGGATGGCAAGCGGGTGTACCAGCTCACCGATTTGGGGAAACAGGAGCTGCAGCGCGAGAGCGCGACGGCGGACAACATCTGGCAGCGGACTTCAGACTGGGGCGACTGGGGGCAGTGGATCGGACAGAGCGCGCTGGGTCCGATGATGAAAGCGACTATTCGCGCGATGAAAAACGCTACGCGCGACCCAGCGAAGAGGGCGCGAGTGGAAGATATTCTAGACCGGGCGCGGCGGGAACTGGAAGATTTGTGAGGCGCTAACGGCAGGCGGCCGCGCTCCACTCAGACCCCTATTTGGCCGGCTCGCCATCGGAGGGAAATTCGAAGATTTCTCCGCCGGTATGAACCACGAGCGTCCCCGCGCCTAGCAGATGGCCGTTGCTGGGGAAGAAAATGGCGCCGTCGGTGGATTCTCCCGAGGCAAGCTTGGTGGGGACCAGGGCCAGAGCCGAAGCAGCTGCGCCCGCTTTCAGCCGCGCCGAGATGCCTTCGGCCAGAGCGCTTTGACGGCGCGATTCATACCCGTTGGTAGTCTGCATGTGCTCGTTGCCGTAAACGCCGCGCTCGTAAGTGGTAACCAGCTTGATGACGTCGTGGCGGCCGGCTTTGGCGAGCAGATTATTGACGACGGCCAGCGCGGGTGAGGCTTGCCCCACGGTTCCGTCCGGTTGGCGATAGCTGAAGTCCTCCGGCTTCACGGTCCAGGAGATAGGCGAGCCGTTGGCGATCGAGACCTGCATGATGGAATATTCCTTCAAGTGGGCCGGGAGGTAAGCAAACATCACCGTGACGCCGCCCTTGGTGAGCGTTTTGTAAAGCAGCCCGTTGGATTCGAACGGGATAATCTGCGCGGACATGATCGGTGCGAACAATGCCGCGCACGCCGCCAAGCAGGCGGCGAGGAGGAACCTCATCTCTCCATAATAGATGGAGCACGGGAATAGATGGAGCACGGGGTAACCTCGTACAAATTTACAGCCGCCCTCGGTTGTTCACCTTAGGTTCGCCAGCATTTGCCGCTTTCGCTAAGGTGATGCCGGAAGAAAACTAGTACCACAAACCAATTGTTGATACCGTGTTTGAGCCTTAGGCTACAAGTAGGAGTTTCACGCGATGCTTAGAGGCATAATTATCTGTCCGGATGTGGATCTAAACGAAAGACTAGAGGCGATACTCACAGAGATCGGGATCGCGAGCATCACGAGAACTCTGGACCGCTATCCGAACGGGCTTGAACTGCTGCGTTTTCTACGTGCGCACGCGCCGCAAGTGATTTTCGTCAGCACCGAATCGACTGCCAAGGCGATGGAGATCGCGCGCGAGGTAGAGAAGAACACGCCGGGGGTTCAGATTGTTGCAGTGAGCCGGTTTGTGGATCCGCAGATACTGCTGGAAGTAATGCGGGCGGGCATTCGCGAGTTTGCATCGCTGCCCTTCGATCGCCAGACTCTGGTGGACGCCTTAGTACGAATCAAAGACGCGGTGCAGGCGCGGCCACCCGCTATTGAGGCGACGAATCAGGTTTATAGTTTCCTTCCGTCCAAGGCGGGCGTAGGAACATCCACGGTAGCGATGAACACCGCGGTGGCCATGTCGCGCATCGCAGATTCATCGGTGCTGCTATCCGATTTCGATCTGAATTCGGGCATGGTGCGGTTCCTGCTGAAGCTGGACAGCGCCTATTGCGTCACCGATGCAGCCGAGCACGCGCTGGAGATGGACGAAAGTTTGTGGCCGACGATGGTGAGCACGGTAGACAAACTCGACGTGCTGCACGCGGGCAAGCTCAATCCGGATTTCCGTATCGACCCGGCGCAGATCCGCCATCTGATGGAGTTCATGCGGCGGAACTACACGTCGCTGTGCTTTGACATGTCGGGCAATCTGGAGCGGTATTCGCTCGAGATCATGCACGAATCGAAACGTATTTTTCTAGTGTGTACCCCCGAGATCCCATCGCTGCACCTGGCGCGCGAGAAGTACCTTTACCTGAAACAGCTGGACCTGGGAGAGCGCGTCAGCGTAATTCTGAACCGCTGCCCGAAACGTTCGCTGATCTCTCCGCAGCAGATCGAGCAACTGCTGGGCGTTCCGATCTACATGACCTTTCCGAACGACTATCAAGGCGTCCAACGCGCCATGACGGCGGGCCGCTGGGTGGATTCCGGCAGCGAACTTGGCCGGCAGTTCACTTCACTAGCGCAGTGCATGCTGGAATCGAAGGCCATAGCCGCGCCCGAGCCGAAGAAGCGCTTCATCGAGTTCTTCTCGGTGGTGCCGAGCAAGGCTATCACACCTGCCAGGAAAACAGCGGGATAGTTAGCTGCCCATCGGAGTGCGCGCGCTCAAAACTCGGCTATTATCGTCAGTTGGAAAGCGCCGTCCTCCAG
>PKZC01000375.1 GCA_003132905.1 Bryobacterales bacterium | reverse complement strand
GCGATTATGCCATCTCCATCGAGCATCCCGGAACGAAGGAGACATCACCCACCGAAACTCTCGGCAAGTTTCTGCGCGATGTAATGCGCCGCAACATGACCAACTTTCGTGTGTTCAGCCCGGACGAGAATGCATNNGACGGCACCGACATAGCTCCGGACGGCCGCGTGATGGAGATGCTCAGCGAGCACACCTTAGAGGGCTGGCTGGAGGGTTATCTTCTGACTGGCCGCCATGGGCTTCTCAACACTTATGAATCCTTCGTTCACATCATCGATTCGATGTACAACCAGCACGCGAAATGGCTGGAAAAGTCGAAGCTCGAACTGAAGTGGCGAGCACCCATCTCGTCGCTCAATCTTCTGATCTCGTCGCTGGTCTGGCGGCAGGATCATAATGGATTCACCCACCAGGATCCCGGATTTTTGGATGTGGTCAGCAATAAGAGCGCCGATATTACGCGCATCTACCTTCCGCCCGACGCGAACTGTCTGCTCAGCGTGGCGGACCATTGCCTGCGGAGCGAAGACTACGTTAACGTCATTGTTTCGGACAAGCAGCCGCACCTGGTCTATCTCGATATGGATGCCGCAATCACCCATTGCACGAAGGGAATCGGCATCTGGGAGTGGGCCAGCAACGATGCCGGCGAAGAGCCGGATGTTGTTGTGGCAAGCGCGGGCGACATCCTGACGCAGGAGGCCCTGGCCGCCGTTGCGATTCTTCGCGAGAACGTTCCGGACTTGAAGATCCGCTTCGTCAATGTGGTGGACCTGTATCGTCTGCAGCCGGACAGCGAACATCCGCACGGGCTGTGCGATCGCGACTTCGACTCGCTCTTCACTAAGGACAAACCCGTGATATTCAATTTCCATGGATATCCATGGCTGATCCACAAGTTCACGTATCGAAGAACGAACCACGCCAACATTCATGTGCGCGGCTACAAGGAAAAGGGGAACATCAATACTCCGCTGGAACTGGCGATCCGCAACCAGGTGGATCGTTACGACCTGGCGATCGACGTTATCGATCGCGTCCCGAAGCTGCAGGCGCCTTGCGCCCACCTTAAAGAGTGGCTAAAAGCGCAGATCATCGAAAGCATCGATTATGCCGATACCGAGGGTCAGGATAAACCAGAGATCCGAAACTGGAAGTGGGCGACGAAATGATGGATCGTTCGCCGGACGGTAGCGCTTATTTCTTCCAGGTGCGAATGTAAGCGACTACGTCGGCGGCGGAAGCAGAAGCGCTAGCGATCGGCTTCATCTTGCCTTTGCCATCGGTGATTACTTTCTTCAGGTCGTCGTCGCTCATGCCTTGAACGTCGGCGGACTTCAGGTCCTTCATATCCACCTTCATCATTTTGGCAATGGCGGGGTTCCCGGCCCCGTCCGGGCCATGGCAGGATTTGCAGGATTTGTCGTAGACGGCTTTGCCGGCGGCGGAGTCGGCAGCCTGAATGGACGTCACCGAAGCGGCGGCGAGGGCGAAAACAATGAATCTAGAGCGCATTGATCATCTCCTATTGATTTTGGTCCTATTGGTTTTTGGTCGTAGTTAATTCGAGCGTCTTCAGGATATCAGGTGACGGTTCGTCCATCGCCACGGCCTGGTGGCAGGCATTGCAATCCTGTGTGATGGTCTTTTTGTCGGCCGCAAGGTGCGCTTCGTCGTGGCAGCGGAAACATCCAGGATCGTCAGTGTGACCGAGATTATTCCGATAAGTGCCCCAAGTGACTTTGAGATCCGGGAACACGTTGCGTTGATAGATGGCCGCCAGCGCCTGCCCAGCCGCCTGGATAGCGGGACTCTGCTTGACCGCGGCGTCCGGATATTTCTGCATATAGAACGTGCTCAAAGCAGCAGGGATCTTTTGCGCGGCTTCGTCATCACTGGTGTAAGAGGCATTCAACAGTGCGAGCGACTGCTTCTTAATGTAGGGGAGCGTTGCGGCGACCTGGCCGTTCGCCATGGCTTGATTCACGGCGCTATCCGCCGTTTCGAAAGCATGCGACGCGCGATTGTGGCAATCCACGCATTGCATTTCGAAAATGGGAAGCGAGCCCACGGCATCGGCGGTCGTGCCCATCGCGAGATACGCTCGGGAAACGCCGCTCTGCGTATTCGTGTATTCCACCCAAGGAATGATCTGACGCGTCTTGTCGGCGGCCGCGTAGCGGATGCGAACGCCCGGCCCCAGGTGCGCGCCGTGAATGCCCGCACCAGTTCCTCCGCCGATATGCATGAGCAGGACGGTGGTGGTGCGGGTGTTGGCTTCGTCGTCTTTGTAAGAAGGAATGACGCGAAGGCGAGGCGAGATCGTTTTCGCGCGCGTGTGGCACTGTTCGCAAGTTTCGGCCGAAGAGACCAGTTTGTTGTTCTCCAGGGCGGACTCGATGGGCCGCGGGTAGTTGTTGAGCAAGACGCCGATTAATTGGTGAGTTCCGTTCATTTTTGCTTGCAGAAATCCGGTAGCTCCCGGAGCGATGTGGCATTCCGCGCAAGCCACGGCCTGATGGGGCGCCATGGCGGCGTGAGCGGTGAATTCGGGCTTCATCACGTGGCACGTTTGGCCGCAAAACTGGACAGTGTCCATGTGTTTCACGGCGCGATAGCTCAACTGGCTGGCGATCACAACGTTCGCAACCGTCATCACGGCGAAGAAAATTCCCACGCGACGCCAAGCCACTCTCCGGTCTTCGACCTCGTTCAGATGGTCAACCACTTTGCGCTTCGCCAGCGCGATGCCAATGGGGATGAGCGCCAATCCGGCAAAGAAGACGATGGGAATCGCAATGAAGACCAGTAGCCCGATGTAGGGATTGTTGACGCGGCCTGTGATGTTCAACGGCAGCACGAACAGCCACGAAAACCCAGCCAACGTAACCAGCGCCGCGCCCAGCATGCTGATCCAACTGGCGGTGAGAAGAACGAGAATGGGGCGTTTGTTCATGGCTTGGTGTTCAAGTAGGCAATCAGGTCGGCCATCTGCGCGCCGTCGAAGCGCGGCCATGCCAGGTTCTTCGATTTCATTTGTTCCAGCATGCGCGGTCCGTGACGCCAGAGAACCGAGACCATGGCGGCGCTGCTGAACTCACGGCCCGCGATGGGCAAGTGGGGCGCGCCGGACGAAGCGTCGTTGTGGCAGGCGGCGCAGTTCTTACTAGCAAATACCCGGCTGCCCAAGCTGGGACGGCCTGCGTCCTGGAAGAATTTCGAAGCCCAAAAGGATGTGATCAATTCACGCATTTGCCCGGGAGCAAGCTCCACACTGGGCGCTCCGGCCGCCGCCATACGTGGCGCGTGGTTCCACATCTCGGCCGCGATTTCAGTGAGCGTTTGGCCTTGCACTCGCGCGGCCAGAGCCTCCACCGTTTGATGGCACTTGGCGCAGCCGGCCGATTGAAATACGCTCTCGCCGCCGCCTTCGGCTCCGATGCGAAATGTGCCGAATCGATCGCGCGTGGCGGGTTGATTCCTGAGATACACCAGCATGTCGGTAAGTTCCTGCGCGCTCAATTGCGGCAGCGGAACGCCCTTGGATGCGGTTGCCGCCTGCATCTGCGCGCGGTGATTCCACATGGCTTCGATCAACGCGATGGGGTCGGTGAGTCCTTGCCATTGGGTTACCGGCAGACTGTGGCAACCGGCGCAGCCATCGTTCTCAAAGGCTCGTTTGCCCCGGCCCGCGTCGCCCGGCTTCTCAAAGAAACGAGCGGCATAGAAGAACGCCATCAGGTCTTGAGCCGCCTGCTGATCGAGCTCGCCCGCTACGATTTGCCGGTCCCGCATGGCGGCCCACATTCCGGGCGCGTGATTCCACATCGTTGCCGCGAGCGTGGCGGGAGTGAAACCGCGGTCGAGCATTCGTCCCAGGTCCGGCGCAACTTTGCCACCGGTTCCATTTACGCTGTGGCATTGGACGCAGGAGAGAGTTTCGAACAGCATCTGGCCACGCGCGGAGTCTGCGGTGAAACCGGCAGCGTGTGCAGCGAGCGCAGCCGCGAATAGGAGCCACAGCCGGGTCATCGAGTAAACCTCACTCCCGTGGTTATCAGGTGGGTCCGAAATCCTTCGTAGAGATTGAACACTTCGCCATATCCGTAGTAGCGCCATTCGCTGAACCAGCTCAGGTGGGCGTTCAGGGGCACCCGTAACCTGGCTTCGGGTTGATAATAGCTGGTCGGCAAGCTTCCCGAAGAGATAAACAATGAGCCGCCTACGGCCAACTTAGGAGCGAACCGCTTGCTGTGCGGCCAATTCAAGTCAATGAGCGCCGTGGCTGTGTGCGCGTTGTCGCGATAGCGTGACATTTGCTGCGACAAAGTGCCCGGATCGAGATAACCGATGTTGGATTTCAAATCCGAGCGTGTATACGCGCCCTGGAAGTCGAAAATCTTGCTCGCGCGCGGCGCCCAATAAAGCGAGAGCGACTCCTGATGCGAGGAGTAATCGTAGTTGGTCCCAGCCAGCGGGTTCTGATTGTTCAACAATGTGAAATCGGCGGAGACGCTGAGCGATGGCAGCGGCTGATAGTGAACCTGGGCTCGCACCTTCTGATAATCGTAAAGACTGGTGCGGAAGTAAACGCCGCTGCTCGACCCGCCCTCCACTTCGCCCGTGACCGAGATCTTTTGAGTGGGCCGGTAAGTGGCCGAACCGAGTCCGATATTTTGCCGAAGCTGCTCGCGATCGGAGCTGACCAAGCCCGCAGGCGGCAGGAACGCATACTGCGCGTCGCCCCAGACGTAGCGATAGCCACCGCGCAGTGTCAGCTTTTGCGTGGCATCGAAAAAGACGTCGACCGATTCCTGGCTGTAATTGCTGACAAGCGTTGATGCGAGCAGCGAACTGAGAGGCAGTGACGATCCGGGAAAGAGCAGTGTGTCGATGGAAGAGGCCGATCCGGCATCGTGCAAGCGGTCGGTCAGCCAAGCCTCGACCAAACGCATGCGCTTCATCGGTCGAATCTCCGCGCCCAGGCTGCCAGTAGTGTGCGGCTGCGAGGAAGCCGCCGAAATCAATTCCTGTTCGCTCGAATAGAAGAGAATTTGGCTTTGCAGATAGAGATTGCCCGCGTCCGTCTGCTGATAATGAACATTGCTATCGGGCTGGCTGTACAAGAACTGGCCATAGATATCCAGCCACGAAGTGGGACTGGCCGTGAAAAGAGCTTTGCTGTACGCACTCGATCCGCCGATGCCGTAGGCGGCGAGCAAGCTGGTTAAATCCAAAGTCTGGCCGAAGACCGGGGTGGAAATATTGCCGTAGTTCTCCGAGCCCGGATTCTGAAACAGGCTTTGATCGCTCTTGAAGAAGGTTCCGCCCTCTTCGAGCGTCACGTGGAAATGCGGCTTTTCGAATCGGATTCCGCCTCGGTACAGATCGGTGGAGTCGCGCAAAGTATTGGGAACCGGGTATTGATTTCCGCCGGTGACAAATACCGACGCGCCAACGCCGGCGCTGGAATCGTGATCCCAACCGACGTAAGGAGACCACCAATGGCCGGGCCGGATGTCGAGCGCGAGCGCGGCGATTTTGCGGCGGGTATCGAACGATTGCTCGTCGAGCACAATGCCCTGGCCGAGCAGCGGATCGNNTCGGCGCGCACCTGGATGCTATCGAACCAACGATGCTTGGGATCGGACAACGTAAAATCGGTACCGAGCAGTTTGGGTCCCGAGCCCAGATTGATAATGCTGCGATAGGTATCCAGACTACCGGCCACGCCAGTGCCCCAACGATAGCCAAGATCGATCCAACCGGTGAGCGCCGGTTCAGTGGCCGGGACGGGGGAAGCCGCGTCATTCGTCGTGGCTGCCGGCGTGGCCGCCGTCTGTTGCGCCAGAACCGGCAAGCTCAGCAGAAAGATCAGCAGCGCTTTCATTTGAGCAGGTTCCGATCTACGTGGCTGCCGTGAATTTTCTGATGGCAGACAGTGCAGTTTTGAAACACCGGCGAGCGCAAATCATGAAAGGACGGCGGCACGACGCCCGCAACTTTGACCGGCGCCGACGGAAGGTTTGCATGGCACTCCAGACAAACGAAGCGGACGTTGGCGCGCGTCNNGCCGTGCGGATTATGGCAATCCACGCAGCTCATGTCGCTTTCAGGCAGCTTGTGATGAAAGGGTCGCTGGAATTGAGCCCAGACGTTTAAGTGACAGCTGGCGCACAGCTGATTGGTTGCTTCGGCCTTGCGCACCACCAGCGGCTCGCTGGCGTGCACTTTATGGCAGACGGTACAGGAAATTTGATTCTTGGCATGGCTGCTCTCCAGACGCCCAATGTGCGTGGGCTGATTCAGATGGCAGGTGAGGCACATCTGGTCGGCGGCGGCGGTCAGCTTGGCGGGATTGCGGATGTTATCGGCCGACGGTCCCTCGGTGTGCGTCTGTCCCGGACCATGGCAAGCCTCGCAGCCCCTGCCTGCAAATCCGTGTTGAGCGTCCGAATCCACGGTGTGATGCGGGCTCTTGGTAAACCCGTTGTAGATGTCTTCGTGACAGACTTTGCAGGTGTCCGAGCCGGCGTAGCCTGACGGAAGCGATGGGTCGGCCGCCCACGAAGGAGCAGCCGCCACCGCAGCCAGACCGAACAACACCAGGTGCCATCCCGTTATGTGGGCGCCAAGACTAGGAATCATCGCGAGTATTGCGACAGATTATTGCGTGTGCATTGCATCCACGGCGAATTGAGCGCCAGCGGCGTGGCAAACGCTGCAGCTTTCTCCAAGCGAATCGGTATTGGCGAGGAAGTGCGAGGCCTCAGCTTTGGAAACGTGGCATCCGCTGCAGGCCGATGCTACCGGTTGCACTGGATTGATCCAGCCTTGAGGGTCGATGACCTGATTCAGGCCAGTGGGCAGAACCTGCTCGCTGCCATCGACGTGGCACAAGGAGCAGTTCTGTAGGTACGGAGCGGAGCCGGATGGGCTCATCGCCGGGTAGAGGATTCCAGAGAAATCATGATTACTTCCGCCAAATCCCGCGACGATGTAGGGCTTGCCGCCAGCGGGCACGACATTCACGCCATCGTGGATGCGGTGAACCATAACGGCCATGTTAATGGTCTGCGCGGCCTGACCGGCGGGACGCTCCGAAAAGTCGGTATCGGACGGATTGTGACAGAGCACGCAATATTGTGGGTTGTTCCGCCGATTTCCGTGCAGCGTAAGACTCACGTGGCATTGATTGCAATTGGTTTCAGCCACCACCGTGCGGCGAGACGCCACCGCAGAGCCGTCGACGGAGAAATAGAAGACCTGATTTGGAGTTCCGCTTTCCACTTGCTGAGCCGACGTCGTGCCCGCTAGAACATTCTCCAGCCGTTCGGATTCGACGCCGATGGCGTAAGTTCCCGTGGCGCCGGCTGGAATCGCGTGCAGGAAGGTGTAGGTGCAGTTACCGCTCGAGTCGCAGGTTCCAGCGGTGCCATCCTCGCCCACATAACCGGGCGTAGTGACGTCGCTGCCGAAACTGGTGTAGCCGTAGTCCGTAGTCGGACCGGCCATGGTGAACTGGAGATCCTCCAGAGTGGGGTCGGTGAGCGCGATCGCCTTACCGTTAATATCCTTCACCGTGTAAGCAACCACCGGCTTCTGCCCCGCGTTGGTGTTGGTTACGCCCGTAATGGTGACCTTGATACTCGATATCAGCGTATCCGGGTTCTGCGGGTAAGTAGCCGGCGTATCGTTGGGCACCACGTGCGCGCCCATGATGGATGCGTCGAAGGGGGTCTCGCCTTGCGGCACATGGCAGTTCACGCACTGCGTATCGTCAGTCTGGAATCCGCCCGGATGGTTGGCGCCGGAAGCGAAATTGACATCGTCGTGACATGCGCCACAAGCGGCCCGGCTCGGCTCGGTTAGAAAAGCTTTGGCTTGCGCGGGAACGGCGGTTGGCGCGGTACCCGGTGCAACGCCCGTGCCCGGCGTCGGGCTGGCGGTCTGGCTGTGACACACGGCGCAACGCCTGGGATCGGCAGGATCGATTACGGTGGAAAAATCACTGATCGCGGCCATATAGCCGGCAATCTGATAAGGAACGCCAGGCGTCGTAGACGTGCCAACGACACTGGGCAGTTGCGATCCCATGTGGATCTTATGCGCCAGCACCTTGAGATCGAGCGTGTTGCCCGTGGTTGGATCCTGATTTTGCGGCTGGTGGCAGAGGACGCACATCTGGATTCCCACCGCGTGGCCACCGTGAAATGCCAACTGATCGTGACAGGTGTTGCAGCTTGAAGTGCGGATAACGTCGCGGGTGACAGTGACCGGCGCGCCATTGGGAACGAAGTTGAANNGATCGAATCCCACCGGCGCCTGCGCCTTCAAAGTGTACTGATACTGCCCCGCCCCGAGCGACGTGAGCGTACCGCCCCCCTCTTCAAAATTCGGACGTGTGATTGTGCCGAGCACTTTTCCAGTAGCCTGCGCTGTTGTGTAGGCGACGTACTGTTCCTGTCCTTTGGGAATGTAGGAGGCGATATACGTAAGCGAGACCAAGCCCGGAGAATTCACGCCCGCCGCGTCCAAAGGCAGGCCCGAAGGATCGGCCAAGCCATACGTCACACTGATGGCTCCGCTGCTGCTGATGGAAGCCGCGCTGATGGTGATCACCAAGCCCGGACGAACAAAATCGACCAAGGCGGGGTCGGCGTAGAAGGCCTTTTCGCGTCTGGAATATTCATGCTTCTTCGTCTGACCTGTCAGGCAGAGCGAAACTAGCGCGACAAACGCCGCAGCCCGTACCACAAGATAGAGCCGTTTCATAGGATTCCTTATCGGTTCACGTTGACGCTTCTAGAGACACGACCAATGCTCTGTGCGCCGGTAGCTGGATTTTTCTCACTGTTGTTGCTTTTTCGAGACGCTATAGCGCATTTGAATCGCCAAAGATTCCCCCTTTGTATTCCGTTGGGGTGTACAGCGACGTGGGTGAATCCACCTGTCCAATGGGGAATATCCCCCAGTGACCCGGACGGAAAGATTATCGGGCATTTGCGCTAGGCCGGTCTGCTCAAAACTGCTCACAGCCACCGCTGAGAGATTGCGGGCCCGGAGTTGCACTGGGGAATAGGAGCATGGAGCACGAGCATACTCGGGAGGCCATTCACCGGCGACTCACGGCTCCTCCTGAGCAGAGCTACCTGAGGGACTGGGTTNNGTATGGCGGCATCGACGGAACCGTAACTACGTTCGCGCTCGTAGCCGGGGTCACGGGCGCGCACTTGGCTCCGCGCATCATTTTGATCCTGGGCGGCGCAAATCTGATTGCGGACGGCTTCGCTATGGCGGCCAGCAACTATTTAGCTACTCGCTCCGAGCATGACGAATTCAAGCGCGCCGAAGCCGTAGAGCTCCGCCATATCCAAACCGTTCCGGAGGGGGAACGGGAAGAGGTCTCGGAGATTTTGCGAGGACTCGGCGTCGCGGGCGATTTATTGGAGCGCGTGGTCTCCGCCGTTACAGCCGACCGGGGTCGCTGGGTGCGCGTGATGTTGCGCTACGAATACGGTCTGCCGTCCGCGGTGCGTTCGCCTTGGCGGGCTGCGGGAGCAACGTTCTTCGCTTTCTTGGTTTGCGGTTTGATTCCGCTAGTTCCTTTTGTGGCGGCCATGAAGAGCGCATTCCTGATGGCTTCGCTGGTCACCAGCCTGACATTTATTTTGATCGGCGCGCTCAAGAGTAACTGGTCCACGGAACGGTGGTGGAAGTCCGGTTTGGTGACCCTTGCAATTGGGGGCGGCGCGGCGCTGGTGGCATATGCAATCGGCGCTTGGCTTCGGGTTCTCAGCGCCTAAGAACCTTAGGGACCGTCCTGAGTGAGATCGCTCAAGCAACCAATCCAAGTAGAGGATTTCAACGCTCGTGCCCGGCGCAGGGGCACGATTCTTCTGTATCTAGCATGGCAGGCGGCGTGCTTATTCCCCAGGTGAAAGGCGGATTCCCCGATGCGGGCTTTTCAGAAGATCCTATTTCCAGTCGATATGTCGGACGGTTGCACGGCCACAGGTCGGTTCGTCGAAGCCATGGCGAGGAAGTATCACGCCGCAGTCACAATGTTGCATGTGCTCGAAATGCCTTCCGGGCTCATTCCGGATTGGTATGGAGGCGCGGTGCCGGTGATTGACACCACCGCGATTTGGCAGGCGGAAACCGAAGCCGCCCAATCCTATCTGACCGATAAGTTCCAGGGGCTGAATGTCCGTCGAGTGGTCGTTCAAGGCGACGCTGCGCAGATGATCGATGAGTATGCGCGAGATAATGGAACCGACTTAATCATGATGGCCACCCACGGTTATGGGCTCTTTCGAACACTGTTGCTGGGATCGGTGACGGCCAAGGTCTTGCACGACACGCCCTGCCCCGTTTGGACTGGAGTGCACGTGCAAGATCCGCCCGCGGTTTCTGGGGAATACGCCACTGTCATGTGCGCGGTGGATCGCACCGAGGACAGCGTGGTCCCCATGCGATTCGCTTGCCGGTTGGCGCAGGACAGTCATGCCAAACTATTTCTGGTGCATGCCATCCCGGGCGCTGAAGTAGCGCCGGAAAAGTATTTCGATTCCGATCTTCGGCAATATCTGGAGCACGACGCGAGAAAGACCATCGCGCACTTGCAGGAAAGTGCCGGGGTGGCCGCTCCGCTCTGCCTCGGGGCTGGGGAAGTGTCGCATGTCGTGCGGGACGCCGCGTTGGGCCATAGCGCGGACCTGCTTGTGATTGGGCGCGGGCGGGCTACGCGCACGCTGGGAAGGCTGCGCAGCAACGTCTATTCGATTATTCGGGATGCGCCTTGCCCTGTGATTAGTGTGTAATTACAAGAGCGCCTGTTATGTTGCCCTTTCAAAAGATTCTGTTTCCGGTGGATTATTCGGCTCCCTGTCAGGCCGTGATTCCCTACGTTCAGGAAATGGCCAGCCACTTCGCGGCCGAGCTTACTGTGTGCCATGCTTACGAACCGCTGGCCGCCATCGTGCACAGCGAACTGCTGGTCACCGATCCCAATTTACAGGCCAAAGCCCAGGCTCTAGAGGAGGACCGGCTGCATCAGTTTGCCTGTCTGGCTTTTCCTGGACAAAAGCTGGAGACGATGGTCGCGTTGGGGGAGCCGGGCANNCGCAAGAGCAGCGAGCCGATCTTGTGATGCTGGCTACGCGCGGCCACGGCCCCATCCGGCGCTTTTTACTAGGATCCATCACCGCGAAAGTGTTACACGACATCAGCGCGGCGGTCTGGACCGGTCTGGGAGCCGAACTATCGGAGCATCCCGTAAGAATCCCCTATCAATCCATTGTGTGCGCCGTGGACGATAGCGCCGAAGCCGAGTGCGTGCTGCGCGCTGCCTCGTCCCTAGCATCTGCATATCAGGCGCAACTATGGATCGTACACGTGGTGCCGACGCCGCCGGCCTATCCGGACATCGATATTGAAGAACACACCCGCCAACTCACCGAGGCTTCGCAAGCGCGCTTGCGAGAGCTGAAGGCCAAGCTGGGCGTGGATGCACCGCATACGGTGATCGACGCGCTGCTGGCTGAAGGTATCCATCGGGAAGTGGTTCGGCGCAAGGCCGATCTGCTGATCACCGGACGCGGGCATTCCATCGGAACTTTCAGCCGGTTATGGTCGCATTTATATTCGATTATTCGCGATTCACCCTGCCCGGTACTGAGTGTCTAACTCCCCTAGCTGGTAGAACATCTAGTACTTTTTTGCATTGTTTGCGCGACCACTCTTGGCGGTGATGTTCGTTGCGCTGGGAAGTTTGCTGACGCTACCGGCCTTGGCCGACGTAGTTTATAGAACGATGCCCAGTCCGGTACCTCCTAACGTCCCGAGCCTCGGCTATCAAACCACCCAGACCGCCGAATTCGGTCAGGGCGTGGATCTGGCGGGAGGCGCCACAACTCTGAGTTCCGCCGATGTCCTGATGAGCAACTGGGCGTTGAAATCGACGTGGGATCCGTCGGGAACTTCGACCGGGTTTACGGTGCCGCTGACGCTGAATATCTATAACGTCGGAGCCGGCGATTCGGTGGGCTCGCTGATCGGCAGCGTGACGACGAACGCCTTTATTCAATGGAGGCCCGAGGCGTCTGGCAGCTGCACCGGCGGTGCGTTCATGGGGTCAGACGGGAAATGTTACAACGGGTTAGCTCAAACGGTCGCGTTCAACCTGGGCAACTTGGCGGTACCCGGCCAGTTCATTTACGGCCTGGCCTTCAACACGGAAACCTGGGGGGCCAATCCTATCGGAGTGGATGGCCCGTACGATTCGCTGAACTTTGGTCTACTGGGAGATGGAACCAATCCGGTAACGCCTTTCGTCGGGTCCGACTTGGTGGCAAACTCGGCCTATTGGAAGACGTCCACGGCGGCGAATTACGGCGATGGCGGCGCGGGCGGCACTGGGACGTTCCGGTTGGACGCCAACGATTGGCAGGGTTACGATCCCGCGATCACGTTCGATTCGGCCGTTCCCGAGCCCCGCTTTGTTGGGCTGCTGGTGGGACTGATTGCGCTGGCCGGTTTCTGCATCGCGCGGCGTCAACGGGCGTAAGCGTCGGGCACCGCGGCGTAGATCAATTCAATCAGGTTCGATGTGGTGGCAGCTTTGGACTCGCGCATCGCGACACAGGACTTCCCACACTTTTCAGCCTTGATCTGCGTGTATCTGTGTTTATCGGCGGCTAGGTGTTTATCGGCGGCTAAGTTCTTAAATGACGTCAACGCCCATGCTGCGCGCCGTGCCCTTGACGCTGCGTATTGCTGCGCCCACGTCGAAGCAGTTCAGATCGGGCATTTTCAACTTGGCGATCTCTTCCACCTGCGCCTCGGTGATTTTGCCAACCTTGTTCTTATTCGGTTCGGCGGAGCCCTTCGCCAGATTCACAGCGCGCTTGATCAACACCGGCACGGGAGGCGTCTTGGTGATGAAGGTGAAAGACCGGTCGCTATAAATGGTGATAACGACGGGAATGATCAACCCTTCTTGATCCTTGGCCGAGGTCTTCGCGTTGAAGCCTTTGCAGAATTCCATGATGTTGACGCCCTTGGGACCGAGCGCGGTTCCAACTGGGGGCGCCGGCGTGGCTTTGCCCGCGGGGATCTGCAGCTTCACGTAATCGGTAATCTTCTTTGCCATATGTCTCTTCTATGCTCTGCTTTTATATTTTCTCGACCTGCAGGAAATCCAGTTCCACCGGCGTGGCACGGCCAAAAATCGTCACCAGCACGCGCAGGGTATTGCGCTCCGGATTGATCTCATCCACTTTGCCCGAAAAGTTGGCAAATGGCCCGTCGTTGATCCGCACCGTTTCGTTCTTCTCGAAGTTCATCTTCGGCCGCGGGCGCTCTGCTGAGGTCTGCTGCCGGAACAAAATCGAGTTCACTTCATCGGCCGTGAGAGGTACGGGGCTGTTGCCGCCGCCGACGAAACCGGTGACGCGCGGTGTGTTCTTCACCTCGTGCCACAGTTGATCGTTCATTTCCATCTGCACCATCACGTATCCGGGATAGAGCAAGCGCTTGCTGGTTACCTTCTTGCCGCCTCGAAGTTCGACCACTTCTTCAGTGGGAATCAGGAGCTCGCCAATCTGGCGATCAAAGCCGAAGGCTTGAGCGCGGCTGCGCAGGGAATCCGCCACCTTTTGTTCGAAACCCGAGTAGGTGTGAATGATGTACCAGTTCTTGCCATCGGCGACAGCGGCCGCCGCGGCGGGCGTCGCTCCAGCGGAAGACTCCGCTGTGTCCGCGGAACCTGTGCTCGAATCCGGGCCGGGATCCGCAGCCTCGTCAGTATGAGTAATTTCTTCGTCGGCCATTGGTTTCTTATCTACTTCGTAAATGCGTTAAACAGCTTGTTGATGAGACTCAGGAAAATCTGATCGATGACGGCGAAGTAGGCCGCGAACGCGAAGACGGCGACAATCACCACTAAAGTGGTGGCGCGAACCTGCTTCCAAGACGGCCACGTGACGCGGCGCATCTCGGTTCGCAGCTCTTCGAAGTAATTCTTCATCCCAGCGGGCCAAGAGGAGGCTCGCTGGATGAAACTTCCCTGATCGCCTTCCTGGATTTCTGCGGTAGCCATGTTCTAAGATTTCCTCGTTCCCAAGTTAAATGGCAGGGGCAGAGGGTTTCGAACCCCCAAAGGCGGTTTTGGAGACCGCTGGTTTACCGTTAGCCTATGCCCCTACTCGGGCCGCCTCTACATTCAGTTTACTTGATTTCCCTATGTACCCGATGTATGCGGCAAAACGCGCAGAACTTCTTCAGCTCCAGACGCTCGGTCTTGGTCTTCTTGTTCTTGGTCTTGCTGTAGTTCTTGCGTTTGCACTCGGTGCACTGCAAAGTGATAATTTCGCGCATCTTGTTCGCTCCTATTCAGTCGCGGGAAGTCAGAATCCAGAAGTCAGAATCCAGAATAAGGTATCCCAACCACCGTTCTGAATTCTGAATTCTGTCTCCTGAATTCTATTCAAGGATCTCCGTCACGGTTCCCGCGCCCACCGTCCGGCCACCTTCGCGGATTGCAAACCGCAATCCCTTGTCCATGGCCACCGGCGTAATCAGCTCGATCACCAATCCCACGTTGTCGCCCGGCATCACCATCTCGGTGCCTTCCGGCAACTCAGCCACGCCCGTCACGTCCGTAGTCCGGAAATAAAATTGTGGCCGGTATCCCTTGAAGAATGGCGTGTGACGCCCGCCCTCTTCCTTGGTCAACACCACGATCTCGCCCTTGAACCTCTTGTGCGGCTTGATCGATCCCGGCTTCGCGATTACCTGCCCGCGCTCCACGTCGTCTTTTTCAATACCGCGCAACAACAACCCGACGTTGTCCCCCGCGNNCCATTTCCTCGCCGACCTTGCAGATTCCCTTTTCAATACGACCCGTCACCACCGTGCCGCGGCCCTGGATCGAGAAGATGTCTTCAATCGGCATCAGGAACGGCTTGTCGATGTCGCGCGCCGGCATCGGAATATATTCATCCACCTTCGCCATCAGCTCGT
>PKZC01000438.1 GCA_003132905.1 Bryobacterales bacterium | reverse complement strand
GGGACGGCCGGCTTCTCCTGCTACATCGGCAACCTGGATTTCTCGAATTTCTCGTACAGCAGTTCCTCGAGCACTCCGCCTGCGCCGACACCGGATACGGCCGTTACGGTCAGTGCGGTTAGTACCGCGTCTGGCATCGGCTTTTTGTTTTCATCGTCTTGGACTGCTAGCGGTCCTAGCGAGTTCAGCGACGCGCTTATCGGCTTTACCGTCAGCGTAGTTGGCGGCGGCCCTGCCACTCTTGAGGATGCCGCTTTGGTCCAAACCGGTCTAGTCGACAAAACCAACACGGGTTCGCTTACCTCAGTTGGTGAGGGTGGTTGCGCAGCCGTCGATATCACGCTCTGCGGAGGCATTCCGAATTGGACATTGGCGACCTCGCAGAATTCGAACACGGCCATCATTGCCGATCACACGTTTTACGCTCCCACTGGTGTCTTATCGGTTTCCAAGGACATCAACGTTGTTTCCGGAACCGATCCGAATGCGCACGCCAGCATTTCGGGTGTCGAGGACACGTTCTCGCAGGTTCCTGAGCCGCGCTCCTTGGCGCTGCTGCTTGGTCTCGGTTTGGTTGCCGGTCTTTCCTTGAAGAAGAAGCTGCAGAGCGTTCAGAGCTAGTTCTTCATTGATTCTTGGTTAGGTTATCGAGCGGGCCTGNNGTTTTTTTGTGTATCACCCGTTTTCTGCCCCCGCTTTGCAAGAGGAACTGGGCTGTTCACCTGATCGTCGAGCTACTGTTGTTGGCTCGCGTTGTTGACAGGTCCCATTACGAAGATGGTGTTGCCGGATGGGTCGAGCAAGTCGAACGTTCGCGCGCCCCACTCCTCATCCTTCGGCGCTCGCAGCAGATCCACCTTCCCCCTCCACTCACGGTAATAGGCATCGGCGTCGTCCACCTGGAGCGCTACGCACGCGTTTCGGCCGTGACCCGACATCGGACTATCAAGGGTGATCTGGACGGTGCCACGCTCTATCCCAAGTAGTCCCGACCGGCCATCTTCCGACGCCTCGAATGTCACGCGAAGGCCCAGCCCATCGACGTAAAATGCCTTGGCAGTTTTCAAGTCTTCAGTCGGAAGAATTGGGATCGCTCGTTCCATGGCTCAGAGTACCTCAATTGCCGAGTGAAGCAAAAGGTTGCCGCTCTGCATGCCTCGCAAATATGGTTGACCGGTCCAGCTGCGATTCAATCAGTTTTTACCCCGCCCGGAGGGCGAGTTCATTTCTGCGGTCGAGCTTGGTGAGGATTCCGGCGAAGCCGAATGCTGATTCCCGAGAGAAACCGAACGGCATTCGGATGAACCCGAGCACCCGGAACGTAGCGACGCTGACAGAAACTATNNGGAAGGGGCCGCTAGCGTAGAAAGGGCGCGGGGAAAGGGGCGGCCCTTGTCCCGGCCTTAACACACAGAGACCCGAGCGTGTTAGCGCTGCGGCAGATTTAGCGACTGGCACAACTGACGTAGCGTCGCGCGATAATGCAGAGTATCGCCAATGTGGCGTTTGGCGTTGAGGATGGCTAATCTAGACGATTCACTCGCAGCCCGAGGTCTCGTGAATCCTGTGACGGTGGTCGATCAAGCCGAGGACCGCCTTCAGGGGCTGCGAGCTGAAGCGCGAGCCGCGCTCGCTGTTTTGTGCGCTCAGCGGCTAATGGATGCACATCTGCAATTGCCACGTTCTGAGCAGCGGCCATTCACGTTGTCCTGGGCTCCGGTCCTCCAGGAGATTTGGGCCGGTCTGATTGATCCGAACGACTTGTCTGCAAAGGCCGATGTAGAGGGCCATTTGAATGCTTATTATGAGGGTCCCTTCAATCATGATCTTGGAGAAGATGGGCCTGATGACGCAGACGATGACGCTGCTGCAGGTTCGATTTACGCCGCCCAAGCGTTCTGTCGTGGAGATGTAAAATCGGCAGGATGGGCTGCAAGCCGCTTGATCGACTCCACGGTTAAGCCAGTCCAGAAAGCTTGGACCGGGCTTCCTCGGAGCACACTGGAAGAGTTAGCGCACCCGTTGAGTCAGCGTGAAGCGCGGGGACTTTTAAAAGCGTTGGCTTTGCTGGAGAGCCAACCTTGGTCGCCGGAGATGATTCCTAAGCTTCGAGCCTCTTTCGATCAAGAGACCACATAGCGGACTTTCTGTTACGCACCGGTTTTGCCGCGATTCTTACGCATCGAATCGCCACGAATCTCAATACGGTGGGCATTGTGAACCGGTCGGTCGAGGGTGACATCGGCCAACGTCGGATCTGCGAACTGCTCGTGCCATTCGAAGAAGCGTAATTAGTGGAGCGCCTTTTGTATAGGATCTCGAGACTCCTCGCCCCCGGCGCAATCTAACGGTTGGTATGAGCTCACAACCATTGCCTGACCCGTTACAGGAAAGCATATGGAACTTCGTCAGGAATCAGATCCGGCGATACGAGGATAGAGTCGGAGCTAAGGTCGCCGAGTATGAAATCCACTTGAGCGGTGCTGGGCAGATCGAAGTCGAGGTGCTCGCTACCGAGAGCGCGAACGCCGCCGCTATCGACGAGGGCCTTGAAGAGGCCGGATCCAAAGCCGAAGTGAACCGGCTAGAGGAGAGAGAACTGATCGCCGAGGACCCGGAGATACATTGAGAAATGTTCCTCGGCCGGGTGGTCTTACCCCGTCCGGGCGAGGAGTTCGTTGATTCTTACCGCGTCCCGGCGTGTCGGATGCGCGGAAAGAGCGTCGTGGAGTTCTTTCTTGGCTCCGGTCTTATTGCCTGTTTCATACAGGGCCAAACCCAAGTGATAGTGGTATGTGGCGTACTTGGGATACTTGCGAACCAGACTGCTAAAAGTCTGGATCGCGCTGGTCCGCATGCCTCTCTTCAGGTAAACGTATCCAAGAGTATCAGCGAAGCTCGGCTGGTCTGGAACCTTCTGAACTGCGCTTTGTGCCAACCGGAGCGCTTCGTCCAGGTTGCCGCCGCTGTCGCACAGAAAGTAAGCCGTGTTGTTGAGAACGGTTGGATCGTTGGGATGCACTTTTAGAATGTTCTGGTAAACCACAAGGGCCTCGGGCCGCCGGCCGGCTTGGGCCAAGGCTTGCGCCAGCGTCAAGGCCGGCCCTAGCTCGTTAGGCGCCAAATCGTGGGCTTGCTGGAACACGCCAATTGAGGCGGCGGAGTCGCCCTTCAAGTCGTAGATCGCTCCCAGGCGAACATAGGCCTGAAGTGATTTTGGATTGGAGGCAATCAGTTTCTTGGATTCCGATATTGCCAGATCGAACTTTCCACCATAGACAGCGGCTTCGGCGAGTTGTTCTCGAATCAGCGTCGAGTCGGGAACACGCTTCAATCCCTGATTCGCCATATCGACCGCCTTGTCGATTTGCCCCTGGCGGGCATAGGTTGCGGTGAGAGCGGCGAACACTCGCGGATCGCCAGTGCTGACCAGCCCGCTCAATCGTTCGATGGCTTCAGGATATTTTTTCTGCTGGAATGCTAAAGACCCAAGTTGAAAACGCGCCTCCGTGTCCTGTGGCGACTCTTTCAGCAACTGGGTGAGCTCGTCATGCGCCCGCACCGAATCACCGGTGGCAAGCAGGCCCTGCGCGCGTAACAGCCGGGCACGATGATCCCTGGGATTCGTGGCCAGAAGGGCGTTCGCCTGCGCCAGGGCTTCATCCGGGCGATGCTGCGCCAATGCGATCTCGGCTAGTTCGTATTGCGCCTGCGTGTAGTTGTGGTGCATCCGAAGGGCTTCTGAAAATTGAGCGCGCGCCGCGTCCAGGTCGCCTTTCAGGCGGTAAGCGCGGCCCATTTGGAAGCGCAACGACGGATTCATGTCGTTGGGGTTTTTATTGGCCTGATCTTGTAAGAGGGCCAGCGCGGCGGTAGCGTTCTCGGCGCCGCCAGCGACAATCAAAAGGTCGGCGTGGACGCGTAAGGCGACTTCATCCTTTGGATCTTCTTTGAGGATCTGCTGAACCAGGCGGCCGGCGTCTTCATATTTCATGTCGCTGAGAAACGCGGCCATGGCTCTCTTTTCGTAAACTAATTTCGAGCTTTGATGGGTCTGGCTGCCCTGTTGGTAGTAACGGATGGCATCGGGATAGTTCTGTTGCTGAAGATAGAAGTCACCCACTAGTAGTTCGGGATCGGGGAAATCTTTCGAATCGCCTAAGATACGCTGCAAGGCGGCTTTCATCTCGGCGGTTTTCCCAACCCGAGCATAGTGCGCCGCCAGTTGCGTAATGTACTCGGCATTCTTCGGGTTGTTGGCTACTCTGCTCTCGAGAACCTTCTCTGCGTCCGCTGGGCGATTCAAATTGGAATAGACGCGGTACAAGGCATCGTAAATGGGGCCGTAGTCCTTGCGGCGCGCCAGCAAAGCCACTGCCAGCTTCTCGCCTTCTTGCGCTTGGCCGCTGTCCGTCAAAGTCTGGACCAGCGCGGTTGTAACCGGTGCGCTAGAGGGATCGATCTGCAAAGCCTTGCGGAAATAACCGATGGCGTCCTGCGGCTTGCGGTCCGCATAGGCCAAGTATCCCTTCACTCGCAGACCTTCGAACGAATTCGGGTTGTGCGCCAGTAGTTCTTCGGACGTTTGCTGCAATTGCTGATACAGTTTCGCCGGGCGCGTGGGATCTTTCAGGTAGTATTCCAGGCAGAAGCTCGCGAATTTTTCCTTGACTTCTGTGTTTGTCGACAACAGTTGGTTGGCGCGAAACAGAGCGTTATAGGCATCTCCGGCGTTTCCTTGTTCGGCCTCGTTTAGCCCCAGACGATAGAAAGCTTCGCCATAATTGGGATCTTTCTGAATCGCCTTGCGGTAATTGATGGCCGCAGCCTCATACTTGCCCTGCTGAAAAAGGACATTGCCTTTCTCCACATAACCGCGCTTGGTGCTGCAAGCTGTCATGGCCAGCAGAACCATACACGTTCCAACTGCTTTTCTCATCTCTTTTCACTCCTCCAGTGTTCCCTGACAAGACTCCAACTGTGCGCGCCAGCCGGGCGAGCCAGTTTATCTTTATCTATTGCCGTACCAACTCTAGCGCGGTACCAACGCTTCCTATGGTAGTCCTGGTTCTATTTTGAAGCATTCCACGGACAATGGAAGAGAAGAAATGACTAGAGCCGGGGAGGGGATACTAGTACTTTCAGATGCTTCGAGCCGCAGATTCTTCGCCTGCGCGATCAAATCGCTATCAAATCTAAGGTGAATGGGCTTGGAGCAGGACTTTTCGAACTCTTGCCAGCCACGCTTGGCGAGAAATCGGTTCCCCAGGCGCCGGCCGTTCCAGTATAAACTGCGGCACGATGGTGGGTGCCTTGGCCTGACTGGCAGCCTTAGGCCCGGTGGATTTTGGAGCTGCCCCTGCATCGCGGATCAATACAACGCGTGCGTCGGGACTGGAGGCCAGCAGTGTCTTGATCGTTTTCACAGCGCCAGGCAAATCCGGATTTACCACCAGCGTTGAGATCGGCAGTTCCAGTCGCTGGGCAAGATCGAGGGCATGCCGGCAATGGAGCGCCGGGACAGTCTGGCATCCCAATTCAGTGAACAGCTCCCCAAGCCACATCAGGAATCCTAGATCTTGGTCAATGATCAGGACGAGGGCACAACCGGACTTGGCAGTCACGGTTTGGCGGGATTCAGTTGCGGGTTGGCGCGTTTCCTGCGATTGGCAGGACCGGCGGTGCGGAATTCATGCTGCGTGGACTCGATCGCGACGCCACCGCTTTCGTTGCGAACAATGCGTCCTCTCACCACTAGCTTCAAAGCGCACTCGTCGTCCAGCAAGCATGGCCAGGTCACCATTAGTTCAATCCCACCTGAGAAAGGTTGCAGATCGGCGACTTCGAACAGCACACCCGAGCTGCTGATGTTCCGCGTCCTTCCCGATCCTCTCCGTTGGCCCCTGCCCAGCAGCCGATATTCTACTGCCAGCGCGAGCGGAAAGCGCTGACGGGCGCGCCGCTCCACCAGAAAGTCGTCAAAGGACCACGCCGCAATGGGTGCGACAGACATCTGCCTCCTGAATACCCGCCTGAAAAAGAATCTAATCTTTATACCATCGAGGAAACAGCCGGGTCAATGGAAAGGCCTTATTATAGAACGGAATAATCCAAGGACCTATCTTTTGGGTCACCCCCCTGTCGCGTCACCCCGCAACCCACATGGGGGTTCCGATTCGATATGATTGCCCGATATGAGGCCTCTCGTTGTCATCTCAACAGCCCTGTTCGCATGCGCGGCGCTGTGCGCTGAACCGACCGCCCCATCCTGTGACCGGGCTTGCCTGGAAGGATTCGTAAACCGGTATCTCGACGCGCTGATCGCCCGCAATCCGTACAGCTTGCCGCTCGCGCCCAAGGTCAAGTTCACGGAAAACGAACAGGTGATTCCGCTCGGCGAAGGCATTTGGGGCACAGCCAACGGCTTGGGAACCTACAAGCTTTATGTCTCCGATCCTCAGTCTGGCGAGGCGGGCTTTCTGGGAACCCTGCGCGAGAACGACACGCCGGTCGCCTTTGCTTTGCGACTCAGAATCGAACGCCGTCTGATCCGTGAGGTGGAAACCATCGTCGTGCGCGACCCTGAGGCCGCGAAGGCAGTAGAGGCTCTGGGCCAGCCCGATCCACTGTTCCTCACGGCTCTGCCGGCTTCGCAGCGGCGATCGCGCGATGAAATGATCGCCATCGCGAACAAATATTCGGAAGGGGTGGAGCACAGTAACGGCGACCTGGTACCGTTCGATCCCGATTGTAATCGCGTCCAAAACGGCGTTCAGACCACCAACAACCCAGCCCTGAAGCTGGATCCGAAGGACACCTGGACTGTCATGGGTCTCGGCTGCAAGGAGCAGCTCAATACGAAGTTCTTCAGCTTCGTTCACAAGATTTATCCGCGACGCTTCCTGGTGGTCGACGAAGATCGCGGCCTGGTGCTGGGCTGGTTTCTGTTCCACATTCCCGGGACCGTGACATCGGTCGATATTCCCGGTCATGGCGCTGTCGGCATCCCGCTGCCCTATCAAGCGCCCACCACGCTCGATATCGCCGAGCTGTATAAGATCAAGAGCGGTAGGATTCTCAAGGTGGAAGCGCTGCAAACCAACGTGCCCTACGGGACGCCGAGCCCGTTCCTGACAGAGAAATAACCGGAGTTCCCATGCTGAAAACATTCTTGATGGTTGGCGTAGCGGCGTCGGTAATGGGTGTATTTACTGCACGGGCGGCCGATCCCGCCTGCGACCGCGCCTGTCTGGAAGGCTTCATGAATCAATATCTGGACGCGATGGTGGCGCACGATCCGTCGCACTTGTCCGTGTCGCCAACCGTCAAATTCACAGAGGATGATGTCGTGCTCAAACTGGGCGACGGGCTGTGGGCCACCGCCAGCGGGCGCGGCGCCTACAAAGAATATTTCGACGATCCCGAAGCAGGCGAGGTCGCGTTCTTTGGCACCATGAAAGAGAACGGCCACGGCATCGCGCTGGCGCTGCGGCTGAAGATCGAGAACCATCGCATTAGTGAGGCTGAGAGCGTGGTGGTGCGCAGCCCGCGCACTTTCGAGCTGATGGAGAAGGCCGGCGCGCCAGACCCGGTTCTGCTCGAAACGGTTCCGCAATCGGAGCGGTTATCGCGGACGCAGCTCACCGCCATCGCCAATCAATATTTCGAAGCCATCGAGCAAGGCAATGGCAAAGTGGCTCCCTTCGATGCCGACTGCAATCGCTTCGAGAACGGAATGAAAACCAGCGGCGCACTAGGATGCTCAGCGCAGCTCGATACACAAGTGTTCAATTACATCAGCCGGATTTTCCCTCGGCGCTTCTTGGTGGTTGACCCGGATCGCCAGGTAGTTTTCGGCTTCTTCATGTTCAACCATCGCGGCGACGTGCTGTGGGTGAACTCGCCGGGTGAAGGCAAGCACGACATGATGGGCGCGGCCAAGCGGCCCTTCAGCGTGGACGTCGGCGAAGCGTTCCGCATCAAAGATGGAAAAATCCTGAAGGTGGAAGCGCTCATGACGGCGTTGCCCTACGGCGCGAAGTCGCCATTCGTTCCGCAGGAATAATGGCATGCTGCGGTCTCTCTTATTGCTTTTCTTCGTAGCCGCCGCGAGCCACGCCCAATGGCTGCATTACCCGACGCCCGGGATACCCCGCACGTCCGATGGTAAGCCGAACCTCGCTGCGCCTGCCCCGCGAACCGCCGACGGTAAACCTGACCTTACCGGACTCTGGATGCTGAACGCCGGACCTGGCAACCTGGCGAATATCACTGCCGATCTTAAACCGGGAGAGATCCAGCCTTGGGCGGATGCGCTGTTCAAGGAGCGTTTGGGCAACGTCGGCATTGATGATCCATGGACGGTGCAGTGTCTGCCTGCCGGCCCGCGGATCATTCTGAGCGGCGGCAATGGCCCGGCGCAGATTGTGCAGACTCCCGCGATGCTGGTGATCCTCTATGAGGACCTGTCTTACCGTCAGATATTCCTGGACGGGCGCGATCTGCCCAAAGATCCAAACCCGAGTTGGATGGGATATTCAGTTGGTCATTGGGAAAGTGACACGCTGGTGGTGGAAAGCACGGGCTTCAACGATCGCAGCTGGCTGGACATGGGCGGCCATCCGCATACCGAGTTCTTACACACCACCGAGCGCTTCCGGCGAACCAACTTCGGACATATGGATCTTCAAGTCACCTTTACGGATCCTAAGGTCTATGCCAGACCGTGGACCATTGCTTTCGGCGTCAATTTCGCGCCCGACACCAGCATGCTGGAGTTCGTTTGCGCGGAGAACGAGAAGGATCGCCAACACCTGGTAGGAAGAACGGCGGCAGAGAAGAAGGTGGTGGTCCCGCGCGAAATCCTCTCCCAATATGTCGGCCTTTATGAAACCGTCTCCGGTACCGGCACAGCGACGATGTCCAGGTCTTTCAACATCACGCTTTCGGGCGACCAACTGATGGTTGAAATGGGCGGAAAAGGGAAAATGCCGCTGGTCCCGCTTTCTCAAACCACCTTCTCGCCGCGCTTGCTGGGGACCTACGAGTTCGTAAAAGACGGCCGAGGTGCGGTGACGCACATGATGGTGTATTCGACCGAGGGCGACCTGAAGGCGATCCGCAAGCGGGAATAAAGGCCCGGCAAATCTTCACCGGCCAGAAATGTGGCTCTGCTACACTCGTCTCGATGGCGCGCCGTAGCGCCTCGTTCGCAAAGGAGCGATTGTATGTCGATTCAAGAAGAAGCTGGTCTCATTCTGAAGCTGTATGAATTGCGTCGTGAAGAGACCATGCGCGAAGCTCGCGACTGGTATTTTCGCGAATTCAATCCGGAAAACATGGGCGACTTTACTACCGCGCTCATGGGTCCTCACAGCGGCCATTTACGCATGGTAGTTACCTATTGGGACATGGCCGCCGCGCTCGTTAATCGAGGCGCCATTAGCCAGGAGCTCTTCACCGACGCCAATGGTGAACACCTCGGGGTGTTTGGTAAGATTGAACCCCTGCTCGGAGACATCCGCAAGGGATTCGGCCCGGGTTACGCCGTCAACCTGGAAAAGCTGATCGATGCCACACCCAACGGCCGCCAGCGCACAGCCGCATCGCGGGAACAGATGAAGGCCATTCGGGCTCAAATGGCTGGACACGCGCAAGCCGCTAAGACCAGCGCGTAATTCGTAACAATAAGCGGCTGGCTAATCGTCCAGCCGCACATATTCCATTACCATCTGCGAGTTCTGCAGCGCCGCGATAGAATCGTCCTCGCGCCCATCCGCCACCTCGTAATCCCAGGTCTCAGAGCCTACACTGAGGAAGTCGTCGTCTTCTTCCAACGCGTCCTCGGAGTGCAAAGCCCCAGGGGAATGCATAGCCGCAGGTTCGGTTCGTTCCACGAATTGCTTCTCCCGAACCACGCCATCGGGCAGATCGATGGCAACGTACTCCGTCAGCCTCTCAGAGGGTTCACCGCTCGCGCCCGTACGCTCCATAAACGTTACACGAAATGTTTTCATTCGCCGCTCCTGGAAAACCAACCTGCAACTGATCGGCCGCCGCAGGCCGCGAAGAGTTGGTTGATCGAATCCAGCCGTTTGGTTCCCAAGACTAGGCTGAAATCAGAGCCTCTAGACGTTCTAACAGCTCAATATGCTTATCCGTAGGAAGCGGAGCTTGTGACCAGTATCTACCACTGTCAAGTGGCTCTCCGACCTTTCGTTGAAACGAAAAATTGACAGGCTTAACGATCTTAGTTTGGTCTGGCCAGAGTTCAATCGCTGCAAGGTCGAACGTTGTACCGTGGGCGGCAGAGAGTTCTTCGGCGATAAGATGCAAGCCAGGATTGAGTGATCCAAGATTCCCTTTGCATTTGACGTTCAGCTGACTCACATAAATTTTACGCCGCACCATTTCCGGCTCCCAAGTGAATCCCAGATCTGGAAGATCCTTAAGGATTGTCTCTAGAAGCTCCTCAGCGTCCCTGGTTGATGAGTACGTCTCGGTAGCGATCCCATCCGAGAAGACGGTCGCGTTAACGACCAGGACGGTTCCGTCGTCTTTGACATATTCGCCGTTCGTAAATCTCATTCCCTGACTGAAATCGTCCCCGGACTGTGGATATTTTTTGAATTTATAGTCCTCGAGGAATGAGGGGAACAGGTGAGCGAAAACATCTTTCCCGCCTGGGTTGATCTCGCTAGTATCGAAGACCCAGAACGCACGCGCAACCCCAACAGAAAGCACTTTCATCTACCCGCTCCACAACCCGCGAAGCGTCGTTCTTCCTGCTGTGTGATGCCTTGCTCCGAACACGGCGGACGCGTCATCATCAACACATTATCATCACCCTGCATGTCTTCCAAGGCGCGTTGGGGCTTTCTCGCCAACGCCGCTATATCTTGCGGTCCATGCTCAATAAGTCCACTGTTAGTCTCAAAAACCCCAGTCTCTTCCTCCATCGTGAATGTTGGGACGGCAAGGAAAGCCGTATTAAGTCCATGATCGGTACGCGGAGTTCCACTGGTCCAATCAATCATCTGGCTAAATGGAACGAAATGAACCATCAGCCCGACATCCATCGCGGCTGCAAGTCGTTTTAGGGTTGTGATCGTTGGCTTTCCATAGCCGGGCGATTCCAACCGGGAAATGGCATTCTGATTCATTCCAGTTTCATTCGCTAGACGCTCTTGACTCCATCTAAGTTGATCGCGGGTAGCTCGCAGCTGAACGGCAATGGATTTTGTTAGATTCGAATCAACAAATTGACTGCGTACCGCTGTTCCGCGCCGAAGTCTAGCTATCAGAGCCCTCTTCGAATTTAAATTCCCGGACTGTTGCCCGGCCATTTCGGAGGTTCTGGAGACGCCTAATTGCCTCCTTCTTGCCACGTCGGTCATTGTCAACCTTCTTATCCTTTCCAATCAGGAACGTGTACGAGTGCCGCCGTTTTTCCGGCCAGAAAGCCCCGTAGATCCTGTAAATCTTTTGAACATGCAGAACGTTGACCTTAAACCGGATCTCCGAGACATCGTGATCGAGTCGATCAAAATCCGGTTTAACCCAAAGATGTGATGGCAGCCGTTGTAGATATGCAAGTACGTCCGTCGCTTCATCTCGCTCCTCGGGTAGAAGACTATTGAACCAGTCCTGGACGTCGGGACCGCCAGCTGGGGTCACGTACCCGTAGAACGTCCAGGATATCTCATCGACCATAATGTATCACAATTTTAGGCTACATCAAAAAGAATATCCAGTTCCCTTGTTGCTCGACATCAATTTTGATGTATACTGTAACTACCTAGATGAAAGCAAAGGGCCAACAGAACCGATTCAAAACGGAACTGCTGGCCCGAACTGTTACTTTTGGCGGGTTGGCAGAGTGGTCGAATGCAGCCGACTGTAAATCGGTCAACGGTGCTCAGAACACCGTTCTGGGGTTCGAATCCCTTACCCGCCTCAAGATTAGCTCCCCAGGGGAAGCGCTAACTTCCGCCAGGAAAATGCATCGCACAGCCGAAGCCGTACGAATCCGCAAGTTCAGTATCCGGCTTTTGGTTGTGAAACTCAACAGGAGATTTCACAGTGACCTGCCACAACTGCCGATCCGAATGCCGCAAGTTCGGTAAACGCCAAAATCGCCAGCGTTACCAGTGCAACCAATGCCGCAAGGTATTCACCGATGCACGTGATGCGGCGCTTGACGGCATGTATTTGCCAATCGACAAGGCCGAGATGGTCCTGCGGCTCTTGCTCGAAGGAAACAGCGTGTCGAGCGTTGAACGCGCTGCCGAAGTCCATCACACGACCATCCTGAAATTGCTCGTTCTTGTCGGCGAAAAGTGCGAACGCGTCATGGCTGAAAAGGTCCGGAATGTCCAAGTGCGTGATGTCGAGTGCGACGAGGTTTGGTCCTTCATTGGCAAGAAGCAAAAGCGCGTCCGGCCCGATGACAACCAACTGCTTGGTGACTGCTACGTGTTCGTGGGGATCGAACGCCATAGCAAGCTCGTCCTGAATATCGCGATGGGCAAGCGCGATCAATCGACCACGGACGCCTTTGTTGAGGGCCTTCGCCATGTGACTGCACGGACGCCGTTCCAAATCACAACCGACGGATTCGCTCCCTACCGCAGTGCGATCACTACGACGCTCCACGACCGCCTGACCGGCTTCGCCCAACTCATCAAGGTTTACCGTGCCGCCAGCGAAGGTGAAGGCCGCTACAGCCCCGCAGAGGTAGCGTCAACGCAGGTTGTCCCGATCATGGGGCAACCTGATCCCGAACGCATCTGCACTTCGATTGTTGAGCGCAGCAACCTTTCGCTCCGCATGGGCCTTCGCAGATTCACGCTCCTAACAAATGGATTTTCCAAGAAGTGGGAGCACCACTGGGCAGCCGTGATTCTCTGGTACACGTGGTATAACTTCGGGCGCGTTCACAAGACTCTTCGCTGCACACCAGCAATGGAAGCGGGGATCGCCGATCACGTGTGGAGCGTGCGCGAATTGCTGGAGGCCGCTTGAGCAACGCGAGCATGGTCTGCGTCCAGCCGTTTCCCGCAGACGGTGCCCAAGCCCCTGGGCGCGGTCAGCTTTCGCCTCTGGCACCCTGTCGCCAAGGTGCGGCCCTTCCCTCGCGTCGCCTCTCAATACTTAGCAGGTATGCTGGACGATTTCCACTGTGGCCGAGACCGCCGTCATCAACCAACATTTAGCGGACTACCCGGCCACCGCAGGCGCAAAACCTTTCGTTACATTGACAGTAGACTGAGCATCCAATGGGCGTGAACAGCCTTCTCCGGCATCTTTTGGCATGGCTGCTCCACCTCGGCGTATTTGGGCCGCTTCTTCTGGGTATCGCGGATTCTTCATTTCTTTTCCTTCCTTTTGGAAACGATCTGCTGGTGGTGATTCTGACGGTAAGCGATCACGGGCACTTGCCTCTTTACATCGTGACGGCGGCCATCGGCTCCACGCTCGGAGTTGCATTGCTGGATCTTGTTTGCCGCAAGGGAGGCGAGGAGGGGCTGAAGAAAATGATGAAACCCCGGCGTCTGGAATATTTCAAACGACGAATGAGTAAACAGGCTGGCGTCGCCATTGGAGTTGCTTGTCTCGCCCCGCCGCCATTTCCTTTCACCCTGGTCATTGCGAGCGCCAGTGCGTTTGCGTATCCCCGCCAGCGACTCCTTGGCTTGGTTTTCGTCACGCGAGCCGTCCGATTCACCATTGTCGGCCTGCTGGCCATCCAGTTCGGCCGCCAAATCTTAAGAATCGCCCGCGATCCCTTAACTACATGGATCATCGTAGGTTTTATCATTCTCTGCATTGTTGGGAGCGCCTTTCAGGTGATGCAATGGGTTCGCCGAAGCCGTAGGGCGGCTTAATGCTCCGCTAAACTAAGAGTTGGTCTCTTAACTTAAGACCGTAACTCCATGGGCAGCTCGAGCGAACCTATATTGGAGGCATCCCCTTCAGCTCATGGATCCGCGAACGCCGTGCTGGAGCAACTCATGGTGCGATATCAACAAGCCGATGCCGGGGCGACCACGGTGCTGATCGAACAACTCAGCCCGCAGCTTTATCGCTTCTTCGCTGCTCGACTCGGGAACGCCGAGGATGCCCAGGACATGCTTCAGGACGCGTGGCTGCGTATTCACCGCGTCCGGCACACGTACCGGGCCGGCGAGCCCGTGCTGCCCTGGGTTTATGCCATCGCGCGCCGCGTGCGGGTGGACAATTATCGGAAGCGCCGACGGATTGCGATGCGCGAGGTTGTGGTGGCAACGTTACCGGAGCCGGCTGTCCTAACCAGCGAACCAACCGACCTCCCGCCCTTTCATCAGCTCATTGCCGATCTTCCTGCCAGCCAGCGTGAAGTGCTCACTTTGCTCAAGGTCAACGGGCTTAGCCTGGAAGAAGTTGCGCGCGCTACATCGTCGAGCGTAGGATCCGTAAAACAAAAGGCGCATCGCGCGTATGAACGTCTGCGTAGTGTGCTGCAGCTGTCGAGGGCAGGGAAGGGAACAGCGGTATGAACCGGCGGGAAGTAACTCAGGGCCAGTTGGACCAGTTGATTGACGCCCAGGAATTGCCGCCGCTTCCCGCCGACCGGCTGAAACGAATCGAATCGGCACTGATCTCGGAATTGAGGCCCGTGCGGCCCATGGCGTCCGACACGGTTTATGTTGGCGCTTTCGCCGGCATTTTCATCGCGGTCTGTATCGCAAGTTGTTACCTGATTGCCGGTAGAGATGGCTGGGACGCGCTGAGCAACCTACAGCGGCCGGTGGTATTTATCCCGCTGCTCGCAATCGCCAGTCTGTTGGCGTTCTCTCTGGTTCGCCAGATGAGGCCGGCAGCTAAATACATGCGAACCACGGCGCTTTTTGCCGCTGGTGTTTTTCTATTGCTGCTTGCCTCGGTGGCGTTGATTTTTCAGCCCATGCGGGAGACGGCATTCGCCCATGACAGCCTGGTATGCTTTCGGGCCGGGATGATGTTCGCAATTCCAACGGCGATTCTGTTTGGCATAGTGCTCTGGCGAGGTGCGGCGCTATCGCCGGCGCTGACCGGCGCAACGGCCGGGGGGCTGGCGGGGTTGGCCGGACTGACGGTCCTTGAAATCCATTGCCCCAATATGAACGTTTACCATATTGTGGTTTCGCACCTTTCCGTAGTGGTGGTATGCGCGCTAGCGGGTTTTATTTTTTCCAGCGTGACTTTTTCACGCCGGTGGTCGAATCATTAAGCAGAGTGGCGGCTGATCCGGACACTCACGAAGTAAGAAACTCAAAAGGAGAATAAGTAATGAAAATTTCGAGAAGTTCCCTGGTACTCACGGCGGCCTTCACTGGTTTACTGGGTGGCACTGTGGCCCGTGCGGCCACTGTGGCGAACACGAACACGTCGGGAGCCGAACTCAGTTCCGCGAGTTCCGCCATCAGCCCCATCGCCGGGCAGGCAGCGGCCGACAAGGTTGAGAAACACGCTTGTAAGGGCCTCAATTCCTGCAAGGGCAAGGGCGGCTGCAGCTCGAGCGACAACGGCTGCAAGGGCAAGAACTCCTGCAAGGGCAAGGGCGGTTGCGCCACCGACGGGTCCAAGAAGAGCGTCTAAGCATAATCCGTGGGGGCGCGCGTGAATCCGACCCCAGAAAATGGCCTTGCCGGTTGCGCTGGCGGCATTCGGCTGTGCGCTGTTCGCCATCTATCAATCTGAGACGCGGTCGGTGCTGGCGGCATCGAGCCGGGGGGACAAGCTGAGCGACAAAGCCTGGCGTTCTGAACGCGCCTACCCGCCGCTCGTCTTCATGGGCCGCGCATGGCTGGAGTGTTCCATCTCTTCCACGCGACTGGGACGCCAGGCTATGCGAACGGTATCGGGCCAGAGCTTTGATTTCGATATGGCAATGCAGCCGATCAAAGACGGCCTGGTCAGACTGAAGTCTCCAGGCATGTTCTATAAGTTCAATGCATTTCCCGTCCAGAAGGTGCCAGCCAACTTCACGGGAATCGGCATGGGTAACATCGTGGAGATGAAGGCCGAAGTAGAAGTAGATGTGAAGCGCTTCAGCCAGCCGGGCGGAGCAGGCACCGAGATCTCCTTCAATGCCGCGGATATAAACGCTGACTCCGCCTATATCGAGTTCACCGGCGTATTCGTCCGTGTGGCGGACGATAAGCGGTTCCCATTCCGTGTCCTGTTCGGCGGCGTTACAGAGGGAAGTGGAAGCGTGCAGCCCGGCATCCGCCTATCGCCGAATTTTCAGCCGGGCAATGGAACGCCCAATCTACTGGGGGGGCCAGATTTCCGGCTCATGAGTAAGGCGGTTACCATCGGCAGCGCCGTGCATCCGGCCATCGTCACCACCGCCATGTATGAAGCTGAGGACGACGTGGCCAAGCTCCCATAGGAGACTAGCTCACCCGCTCGGCCCGGTACAATTGCCCGGCGTGCTTTACGATCGAGCACACCAGCGCCACGCACATCCCGGCGATTCCCAGGGCTCCGCCTACGTCGAACAGTAAATATTCTTGCCGCCGATCATCGCATACGGCGTCCGAAGCAGTTCATCAAGGCCGTTAACACGCTTCGCTCCAGTGTTGCAAGGCCCTGGTTCATCCGCTCTGCGAGCTGGAAGTCTTTTGTTTGCATGCGGCCGTGCGCTTGGGATAGTTAAGGTTTCGTAAAGTCTGTAACGAAGCCACACGGGGCGCGTCGGCACATTAGTACAATAGAAAGAACTGTTCCCGTTTCGCTTTCCCGTTTTCACTTGCATGACTTCATACCTTACATCGTTGCCCGTTCTTTTGCTTGCGTGTACCTTCGCAGTCCTGGGCCAAGACGCGACTCCGCCGCCAGTCGCAGATCCGCCGGTTGTTCAACCCGGGCAAACGGAAGCAACGCTGCCTCCTCCCGACAAGCGCGTTTTCGGCGTTCTTCCTAATTACCGGACCGCCAACGAAGCCGCGGTCTACACGCCCATCACGGCCAAACAGAAGTTCACCATTGCCGCCAAGGATTCGTTCGATTATCCGCTGGTGGGTTTGGCGGCTTTCATCGCCGGCTACGGGCAGTTGAATAATTCGCATCCGGAGTTCGGCCAGGGATGGGCCGGCTATGGCCGGCGGGTGGGAACGACGTACGCCGATCAAGCTATCGGCAACATGATGACGGAGGGTATCTTCCCCAGTTTGCTGCATGAAGATCCGAGATACTTTCGTCGTGGATACGGCGGCATCTGGTCGCGGACGTTCTATGCCGCGTCGCGCGTCTTAGTCACCAAAACGGACGCGGGTGGAACGCGATTCAATTTCTCGGAAGTGGTGGGCAATGGCGTTGGCACTGCCATCTCCAACGCCTACTATCCCGACGACCACTCCGTTGGCGATAACGTGCAGAAACTAGGAGAACAGATTGGCATTGATGCCATTTCGCAAGTGCTGAAGGAGTTCTGGCCCGACATCAAGCACAAGCTTTTTCACGGGCCGAATGCCAACCCGACCGCAGCCGAACTGCGGCCCTAACTTAGCTGGCCTTCTTTTTGGGCGCAGGGCTCTTGCCCGTGACCGCGCGAATGCGGGCCTCAATCTTGCTGGCATCGGACTTGCGCCGCATCTTCTTGAGCAAATCCGCGTAATCGAGTGCGGTCTGCGCCAGCAAATCCAGATTGTCTTCGGTGCTGCTCAAGAACAACGGCCGTTTGCCGCTCAGGACACCTTTCTTGTCCAAAATGGTCAAGGACAGCCGGTATAGCGGCTCCGCCTCCGTCAGATTCTGCTTGCTGACATAAATTGCGGCTAGCGTGTTCAAGCTCGCCACGGTGTCGCTCTCGCGCGCCGTCAAGACCTGCAGGATCAGCGGCTCGGCATCCACCGGCCGGTTCAACGCCTCATAGAGCTCGGCTACCTTCTCGTATTTTTCGGCCAGCTCAGCGCTCCCCGGCTTCAGCTCTTTCATCCAGATGAAGAGCGCCCGCTCACTCACCTTTTGCGCCTCCGCGAAGCGCCTCTGTTCGGTATAGATGGCGGCCAGCTTGTCCAGGTTCTTCGCCACGTCTACATGGTTCGGCCCCAGGTTTCCCTCGCGGATGGAAAGCGTCTGCTTCAGCAGAGGTTCGGCGTCTTTCTTTTGCTCCAGGGCCAACATTGCCATGGCGTCCAGCGTTGGAAGCAACTCGGGACTATTGGCCGAAAACTTATTCTGCTGGATCTTGAGCACGCGCTGGTACAGCGTCTCGGCCGCCGGCAGATTATGCTTGGCCACATTCACGCGCGCCAGTTGGCTCAAGTCCGGAGACAACTCCGCGCCTTCCGGTCCGGAGGACTTTTCGCGAATCGCGATGGCCCGCGCCAGATACTTTTCCGCATCCGGATATTTGGATGCCGCCTCTAGCACCCTGCCAACCTGCTCCAGAGACGGCACCAGCTTCGGATCGTCGTCCCCGTACTCCCGCTCCATGATCCGTAATTCCCGGGCGATCAAGTCCGCTGCCTGATCGTATTTCATTTGCGCGAAACTCACACGCGCCACATCATCCACCGCCGGAATGATGGCTGGGTTCGCGCGCCCCAGCATGTCCTCTTTCAACTCCAGCGTCTTTTGATAAACCCTTTCGGCTTCCCCGTAACGCCCCTCGGCCGAATAGTAGTCCGCCAGATCCTCATGCGCTTTCGCCACGCGTGGGTCCAGGGGCTTCCATTGCGCCGCTTCGGTTACCGCTGCCAGCAGCGTCTTCTCTTTTGGAGCAACGGCTGCCTGCGGTCTGTCCGGGCTCTCCGCCCAGGCGAAACCTGTGGGGACAAATGCAGCAAAACAAACTACTAAAGCGAAGTTGACGGTTGTTACACGGTGTGGGGGCATCATGTTGCCACTTCAATCGACAGATTAGCCGGGGCTATATAGTCGGGCCAAGGCACTAAGGCCCAAATGAAACTATCCCGGTTGTGGTTGGGTAAGGCATATCCGCTATTATTTGTGCGAACTTCCGTGCTACTAGCCACTTCTTCCTAGGTGATCCTTGCTATGGTGTCCCGGGCTTTGTCGTCCTGCTGGCGGGCGGTCCCTGCTGGGCTGGCTCACTGCGACGCTGTGGTGGCTGCCTGCCTCTTTCCCTTGGCGTTGATTGTCCTTATCAGTGGCCTGGACGATCTGGCTTTGGACGCCGTCTGCCTCTGGGCCTGGCTCCGGAGTCAGATGAGGCAGCGCTTCGGCGTCCGCCCCGTGTCCACTAGCCCAACGCTTGGCCAAAAGACGATTGCCATTTTCGTCCCGCTTTGGCACGAGCACGGCGTGATCGCCGGGATGGTGGAGCACAATATCGCCGCCATCCACTACGAGAAATATCACTTCTTTATTGGCGCGTATCCCAACGACGACCCAACGCTCGATGCCGTTCGCGATCTGGAATCCCGTTTCCCGCACGTTCACCTGGCGGTCTGCCCGCACAACGGACCAACGTCGAAGGCCGACTGCCTGAACTGGATCTACCAGCGCATGCTGCTGTTTGAAGAGCATCAGAGCTCCGCGCAGAGCATCCGTTTCGACATTGTTGTGACGCACGACGCCGAGGACCTCATCCATCCCGAGGCGCTTTCGTACATCAACGCCTGCGCCGACGAGTACGACATGGTGCAGATTCCGGTGTTGCCCCTACCAACCCCGTTACGCGATTTTGTCCATGGAATTTACTGCGACGAATTCGCGGAATGGCAGACCAAGGACATGCGCGCCCGGCAAGTGATGGGCAGCTTTCTTCCTTCCAATGGAGTGGGCACCGGATATACGCGCCGCGCTCTTGAAATGCTGGCCACCACCGAACACAACTTGATCTTCGAGCCGGCCTGCCTGACCGAGGATTACGAGAACGGATTGCGTCTTCACAAGCTCAAGTGCAAACAAAGGTTCGTACCACTCGAAGGGCATGGGGCTGGCATGGTTGCCACGCGAGAGTTTTTCCCGCGAACCGCGCGATCGGCTATCCGGCAACGCTCCCGCTGGATTCTGGGCATCGGGCTGCAATGTTGGGAGCGCAATGGCTGGCGCGGAAGTCTGCGCGAAAAATATTGGTTCTGGCGCGATCGCAAAGGCTTGCTGGGGAATCCTATCAGTTTGCTGAGCAATTGGGTGTTCGCATACGGTGTACTTACGTGCATTGCCGCGCAAATCGCCGGAACGCCCTGGGGACTGGCGAAGTATTCGCTGTATCCCTGGCTGTTAGCAGCCACGCTTGGGATCCAAATCATTCAAACCGCTGTACGCGTAAGCTGCTGCACGCGCATCTATGGATTTCGATTCGCCCTGGCTGTTCCGCTGCGCGCGGTCTATGGCAACTGGATCAACACGCTTGCCACTTGGAAGGCGGTCCGCTCGTATATTCACGCGCGCATTCTGCATGAGCCGCTGGTGTGGGTGAAGACCGAGCACGCCTACCCGTCGCGTAGCGCGCTGGTGGAGCACAAACGTAAACTGGGCGAGATTCTAATCGGCTCGGGATACGCGGAGGCAGTCGATATTCGCCGCGCGCTGGAGAATCTGCCGTCGGGAATACGCCTGGGCGAATACTTAGTACAGCGCGGAACGATTACTGAGGACGAATTGTACGAGGCGCTTAGTTTGCAACAGAGCCTGCCGTCGGGCCGCCTGGAACCTTGGGTGATCAGCAGCAACGTGGCGCGCGCCCTACCACGCCGCGTCATGCACGACTGTCGCGTGCTGCCCTTCCGTATCTCTTCCGGCAACATGTTTCTGGCGAGCCCGGAAATCCCGACCGACGATCTCACGCGTATCCTGCGTGGATTTACGCGCTTGTCGCTGCGGTTTCATTTGGTGACGCCCGAGAATTTTGAAGAGCTGGCTGCGAATTTGCTTTAGCTTGCAATCCCTAGCGAACCAGTGCCGTTGCACGATCGATTTGTTCCGACATCGCTTGAAGCGTCTGCGCGACAATCGGAATCTGCGCGTTGGCATCGTCCCAACGGCGCTCCTCAATTGCCTCGCGCACCCCCGGCATGGTTTTCACGTCATAGCCGGTATAGAAACCGGGCGCGTAGATCTGATGCTTGTACCAGGGCCGGCGGGGAAGGCCCTCGGGCCGCAACAGCGCGCGATCGCACTGAATGAAAATCTGATCCAATTGCTTTCGGATGTTCAGCGGCAACGGCGATGCCGCTCGCTGTTCCTGCTCTTCGAACATTCGCGCACTGGATCGCAGCCGCGCGATGGCGTTTTCGAGCGGAGCGAAATTCAGATAAGGCACCGGCACTCTTGGCACCGGCCCGACAAACGGTACCCGTGGATCGGCCGCGAGTTCAAAGGCGTGATCGGCAATCGAGCGGTTGCGATCTTCCGTATCTTTCCGCATTGTGTCGGCCATCTTCACTAATTCATCCGCATATCCCGCCACGGCGCGAATAAATCCGTCGAACCGGACGGGTAGTGTCTGGGCATCCGCCAGGCGCATGGTTAACCGCCCGCCCAACTGAGCGAGCGCCACGGCGTATTGGAAATCAGGATCGTCGAACTTGGTGTAATGGTCGTACGAATCGTAGATGGAATGATACGATCCGTCGCTTGCACTCTCGCCGCCGAACCCGATGTTGAGAGCCGCGATTCCCAAATGCTGTAGAAACGGCGTGTAGTCGGACCCCGTACCCAGCGGTTCCAGAGAAAAGTCCTGTTTATCGCGCGCGGCTTGCTTCTCTTCCGGCGTTCCGCGAACAATATTCACCGCCCGATACCGGTCTAGCGTGGAAACCTTGCGTTCCGGGTCGATCACGTCGCGTGCGGCCTCGTTCACGAAATGTTCCAGCGTATGCGATCCGCCGATTTCGAGCGTTCCGCGTCCACTCACATCGGAGTTGATATATGCCACCGCGTGCTCGGTCAATTCGGTGGCATGCTGCTCTGCCCATTCGGTGGAACCGAGCAGCATCGGCTCTTCGCCATCCCAAATCGTGTAGACGATGGAACGGCGCGGCTTCCATCCGGCTTTCACCAATGCTGCCACGCCGCGCGCTTCTTCCATCATCGGCACCAGCCCGCTCAGCGGATCGGATGCACCGAAAACCCAGGCATCGTGATGATTTCCACGCAGAACCCACTCATCGCTCAATTCACCGCCGGGCAGGCGCGCGATCACATCGTAAGCGGGCGTCAGTTTCCAATCGAATTGCAACTCCAGATGGACCACTGCGGGACCGGGGCCCAAATGATACGTGAGCGGCAGCGCTCCGCGAAATGGGGGCGGCGCAACTGGTCCGCCGAGCGCCTCGAGCAACGGGGTCGCGTCGGCATAAGAGATTGGCAGGACCGGAATTTTGGTGATGGTCTCGGCTTTTTCGCGCGGCAATCGCTGCGCATCTTTGGTTGCGCCGATGCCAGGGGTCAGCGGGTCGCCTGGATATACCGGCGCATCCAGGACGCTACCACGCTGCGCGCCGTTTGCCGGCCGCCAGCCGCCCTTCGGGTATGAATCGCCTTGAAAATAACCGTCGTCGCGCGGGTCCGAATAAATCAAACAGCCCACCGCGCCATGCTCGGCCGCCACCTTCGGCTTGATGCCTCTCCACGAGTGGCCATAGCGGGCGATCACGATCTTACCTTTTACGTCGATGCCGCGCTCCGCCAATATTTCGTAATCGGCGGGCACTCCATAATTGACGTACACCAAGGGCGCGGTCACATCACCGTCGATGGAAAAGGCGTTATACACCGGCAGTTGATCTTGCCTGATGCCTGAAGTTTTGTCTTCGGGAAGAACCGGTTCTTCCAGCTTGGCGACAAAACGCGTAGGCTGGGTCATCTCCACGCGGCGCAGCTTGGGCGTGGGAAACAGCGGATAGAAAGTCTCAATAGCGGTGTCGTAACCCCAGGATCGAAACTGCGCGGCGATAAACTCGGCGTTTTCTTTATCGGCCGGCGACCCGAGATGATGCGGCCTAGCCGATAGCCGCTCCATCCAGGCTGGAAGATCTGCGCGGTTCATGGTCGCATCGAACTGCTTCTCGCGTTCCAATTGTTCGGTGGCTGCCGGGTCGCTGAATCCGGTGAGGCGCAACGGAGCGGGGGCCTGACAGCACAGAACCGACACGCTGGCGTAAAGGGCGAGCAGCTTCTTCAATAGGGCGATTGTCTCATGCTTTATGATGAGGACGTGCGCCGCTTGCTCCTGATCGCCACCCTGGCCGCCTCGGCGTTGGTGCTGCTGGCTACGCCAGAGGAAACGCCGCTTACCGTGGATCAGATCGTTCAAAAACATGTGGAAGCTCTGGGCGGCGCGGCAAAACTCAACGCGATTCAATCGCTGGTGGTGACGGGCACGGCGTCCATCCTGGGTCAAACGGAAGCGCCGCTCACCATCCGGGTGAAGCGTCCGAATCTCATGCGTCTTGAGATGACTTTTCAAGGCCGGAAGATCGTGCAAGCCTTCGACGGGACCACCGCCTGGACGGTAAATCCGACGGTCAGTTCGGAGCCCAAGCAATCGAGCGAAGAAGACACGCGCGCCGCGCAGGAATCGTCAGACTTCATCGGCGGCAACCTGGTGGATTACAAATCCAAGGGCAACACGGTGGAGTTGGTGGACAAAGAGGAACTGGAAGGCGTTTCGGTTTACAAGCTCAAGATTACTAAAAAGAATGGTTCCATCGAATACGATTATTTGGACGCCAAGAGTTTTCTGCCGATTCGAACCGAGGGCAGACGGACGCAACTGGGCCAGGAAATCCTGTACGAATCGAAGATCGCCAACTACAAGCCCGTGGAGGGCGTGCTGATGCCCTTCAGCTTGACGCAATTGGTGAACGGCCGCCTGGCGATGGAAATCACGGTCGAGAAGATGGACGCGAACGTTCCATTGGACGCGGCGGTTTTCAAGATGCCCGAGAAGCCGGCGCAATGATTCGCGCGGACTTCGTCACACTCGAAGCATCATCGTCCTCACGTGAATGCCCTTGTCGCCGTATAAGCCTGGTTGGTGCGAACATTCGGGGAACGGTTTGTGAATCCGGAAGCGCCAATCGACGTCGCTCCTGAGGATAATCCGACCAATGAGCCTGAGCCCGATTTGCTTGTACTTGCGACACCCACGCGTGAGTTTCGGGATTTCCAACCCATCGAGGACGAGTTATACGCGCGCGCAGGAATCATCGAATACTGGGTGGTAGAAGTCGCGGCGCGCCGGCTCATTGTGCATCGCGAGCCGCTCGAGGGATTGTACCGTTCAGTCACCGCATATGGCGAGGAAGAAACGGTGAGTCCTCTCGCATCGCCAGAGTGTGAGTTTCGGGCCTTGGATGCCTTCGAAGCTTAACGTTTTGAGGCATTCGGTTTCCTTCCTGCGGTAACATTCGGGAGTGTCAATTCCCATCAAGCCGCCTGTGAAACAGCCGCCGCCGGAGATGACCGTCAAAGCGGTCTCACTCGGCATCTTTCTGGCCTTCGTTTTCGGATCGGCCAACGCCTATCTGGGAATGAAAGCCGGCCAGACCGTCGCCGCAACCATTCCCGCGGCCGTTATCGCGATGGCGCTGTTTCGCATCCCGGCGTTTCGCGGCGGCATCCTGGAGCAGAACATCACACGCACCGCGGCGTCGGTTGGCGAAGCGCTGGTTGCCGGCGCCATCTTTACCATCCCCGCGTTCATGATGGTCGATATCGGCGGCCAGCGCCTGTGGACCGATTTGCGATCGCATTATTGGGAAGCGACGTTGATCCTTCTGGTCGGCGGCTTGATCGGCGTCTTCTTCATCATTCTTCTGCGCCGTCCCCTCTGCGTTGACGCGCCGCTGCCGTGGCCCGAAAGCGTCGCTAGCTACGAAATCGTGAAATCCGGTGAAGCGTCGGAGACCAAAGCCCCCCGCTACATTTTTGGCGCTCTGGGATTTGGCGGGCTGATCGAGATCCTCACCGACGACAAAGGCGCGCAGATTTTCCACGAATATGTCGAAGGCTTTCTCAAATTCCCGCGATCGGTCATCCAGCATTTCGACTTTGAAAAGAAACCCATCGGCGACGTCACGCATTTCGGCGGCATCCCCTGGTCCACGCCCAGCCTCTCGCCGGCACTCATCGGAATCGGCTACATCATCGGNNTGTTCTTCGATCCCGATTTGCCGCGCCGCATTGGATCGAATGACCCCGCCGTGGCCGCCAATTCGGTTTGGTTCAACGTCGTCCGCCCTATCGCCGTTGGAACCATGCTGGTCGGGGCCGCCAGCACCATGTTCTCCATGCGCGAGTCGCTGTGGACTTCGCTGCGCGGCATCTTCACTGCTTCCGCAGCCGCTACGCACGAAGCCAAAACGATCGATCCCACCGAGCAGGACATACCGCCGCGCTGGGTGGTGATCTGCACCGCCGTGCTTCTGATTCCGATCACGGGCATCTATTATTACTTCACCCACGGAATCGTATCCGCCATTGTTGCCGCCGTGATCATGACTGTCACCGGCTTCCTCCTGTCCGCCGTCGGCGGCTATCTGGTGGGGCTAGTCGGCAGCTCCAACCAGCCCCTGTCGGGATTAACGCTGGCCGCTTTGATCATCGCGGCGCTGGTGATGTTGACCATTGGCGTCACGGGACTTTCGGGAGTCGCGGCTGTGCTCGGCGTGGCGGCCGTGGTGTGCGTGGCCTGCTCGGTTTCCGGATCGTTGATTCAGGATTTGAAGGCCGGCCATTTACTCGGCGGCACACCCTGGAAAATGGAAGTGGTCGAAATCATTTCGGTGATTTTGCTCGCATTCTTCTTAATGGGCCCGATCATCGCGTTGCACCAGGCCAACCTCGCGACCGGCGGCATTGGCGGCCGGGCATTGCCAGCGCCGCAAGCTGGGTTGATGGCGCAATTAGCAAAAGGAATCGTCGGCGGACAGATGGCATGGGGATTACTCGGGATCGGTGCGGCTTTCGGAATCGCGTTGCTGTTGTGCGGCGCGCGCTCGCCAATGTTGATCGCGGTGGGAATGTATCTTCCCTTCAGCACCAGCTCTGCGATTTTCATCGGCGGCCTCATCAAATGGATTCTGAATCGGATTACCGCCAGGCGCAGCGCCGAGCAAAAGCTGCTTATCGAAGAGCGAGGCACGCTGCTGGCATCGGGATTGATCGCGGGCGAAGCCATCGTTGGAATTCTGCTCGCCGTAGTGTTTCTCACCGGAATTCCGTCCATTGCCACGTTCAGTTTTACCCCGGCATGGGGCGGATGGCTCTCGCTGATCGGATTCGCCGCGATCGCGTACGTCTTAGTCCGTATCCCCGCGAGCGATGATCATTCCTGATCTACGATCACGGCGTAAATTTCGCCCGGACCATGCACGCCCCGGACCAAGATTTGTTCGATGTCGGCGGTGCGGCTCGGGCCGGTGATCAAGACCATGGAGCTGGTTTGATCGGCGGGGAGGGGAAGCATGCTCAGCAGTTGATCGAGATTCGCCAGGATGAGCGAGCGCGGAAAGATCGCAATGTGCGCCGGGGGCAGCAGCGAGACAAGGCGAGCTTCGTTGAAGCTGGAAAGCATCACCAAACTTCCGGTCTCGGCCAGGGCATAGTCGACGCTGGTGATCCCGATGTCGGCGGCGGCACAGGCCTCTTTCAACTCGGCGCGTTCGCTAAAACCTGCGTGAACCTGTGGGAGTCCAGTGACGCCACACTTACGTAGAAAAGGCGAATTCGAGGCCACGGCGCTCTTTTGGACCAATAAATCGGCTATTGCAGGCACGACGGCGGACGTATCGCGAACCCGAAAAGATTTTCCGCCCAAGTTTTCGAACTTCTGGACGAAGAGATTAACAAAGAGATTGCCGTCCGATCGAGGGATGCGCAATGTAGGGGCTGCCAGTTCTCTGGAACAAAGAGGGGCCACCTCGATCAGAGGAGGTTGGCCCGCAGCCCTTCCCAAAGCTTTTCGGATATCGCCGAGAATTTGTTCACGCGCGGTCACGAGGAACCCTTCCGTGACGCCCACCATGCATGAAAACTCTGCTTCGCTGGCTCAGGCACGCTACGTTGGCTCGCCCACTTCTTCAGCGGACCGATGTGTGGCACCAAAGGAAAGAAAATCGATCCCAGACTTGCCAGGAACCGATAGATCTTCGGATGAGTGGCAACCCACGCAAAAAGTTGAAATGCGGATCGTTCCAAACCGTCCGAACCCTGCCGCCGTTTGACTTCGGTTACTTCCTCGCGCAACTTCAGCAGTAGCTTCGGAATCTCAATTTTGACCGGGCAGACCTCCGCGCATGCGCCGCACAGGCTGGACGCAAACGGCAGCCACGTATCCTGGTTGATCCCGTGAAACTGCGGCGTGATGATGGCGCCGATGGGTCCCGAATAAACCCACGGATAGTTGTGCCCGCCGATTTTGCGATAAACCGGGCAATGATTCAGGCATGCTCCGCACCGGATGCAATATAGCGACTGGCGCTTTTCCGGATCGGCCAGCAGCTTGGTTCGGCCATTATCCAGCAGCAGCAGGTAGAATTCGTCGGGGCCATCGATTTCGTCTTCGCGGCGCGGCCCCGAAAGAAACGATGTATAAACCGTAAGCGGTTGGCCGGTTGCGCTGCGGCCCAGCAGATTCAAGAACACCGCCAGATCCTGCGCGCGCGGAATCACCTTTTCGACGCCGGCGATGGCGATATGGATCTTGGGCGTTGAAGTGGTAAGCCGCGCGTTGCCTTCGTTCTCGACAATGACGATCGCGCCAGAATCCGCGACCAAGAAATTCGCGCCACTGACGCCGATGCCCGCCTCTAGAAATTTCTGGCGCAAAACACCGCGAGCTATTTTTGTTTGTTTCTCGATCACCACTTCGTTTTCGACGCCTAGCTCTTTAGTGAAGACATCGGCGACGTCGTAGCGAGTCAAATGGAGCGCGGGTGCAACGATGTGATATGGACGCTGGTGGGCGAGTTGCAGAATGTATTCGCCGAGATCGGTTTCAATGGCTTCGAGGTGATGTTTCTCGATCCGCTCATTGAAATGGATCTCTTCGCTGGTCATCGATTTTGACTTCACCAGCATGTGCAAATCACGCTCCTTGGCGAGATTCAGAACGAAATCCGCAGCTTCCTCACCGGTTCGGCAAAATACCACCTTGCCGCCGTGCGCTATAACATTCGCTTCCATCTGTTCGAGATAGTAGTCGAGATTTTCGATGGTGTGCTTCTTGATGGCGTGGGCTTCGTCGCGAAGAGCCTGATAGTGCGGCAAAGCCTGGGCGCTCACCACGCCCGCGCGATGATCGATCAAGCGGCTAGTAGCCGTGTAGATTGCAAGCTGCAGCCGAGGATCGTTGATGGCCTGTTGAATCTCTGTTTCCGGTGCTTTCATCCCTTTACAGACCTCACCGGGTTACAGACCTCATCGGGCTGCCAGCACCTCAGCCAGATGCAGCGTTCGGATGGGAAGGCCCGCGCGATCGATCACGCCTTGCAACTGCATCAGGCAGCTGGAATCGATGGATACGACCGTCGATGCTCCGGTCTTCTGAATGGAATCGATCTTGGTGCGCGCCATGGCTCCCGACACCTCAGGGAACTTAATGGAAAACGTTCCGCCGAAACCGCAGCATTCTTCGGCTGCGTTCATTTCGGCCAGCGTGAGCCCTTGTACTTTCGCCAGAAGCGTTCGCGGTCCAGCTTTGATGCGTAGCTCTCGCAAAGCGTGGCAGCTATCGTGATAGGTGACCACGCCGTCGAATCGCGCGCCGACATCGTCAACGCCTGCCACGTCGAGCAGAAAGCGCGAGAATTCCCAGACGCGCGGTTCGATCGTATGGGCCTCGGCAAGAAGTTTGGGGTCGTGCTGGAAGATGTCGGCAAAATGATGCGAGATCATCGAGGTGCACGAGCCCGAGGGCACGACGATGTACTCGGAATCGCGAAAGACATCCAAAAAGTGCCGGGCGATCTGGCGCGCTTCGTCGGTGTAGCCCGAATTGAATGCGGGCTGGCCGCAGCAGGTTTGGGCTGCCGGAAAATCNNATAACCTAGGCGCTCCAACACTTGCGTGATTGCGATACCCACTTGCGGAAAAACCTGATCGACGATGCAAGTGACGAACAGCGAGACGCGGGTGTTCACTTGCCGGAGTTTAACATGCCCGGTCAGTCTAAAATGGATTCCGTGGAGCTAATCACGATAGGCGAGCCGGTGCCTCGCGACGAAAACTATCTGGCGCTGGAGCGTGGCAACATTTTGTACTTCCCGCATACGCCGTTCGCGTTGTCCGAAGAAGAGCGTGAAGTTTTGCGGAGCACCGGCCTTTCGTCCAGCAGCCTGCACAAGAACATCGCTTATCGGCCAGCGGAGGATAAGGTGACCGGTTTCGATCCGGCTGTGGTTTCCGATCCCGAGAAGCTGCGCGCGGTGATGCGGTCTTATTCCGAGCGTGCGCTGGCATTTCTTTGGACGTTGTTGCCGCGCTATATGGAGAAGGCGCGCATCGATTTCGCCAGCTTCCGGCCGCAGGAGGAAGAAGGCCGCGATCTGCCGACCAAGAAGCGTAACGATCTGCTGCATGTGGACGCATTTCCCACCCGGCCGACGCGCGGCGACATGATTCTTCGCTTCTTCACCAATATTCACCAGACCAAGCCGCGGGTTTGGATGACTTCCGATCCGATGGGCGCGCTCGCGCCCCGCTATGCGAGTGACGCGGGTCTGCCTGAGGCGGCGAAGCATCCCAAAGGGTCGTTCGGGAGCCGGGTGTTGGGCGCGTTCGGCGGTGTGGATGCGAAGCGTTCGGCCTATGACCGATTCATGCTGGGCTTCCATGACTACCTGAAGTACAACGGCGAGTATCAAGAGAGCTGCGCGAAATACCGGTTCGAATTTCCGCCGGATTCAACCTGGATGGTGTTCACCGATGTGGTCCCGCATGCGGTTTTGTCGGGACAATATGCGCTGGAGCAGACGGTGATTGTGGATCGCGAGAGCCTGGTGGGACGGGAAAACGCGCCGATTGAGATTTTGCAGGGGCTGTGCGGTAGACAGTTGGCGTAAATGCTCGGCCTTTGAGGCGATCATTTATAGACCGCCCCAAAAATTTAATAGCTCACGTGCCGGTAAATTTCTTCTATTGCCCCGGCCCCATCGACGGTTTCCCGAACCGCGATTCCTCAACCTGCACGTTGACCTTCACGTCGGTCATCTTATAGGTATCCCGGCCGTCCAGCCATTGGAATTTGTACTGGAATGGGAACTTGATGCCGTCCACGTCGCGATAATCGGAATAATCCACCTGCGAAGGCACCCGGCCGATTGGCGTCCGGCCGAAGCGAATTTCCCGCACCAGCAGTCCCGATTGCTTGTCGAAATACAAGGTCACCAGAAGATTCCGGGGCCCGCGGCCTTGCACCACTTCCACGTCCTTCCCGTCGATGGTGTCGGGATAACCAACGGTCAAATTGGTGAGCACCTGCTTGAGCTGCCCCGGGAAGGCCAGTTCGGCGTCGAAATGGAGCCCGTCCAGCTCCGTGCCGGCCACTTCATACTCGCCTAACAATGCGCGCGGCGTGGTTACCCAGCCAGTGGTCCCATTGAAGGAGCGGGTCTGGTTGCCACGATCCGGAGCGTCTTTATATGTCACGCGCACGGTGCGCTGATCGGGCGCCTTGGCGAAAATTTCGAATTGCCCGCCGCCCTTCACCTGCACATAGCCGCCCTGCGTTCCAATGGCGACGAAGCTTTTCAATCCAGCCAGCTTTTCCGCTCCACCCAGGGCCGCGATGTATTTATCCAGAATCGCTGTGCCGGCGGGCTGCGTGTCGTCCTTGGAGATGATGTCGTCCTTCTCTTCGTTGGGAGGACCGTAAAGATTATCCAGCGCGATCGTCGTCGCGGGCACATCTTTTCCGTGATGGCAGGTCCAGCAGCTCACCAGCGGCGCTCCGCCAAAGTTAGTCTTATTGATAACGGCTACCATCTCCGTCATCCTGCGCGCCATCTTCTTTCGATTGGTGTCGGCTTCCCACACCACCTTGTCGGTGCCGGCGCCGGTATGGCAGTCGGCGCAATCATAACCCAGGGCGGCAGCCATGACGCCCATGCTTCCCATAAAATCGTCGACCGTCAGGCCCTTCAGCGGGCTGGTGGTGACGTTCTTAAAAACTTCTCCCGCGGTCTGTCCCTTCACCGGCGTGCCTGCCTGGCCGGCCAACGGGATGCCGCTCAGGCAAACGACTGACATTGCAGCGACCGACAGGGTCAGCCGGTTCGACCAAAACTTCATGTTTACTTCCTCCCTAAGCTTGTCTGAAGGACCTATCGTACTAATGACGGAACTCCGGCGCAACCTTGGAGGAGAAGGCAGAAGCCAGAATTCAGAAGTCAGAATNNACTTCTGAATTCTGACTTCTGTCCACCGGACATGCTAGCGTTACAGCTTAGAAGTGAAACAAACACTGGGCGCGACGCAATCCGACACCAGCTTTTTCGGGCACCCGCGCGGCTTGGCGACGCTGTNNTCTACGGCTTCTACACGGCGATGGTGTATTTGCTGAGCCTGCCCGGCGGATGGGTGGCGGATCGCATCTTCGGGCAACGGCGCGCGGTACTATACGGCGGCATCCTCATCGTCGCGGGCCAATTCTTTCTGACGAGCCCGGGCGTGCAAGGATTCTATGCCGGCTTGGGCCTGTTGATCTTCGGAACGGGACTGCTGAAGCCTAACATGAGCACGATGGTGGGGCAGCTTTATGCGCAGGGCGACCGGCGGCGCGATTCGGGTTTCTCCATCTTCTACATGGGTATCAATCTGGGTGCGTTGCTTTCACCGCTGGCCGTGGGATGGGTGGGCGAGCGGATCGGTTGGCGGCTCGGCTTTGGATTGGCCGGAGTTGGGATGGTGGCCGGGCTCATCCAATACACCATCGGCGGCAAGTATCTTGGATCGGCGGGACTCCATCCGTCACCCCCAGAGACTCCAGAGGCTGGAAGGCGTTTGAAGCGGAACACGGCGCTGATCACGGGGAGCGCAGTGTTGATTTTGTGCGTCCTTGGATTGCTTGCTGCCACCGGTGGCATAGAGATTACCGCGGAGCGTGTATCGGCGTCGCTGGGAGTGGTCCTGATCGCGGTCTCGGCAGGGATCTTCGCGTGGCTGTTGTTGGGACGCGGCTGGTCGACGACAGAGCGCAAACGTTCCGGCGCCATTCTGGTTTTGTTCCTGGCATCGGCGGTATTTTGGGCGGCCTATGAACAAGCCGGTTCTTCGCTCAGCCTTTTCGCCGAGCGCAGCACCAATCGCGTAGTGCTTGGATTCGATTTTCCAGCCAGCTGGTTTCAATTTGTTCCGGCGCTTTGCGTGATGATTCTGGCTCCGATGTTTGCATGGCTGTGGATCGCGCTGGGTAAACGGGAACCGTCCAGCCCGGGCAAGTTTGCCCTGGGATTATTATTCGGGGGAATTGCATTTGCGATTCTGATTCCGCCGGCGCGCGCGACGATTTCAGGCGCGTTGGTTTCGCCGTTTTGGTTGATCGGCACGTATTTTCTCCAAACGGTGGGCGAAATGTGTCTGAGCCCGGTGGGTTTGAGCGCGATGACGAAATTGGCCCCCGCGCGCGTGGCCGGAATGATGATGGGGCTGTTCTTCGTTTCGCTTAGCATCGGCGATTATCTGGCGGGGATTGCGGCGTCGCTGTATGAATCCATGCCGTTGCCGGAGCTATTCGGCGTGGTGGCAGCCGTTTCATTCGGCGCAGCGGCCATCCTGGCACTGCTGGTCAAGCCGACAGTGAAGTTGATGTCTGGCGTGAAGTAGCAGCACAGATTATGTTCATCGGTCACTTTGCAGTTGGATTCGCGGCCAAGCGCTTCGCCCCGCGCAGTTCAGAAGCGGTGTTGCTAAGTGCGCCGATGCTGGCCGATATACTCTGGCCGGTCTTCTTGCTATTGGGTTGGGAGCAGGTGCGGATCGATCCAGACAATACCCGCTTCACACCCTTCGATTTCGTCTCCTATCCGTGGTCGCATAGCCTGTTGATGTTGTGTGTCTGGGCTACGGCATTCGGGGCCATCTACTATGCGATCACGCGCTATTGGGCGGGTGCGATCGCGATTTGGATCGGCGTGGTAAGCCACTGGGTGCTCGATTGGATCACCCATCGGCCCGACATGCCGATTTATCCGGGCGGAGCTCGCTACGGGCTAGGGCTATGGAACTCGATCGCCGGCACAATGGTGGTAGAGATTCTAATGTTCGCGGCGGGGGTGTGGATGTATGTGAACGCAACGCGGGCCAAAGACCGCATCGGACGTTATGCTTTTGTGGCGTACATTGTTTTACTGCTGCTGATTTACGTTGCGAATGCATTCGGCACCGCGCCCGCCAGCGTTCCGGAAGTTGCTTGGGCGGCAATCGCGCTCCCGGTAGTCGGCATTCCCTGGGCTTGGTGGTTTGACCGGCACCGCAGTAGCAGAGGGGATCCGGCATGATCGTGGTTCGTTTGAGTGCAGTGGCCGCGCTTGCCGTTGTGTTGTACGGGCAACCCAAACCCAAAGATGTGGATGGCTGGGACAAGGTCAAATGGGGCATGATGATCGCCGATGCCCGTTCAGCCTACGGCATCGACGCTCAGCCCGAGAGCAAAGACAACTGGACGTTGCTACAGCTCAATCCGATAAAGATGAGCAATGTCGAACTGGGGGTTCAGCTGGGAGCCCGCACCGAGAACGGGAAGATTACATCCATAAGGCTATGGTCGTTTTTCGGCGCACCAAACTCAGCGCCCAATGCCAGTCCCCAGGACTTCGACACACTTCGCACTCTCCTCATTCAAAAGTACGGCCATCCCGCCAATGAAGAGGTGACCAGAGGCGACAACAACCATCTGGTGAAAACGGTTCGTTGGAACTTTCCCTCTACCTCGATCGTGATGACGTTGGAGCAATCGGCAATACTGCCCAATGTCGGCACGATTTATATCGAATACACAGCGAACCCTTCCTGAGCTGCCGGGCTGCGCAACAATACAGGCATGGCTCCGTTGCGCGGATCGTTCTCGGTATTTGTGCTGTACGACGTGGCCGAAGAGATCCGCATCGAGAAATTGCGCGATCTGGTAGGCGCTGAGACGGCGCGGCCGCAGCCCAGCTTCAAACATCCCGCGCCCGAGTACGTGCGATTCGAGCGTCCCCCGGCCATAGAATACCCGCAGCCCATCGCGATCGAAACCGGTGAGCGATTCGAGGTGCGGATCAAGTACTTCGATTACGGCGTGGCGAGCGTCGAGTTGAAGCTGGAGTTCGAGGCGGATTGGGAGCAATTGATCCGGCTGTCGAACCGCTGGATTCTTGCGCCGGAGATCGAGCGCAGGACAGCGGAACTAATTCAGGCGCGGATGGAGCGCGCGGCGCCGGCTTTGGTGCAAGCATATCCAGCACGGCTGAGCGAAGACTACTACATCATCCATTTGCGCGAGGCTCTGGATGAGGATGGCAAACCACTGACGGCTCCCGTAATGCTGGACAAGCGCGGGGAACAGATCGCGCAGATCGTGCGCGGTGAATCGCAGCCGCTGGCCGAGAGCGAGCGCCGCGAAGTGTTGCAGTCGAGCCTTTCCTACTACCCGACCGACTTGTTAGTCACTGGCTGGGTGGCGGCGTTGGTCTACGATACTGCCGAGGGCGCCGAGCCAACCATTCAGCTGCTCGAATACGCGAACACGCAGTTGCTCGAGTTCCGGCATTACGACGATGTCCTGACGCGCGTGTTGGAGAACGTTTATAAGATGTTGGAGCATCGCGGCGGATTATTCCGGCGCTGGAAGATGGCGGGCCAGGCGGAGCGGCTGAATACCCTTCGGCTGGATGTGCGCGAGCTGACCGAACGCACCGACAACGCGATCAAGTTCCTGAGCGACATGTTTTACGCGCGAGCCTATCGGATCGCGGCGGCGCGCGTGGGCGTCACCGACTATCGCAACCTGGTGGAAGAGAAGCTGCGGACCGCCGGTGACCTTTATCAATTCATGACCAACGAATTTCACCAGGCGCGGGCGTTCGTGCTGGAGGCGTTGGTGGTAATGATCCTGGTGATTGAGCTGATGCACCTATTTCGCGGCGGTTGGTGACGCGTTCTTCAATGCCGTATCAAGTTGGTCCAGTTGGTTTTGGAGTTCGCTGAGTTTGTCCTGATCGAGACGTAGCTGCTGTTTGCAATCTGGTGCCTTCCGTCCGTTGTTTTGCACAGGATTGTTACACCGCGGCTAGGAACTGAATTCGCTCCGTTGGAGACACGGATTCACATCGTCGATTCCATGTAAACCGAGTCCCTCGTTGTCCCCTTGCTAACGCGCGGGGCTACAGTTCAGCGTCTTCATCGACTTTGGTGGGCCGCACCATATTCCCTAGCCGCGGCAGCAAGCG
>PKZC01000281.1 GCA_003132905.1 Bryobacterales bacterium | reverse complement strand
CTACATTCGCATTCGCCAGGCCGTCCATAAAGCTGCCGAGATTGCGACGACCAGCAAGTTGAAGAAGCCGTCGGAAGTGGCCGTTGGCCAAAGCGGCGCTCAGCAATAAGGAGGCTACGAAAACATCATGGTTGTCAATCGACGTTCATTCTTACGCGTGACTTCGCTGGCGGGCGGCGGCCTGCTGATCGGCCTGGTGGTGAAACCACCCAAGGCTTCGGCGCAATTCGGACCGGCCGCGCCTCCTGAACCTAACAACTACATCAAGATCGATCCGGACGGCACCATCACCATCATGGCCAAGGATCCCGAGGTGGGCCAAGGCATTAAGACCACCTTGCCGATGTTGATCGCCGAAGAGCTGGATGTCGATTGGAAGATGGTCAAGATCGAGCAGACCGACTTCGACGACACGAAATACGCGGCGCAGTTCGCAGGCGGCAGCTTGGGTACGCCGTTTAATTGGGACCCGATGCGGCGCGTGGGTGCGGCCGGACGCCAGTTACTGGTTGCCACGGCGGCCAAGAGCTGGGGCGTGCCCGAAGCGGAATGTTCCACATCGGCTGGGCGCGTGCTTCACAGCGGATCGAACCGTTCGGTGGGTTATGGCGAGATCGCGAGCAAGGCAGCGGCGATGCCGGTGCCCGACCTGCAAAAGGTGAAGCTGAAAGATCCCAAAGACTACAAGATCATCGGCCACAGCCAGCGCGGCGTGGATGTTCCCAAGATCGTCACCGGGAAGCCTGCGTTTTCGATCGACTTCACTCTGCCCAACATGCTTTTCGCGGTGTACCAGAAGTGCCCGGTGTTCGCGGGCAAAGTGGTGAGCGCGAATCTGGATGAGATCAAGCAGATGCCTGGCATTCGCAACGCGTTTATCGTGGACGGCAACGTCAAGGGCGGAGTGATCGTGGAGCAGGAACCGGGTCTCGAACCCGGCATCGCGATTGTCGCCGACAGCTGGTGGCAGGCGCAGACAGCGCGCAAAAAGCTGCAAGTGAAATGGGACGAAGGCCACGGCGCATCGCAATCGAGCGTTGGCTTCGCGCAAAAGGCCGCAGAGCTTTCGAAACAGCCTCCGGCCAAGAACCTGCGCAAAGACGGCGATCCGGACGGCGCTATGCAAAGCGCGGCGAAGGTGGTGGAAGGGGCGTACGCTTATCCCTTCATCTCGCACGCGCCGCTCGAGCCACAGAATTGCACCGCGCACTGGCAGGGCGACAAAATCGAGATCTGGTCTAACAGCCAGATTCCCGGTGGAGGCCGCACGCTAGTGGCGAAGACGCTGGGTATTCCAGAAAAAGACGTCACCATTCATATGCAGCGGGGCGGCGGCGGATTCGGCCGGCGCTTGACCAACGACTATATGGTGGAGTCGGCCTGGATTTCGAAGACCATGAACGCGCCAGTGAAGGTGCTGTGGACGCGCGAAGACGATTTCGGCCACGATTATTTTAGGCCGGGCGGCTTCCAGTATCTGAAGGGCGGCCTGGACGCATCCGGCAAGATCGTCGCCTGGAACAATCACTTTATTAGCTGGGGCGATGGTGAACATCCTTCGCCGCAAGCGACCATGGCGCCCAACGAATTTCCGGCGCGCTACGTTCCGAACTACGCGTTGAACTGGTCTATGCAGCCGCTGTGGCTAAAGACCGGAGCATTGCGAGCGCCGGGCAGCAACGTTTACGCGTTCGTGACGCAATCGTTTATCGACGAGTTGGCGCACGCGGCGGGTAAGGATCCGATAGAGTTTCGCCTGGCGATGCTGTCGAACACACCGTTACCGGCTCCGGCGCCGCCACCTGGTCGCGGAGGTTTCGGCGGTCCCGAATTCAGCGCCGAACGTACCATCGGTGTTCTGAAGCTGGTCGCCGAGAAGTCGGGCTGGGGCAAGACTCCGGCAGCGTCCGGACGCGCGATGGGCGTGGCATTCCACTTCAGCCACATGGGCTACTTCGCTGAGGTGGCCGACGTCAGCGTTACGTCGGAAAACAAGGTAAAGGTGCACAAGGTGTGGGTGGCGGCCGACATTGGCAGCCAGATCATCAATCCGAACTTCGCCGAAAACCTGGCGCAAGGCGCGGTGATGGATGGCCTGAGCGAACTGATGGGCCAGGAAATCACGCTGGAAGGCGGCGCGGTGGTGCAGCACAATTACGACAAGCACCCCATGATTCGCATGGCGCAAGCTCCAGAAGTGGAAGTGCACTGGCTGAAGACCGATAATCCGCCGACCGGGCTGGGCGAGCCTGCCCTGCCTCCGATTCTGCCGGCGGTGTGCAATGCCATCTTCAGCGCAAGCGGCAAGCGCATCCGGGAAACGCCGTTATCGAAGAGCGGCTACGGCTGGGCATAGCGAACACATCGAATCCGATTGCAGAGGCCGCTCCTAGGTTGGGGCGGCCTTTTCATTTTCGGACTCAAATAGATTTCGCTTATAATTACGATGGCATGCCGCCCATTATCCATGCGGTACGCAGTCTCCGTAAATTCCCTGCCCTCGCCGCCACTGCGATTGCTTCTCTAGCGCTAGGCATCGGCGCCAACGTGACCATCTACAGCGTGGTTCGGGAAATGATCCTGGACGATTTGAGTGCCCGCCAGCCCGACCGATTGGCGCGCGTCGACGCAGCGGTCAGCTACGCCACATATCGCGATCTTCGGCGCGCCGGAGTCTTTCAGGATCTGGCGTTTGAAACCGGCCTCTTCGATATGAATTGGAATACCGGTACCCGCAGCGAAATAGCGTGGGAGATGTCCACCAGCGCCAATTTTTTCGACGTCCTCGGCGTCGGTGCGGCTCAGGGCCACTTGTACTCGCAAGTTGACGAAGGCCGTCAAGTCGCGGTGGTGAGCTACGGGTTCTGGCGCAAGCGCCTGCAATCCGATCCCAACATCATTGGCAGCCCGCTACAATTCAACGGCCGCCTTTATACCATTCTGGGCGTGCTGCCGCGGGATTATCGCAGCATCTTGGGCCATGGCGTTTCCCCGGAAGTATATCGGCTGGCTCGTACAGATTCCTCCCATTGCCGTCCCTTCGGCCGGCTGCGTGACGGATTCTCGCGCGAACAAACCGGGCTCGCGCTTATAGCCGCTGCCCGCGTCATCGGTGGCGCCGACTTTGCGAAACAGGTTTCCATCCTCCGACCAATGGCAGGCCTCGCCGCGCATGAAAACAGCACAGGCGACGATCGGCGCTACTTCGTATTTTTCGTGACGCTGTTCGGCACGGCGCTCATGCTTGCGGTGGTTGCCTGCCTGAACGTCGCCGGATTGCTGCTGGCCCGTTGTGTCTCGCGCCAGCGAGAACTCGCGATTCGCAAAGCGCTCGGCGCAAATCGTTTTCAGATAACACGCCACCTTCTCGCCGAGGGATTTGTACTCGTGGTTCTTGGCGCGGGCGCGGGACTGATGGTGGATGCATTTCTGCGCAACTGGCTCGGCAGTGTACGCTGGCCTTCGGCCTACAATCTTCCCTTCGAGTTTCATTTCCAGAACGACCGTGGACTGTTTCTATACGCGTTGGGAACAGCCTTAGCAGTGCTTCTGGTATCCTCCCTGCTCCCTTCGCTGCGCGGCTCGAATCCTGATCTCGCCCTCGCGATGAGACAGGGCGAGCCTGCCTTTTCCGTACGGCATTGGAGCATGCGGAACAGCTTCGTTGCGATGCAATTGGCCGTATCGTTGGTGCTCCTCATGCTTGGCGCGGTCTTCTTCAGGAGCTTTTTGCGAGTGGCCAGCGTCGATCCTGGATTCGACGTTTCCCACACCTTGATCGCGATTGTGTATTCGCGGGGGCATCAGGGCGAAAGCGGTTGGAGTTGGCGCGACGGAATTGTTCAACGCGTGAAAGAAGTGCCCGGAGTAATCGGCGTTACGTCGATCGGGACGCTTCCGTTCATGGGCGAGTTGCCGCAGGAACCTATTCGGCGAAAGGGAGATGCTCTTTCATCAGCCCTAAACGCCTACTCGGTGGGCGCGGGAGATCAGTTTTGTAAGGTTCTCGGAATCCCCATCCTGCGGGGCCGCGACTTCGAAATCGCCGACCGCTCGCGCCAGCCAGTACCCGCACTCGTCAATCAAACGCTGGCGCGGCGATTGTTCGGCGACGCCGACCCTATCGGCGCTCAGTTAGCCGTCGGTCGTGAGAAAGAGCGGGTCCTGGAAATTATCGGCGTGATTGCGGATTCAAAGATGCGCACGCTCGGAGAAGATCATGCTCCGGTCTTCTTCACGCCGTTTTCGGATACGCAACTGCTGGTTCGCATCGCCGGGAATCCCGCACAATGGGTTAAGCCGTTGCAGAAGGCGCTGGCTGAGGTAGATCCTATCTCGGCGATCGGCGTTCGGCCTTTGTCGGATGCCGCCGCAGGCGCAATCTTTCCGATGCGAGTGGCTGCGGGATTTGTGGGCTCTCTGAGCGCCCTTGGCCTTCTGTTGGCGCTTACCGGCCTGTACAGCTCGGTCTCCTATGCGACGCGCAGACGAACACGTGAAATGGCAATCCGTGCCGCCGTCGGAGCCAGTCGCTCAGCAATTCTTTGGACTGCGATTCGAGACGGCATCGCAGTTCTCGCTTGCGGAGTTGTGTTGGGCATTCCACTTGCGATTGCCGCCATTCGACCTTTGACCGACATCCTCCCCGATCGAGTGAACCCATGGGATCCTATCGTGTTTTCGGCCTTGTGTCTTCTCTTACTCGCGACCGGGGCGGGCGCGGCCCTCCTACCCGCCCGGTTCGCGGCTAACGTAGATCCATCCCATGTACTGAGACAGGAATGACCTGATCTTCAACTAATTTTGAGCGCCAGCCGCTGGGGCTTGATGCCTGGCTCTGCGCGCCTCTCGCAACGATGCCAACTTCTGCTGCTGATCGGGCGTCAGGATCTGGTAAACCTTCGCCATCGCCGTTCCTCGGATGGCTGCCAGTTGACCCACTCCGCTGCCTTCGTTGCCCGCCAGCTGCTGGATCTGTGCCGCGTTATTGGCCTGCACCGCAGCCCGCAACGATTGCCGCGTCTGCTTAAGTTGCTGCCGCACCGGCTGCGCCGATTGCCGCGCGTCTTGGAAAATCGTCTTAGCCCGAGTCTGTTGCGCCGGCGTCAAATTAAGCTGGCTGGATAGGAACGCGCCTCTATGGCCGTGGCGATTTGCGCCATCGGCTGATGTCTCGGCCGCGCATAAGCTGACGGCGCCAAGTGCTGCAATGGCCGTGCAGGCGGCTAATTTTTTCTGAAAGGAAATCATGTTTTTGTTACTCCTACCTGTTTGGACGACCGATGTCCACTAAGGTTAAGCTCCTAGCTGTAAAGCCCGGTAAAGACTCGTAACGTCTTGCCAAGTTATCGGACTTCCGCTAGAGTTATTCAGACGGGGTGAACGAATGGCGTTTTGCGCGAACTGCGGTTCGGAAGTAGGCGGAGGACGGTTTTGTCAGAAGTGTGGCGCGCCCGTGGGCGCTCCAGGAGCCGGCCCAGCGCCAGGCCCGACGCCGGGTCCAGATGTGCCGCCGTACGCGCAGCCTCTACCGCCGCCCACCTATGGCGCTACGCCGAGCCTGGGAATGACGCAGAACATGGCTGGGGCGCTTTGCTACCTATTCGGTTTTATCACCGGGATTCTGTTCCTGGTGCTGGCGCCCTACAACCAGGACCGTACCATCCGGTTCCACGCGTTCCAATCCATCTTCTTGAACATCGCATGGTTCATCATTTGGGTTGTGATTACGATCATAACGCTCGGCTTCCGCGTCATTCCGTTTCTTGGGATTTTCATTTCCTTCGTGCTCCACTTCGCCATTGGGCTGGGCGGATTGTTCCTGTGGCTCTACATGATGTTCAAGACCTACAACGGCGCGAAGATAGTGTTACCGGTGGTGGGTCCGATGGCTGAAAAACAGGCGGGCGTTTAGTATCGCCGCCGGCCGTTCTATAGTACGATTACTACTGAAGATGCTGGTGGAATTCGAGTACCGCGGGGACATTTGCGTGCTTCGGTTGGAAGGGCGTTTCGCAACCGGGCAGGACTCGCTCTATCTGCACACCAAGGCTGAAGAGCTGAAGGGTTCCGGCTACGTAAAGATCCTGGTGGATTTCGGACGGGTGGATTACGTCGACTCTACCGGCATTGGGTTTTTGATCGGGATCTACACCANNGGCGCTCGAAGCATTGGGCGCCGGCGGGAAAACTTCGGCGTCGCAAGCCAGCTGATCACTCAGCAGTCGCCAACACCTCTTCTGGATTCGGCTTTCCACGCTTTGCATAACGAATCTTTCCCGATTTTCCGATCAGGTATACCGTGCGTTTCACGATGAGTCCCTTCGTGCGATATTGCGCACCGACGCGTTGTCCGGGATCAGCCAGCAGCGCGAAAGGAAAGGCGTGGTTGGCGCGGAATCGAGCGTGCTTGGATTGGTCAGCCGGGTTGATTCCCAATACAATTGCGTTCTTGGATTCGACGAGCGTGGAACTGTCCCGAAATTCGCAAAGTTGCTTGGTGCAGAGCGTGGTCTCGTCGGCGGGATAAAACACCAGCACCACGTTCTTGCCGCGCAGAGCAGTCAAGGAAACCGAGCCGCCATCCTGATCGAGCAATGTGAAGTCGGGTGCGTCTTGGCCCACGGGTAGCGGGTCGGAAAATAGCCACGAGAACATGGTCTCAGCTTAGTGGAAGTGAAAAGAAGACGAGGAATGGCGGGAATGTTATATTAGGAATGCCTTCCTTTGCTGTTCTCCGGGCCCGTAGCTCAGTTGGTTNNGTCACAGATTCGAGTTCTGTCGGGCCCACCACCTTTTCAATCAGATAGCGGTGCAAGCCGGGATAAAGCATGGGCTGGCGCAACCCAAGCGCAACCCAGAAGTAGTGCGACCACCGCAGATCTTAAGTGATTGCCCGTGCGCATCACGGCAGTAGCAAGTTCGGTGGCTTCTTCCCGTCGAAAATGGATTTGTAAGCCGCGACAAGCGATTCAATAACTTCCTTGCCTGCGAATGCGGCTCCGAAGCCAAATAGCAGCCACGTTACCGTCCAAGCCCGATCTGGGAAATCCGGCCTGAAATGTTTACCGATCTCAATTGACTCGCTGGCGACGAATACCACGACGGCTCCTACGACAAACGCTGCGCCCATACGGAACCTGAATTTCGTTAGCTGGACAGGAACCATGTCCCGCGCGAGATCCAATGCAGCTTGCCTAACAGAAGGAAGATTGGCTACCTGCTGAGGCTTGGCTCCGCTCATTGATCTTCCCCTGCAGTCGCTATAAAGACGGGACGCACCCGAAATGGCGAGATCTCAATTTGACGTCGGTCGTCTTCGCCGATATAACCGATCTCTGAGAGTCTGATCTTCCGTCCCAGATATTCTTCTGGAACGATAAACTGCACCGGGGAATCCGACCATTCATACAGGAGGCAGCGTTGCAGCTTGCCGGATCTGACGCCCTGGAGTAGCTCACTCTCCGCCTCATCCGGTGTTATGCCTTGTATGGATGCCCACAACTGGGCATCCAGATAGCGCTCATTCGTCTTCTCGATGAACGTTTCTATTTCTCGGAGACGAAAAAAATGTTCAGCCAGCCATGGCCAGATCTTTGCCCAGAGCTTTGATAAACGCATTGAGATCGCCTCCTTCCAGGGAGGACCGAAGTATGATCTTCCCGATTGATGGATACACGACCATTTTCGACCCAGCATCGAGCCCTTGGTACGAGTCCTTAAGCTCTACCTCAGCTTTGAGGATGCGGTTTGCGCCCATGAGCTTTTCGAAGCCGTTCGGCATGGATTCTCGGAGCGCTCTCTTGCCCTTCCCCCTCACTGTTTTGTGAGTGGACTGGCCGTCCGTACCCTCATTGTAGCTGCCGCTATAGGTATCAGCCGAAGAGGAGGCCAATAGCAGTTTCGCGCGACCTGTGTAGTCGTGATATTCGCCGAGGTCTACCTGTGCGGTCAGAAGGAAGGTGAGAAGCTTGTCCGCGATGCGGTCAGCTCGTACGAACGTCAGCATGCGCTGGAGAGGACGCCCAACGATAAGTGACCACGTTTTCCTGCCACTCTGCATCGTCAATACCTGTATCGTTAGCTGCGGGCCGGAGATTGAGAGGGCGACGGGGAATGCGACGTCAATTGAAAAAACGGTGGTGGTCTGGCTTTCTACAAACTGCATTCGCTGAGTCACCATGAACAGGGCTCTGAAGAGCTTTCCATCTGGTAGCGTAGTAAGGAGGCTGACCCCATCGGTACTGTCCATCAGATCGATGGCTTTCGCGAGCTTGTCGGCCTGTTTAATTCGCCTCATATAAACGGTCTGGTGGTAGTAGCCATCAAAGCCTTCGAGGAGGATTGCGGCCAGTTCAACGTTCGATTTGGACTTGACGAGCTTGGCGACCTTTTCGCCGAGGCTTGAACCCGCGATTGACGCGGTTAGCTCGACAACCCTCTTCTTTCCGAGACGGCGTATCCAGGCTGAGAATAGAGCTTTTTCCACGTTCGTCAAAAGAGACTCCTTGCAGATCCCAATTTATCGGAGATCTGAGGAGTTTATCAGAAATAGCACTTCTATGCTGGGGAATAACCACTGTCCACTTATTTACTTGCCTTGCGTAACCTGGTGTTTATTCGCGTCGTGCACCAACATGGTCAACTCTTTTTCATCCGCCGTTCGCGACGCAGATTCCGGAAATCTTCCACGAGCTGATCCTCGGTAGTTCCCGCAACAGCGATCAGCTCTTGCATCTTCTCACCAGCGGCTCGAAACGCCTCCAGATCGGCTTGGCTCGCCTTGGGCTTGGTTGGGACGTNNATGGTCTCGCCGTGGCGCGTTATCGCGACGGGTGTTTTTGATTCCAGATAGCTGGACAAGTTCTCCCGAAACTCCCGGATTCCAACTTTAGTTGTCTGCATGGTGCACAGCCTTTGTGTACACAATGATAACACACTGTGCTCACTTCCGAAGCGATTATGGGGATGGGGCCAACCACCACGTCCACGCCGGGCAGGTTCGAAGGAGGTCCGATCGAGAAATAGGCCGATCCGTATATCACTCAACTAGCGCTTATCGCTTCTGCTCCAAGGACGGTGCGCTGCTCGCGATGAACACCTTCGTCTGCGGGTGAAACTCCGACCATGCAAACCAAAACTCCGGCATGAGGATCAGCGTCTTTAACTGCGTTCCCTTCAGCGGCCCTTGCACGCAAAGTCCGTAGGCGTTCCACACCGAATGCGTTTCCAGATCGGTTAAAGAGCTTGCATCTGCGTCCACGGCCTGAAACCGGAGAACTTTGCCTTTGGCTCGCGCTTCGAACGCAGTCGTCGTGTCGGACGATGGTTGATGGACAACCAGCACGGGCATGCCGCCCACGCGGTCGTTGACCACACGCGCGATGCGCAGCTCAGAGAACGGAAACGCCTTTTCGTCTGTGCCAACTCGCAGCCCGGCTACCACTTCCTTCGGACGCAATCGATAGTCATGTCCGAACGCTGTCTTCGGTGCATCCCCTTCGCCCGACAACGTGACCGCTCTCATCCGCTTATTCAGGTTGGGCATCTTTTCGTCGTATCCAGGCAGGGGCTTGAGCACCACGGTATCGGGATACCGTCTGCGCCACTCTTTCCATGTGGTACGGACAAAGGGATACATTTCCAAGCGACTGCCCTTGAGAGAGCCAGAGATGGCCTCTCCCGTGGACTGCTGCCAGCGGCTTCCGGTCTCGTGATCCTGGTGAACCTCGTTCGCGCCAACCATGCTGTCGTATTCGAAGTGCAGAGTCCGCCCTTTAAACTTCGCGCGAAAGACCGCCCCTGTATTGCAGACTCCGCACCAGGTCACTTCGATTGGCCCGTCCGGCATTTGGTCGTTCACCGAGCCGTGCTGCGCCAGATCCGCCGCAGGGAAAGCCTTGGCCACGTTGCCGCGGGCAACGCCAATCAGGATGTCATCATCCTGAAGAAAACTCGCCTCTGCGGCGGGAACAAATTGTGGCTCGAGAATGGCCGTGTAGGGCATCATGCCCGGTGGCGTCTGAGCTTGTATCGCTTCCTCGACAGCCATCGCAACTGGCTGGCCCTTTTCTGCTACCTGGAAAATGAGTACCTCGGCTGGCTCCGTTTGGCTCATATTTCGAAAGAGCCGGTGAGCATGCATGGGTGGCTCGTAGAAGACATCGCCCGCGCGATAGACTTTGGGCGGGTCCGGATCGACCTGATTCTCGATCTCTCCTTTCGCGATGTAGGCGAATACCGGCCCAGGGTGCTGGTGCGCTCCGGGAAGCGCAGCTCCCGGGGCCAGGGTAATCATAGTCAGGCGTCCCTCACGATTGGCGACTTCCGCCGGCTGCTCAAGAAGCGCTTTGATTGCGGGATTTGCCTTGCCGGTGTCGCCTACTTCGAAAACGACAAGCTTCGCTGGTTCCGTGCTGCTCAGGTTCCGAAGCATCCGGTGGACATGCATGGTAGGCTCATGGAAAAAATCGCCCGGGTGATAGAGCTTCGGCGGATCGGGATCGACCTGGTTCTCGATGTCTCCTTCGAGGATGTAGGCGAAGACGGGTCCTTTGTGTGTGTGTGCACCAGCAGTCAATCCTCCGCGTATAGGGAGCATGAACACACTCACTTTCGGATCGATTGTGTCGCCCAGAGGCTCTTGCAGCAATGTTTTCGACGCTATGGCAGGCGTCTGCGCGAGCAGGAGCGCGCTGCAGCTGCCCAAGAAGAAAGCGGAGCGCGCGAAGATTTCCGAAAGCATGGTGGTCCCAGTATGGGGAAGAATGCCCGGGGCAGCCAGTCCGTTCCCTGCATAGTTCCGTGGATTCCCTGCAACACACGGGGCAACTCACCGGGCTATCCGATGGATCGAATCTAGCCGATCTCCTGAATCGCCGCTTGTAGTTTCTCGTGATATCCGCGGCTGACCTTCAACCTGGTCTCATCCCGCAACACGACTTCATATNNTCCCCGCCGATGTCGCGACACAAGTCCCGTACCCGCGCCAGATTCACGATTGTCGATCGATGAATGCGGCAGAAACGCTCGGCCTCCAGATCGCGCTCGAGTTCCGCCATGCTCCGGCGCAACAGGTGTGTTCTCGCTCCCACGTGCAGGCACGAATAGTAATCCGCGGCTTCAATCCAATCGATCTCCTCGGCGCGCAGGAACGAAATGCGGCCGGCGCTTCTGACCATAATTCTCTCGAAGCGGCGATGTTCGGCGGGACGCCGCGCCAGCAACGCTTTTGCCCGCGACAGCACACGGAAGAAGCGCGCATTGTCGAATGGCTTGAGCAGGTAATCGAGTGCTTCGGCTTCAAAGGCCTTCAACGCGTACTGGTCGTAGGCGGTAACGAACACCACCGCCGGGGGCACATCGGTTCCAAGAGCTTCCAGCACGCCAAATCCGTCGCAGCCCGGCATTTGGACGTCCAGAAACAGCAGCGACGGGCGCAGTTCACGCACCACCTTCGCCGCGTCGACGCCCGAACTGCATTCTCCTAACACATGGACTTCCGGATCCGTCCGCAGCAGGCTCACGATATTGGCGCGCGCCAGCGGCTCGTCGTCCACGATAAGCGTGCTTATGGAAGTCACACCGAAGTCCTGTAAGGAACTTTGATAATCGCTTCAACGCCCGCCTGGTCGCCATTACGAAGCTCGACGCTGCTTCCCGCTCCGTACAGCGTGACCAGCCGTCCGCGCGTGTTGGACAGGCCGACGCCGGTTCTGTCACTGCCGACACTTTCCCGTTCGAGCAGAGAGAGCGCAGGGCCGTCACTGTAAAGGTAAATCGAAAGCGTTCCTTCGGATTCGCGCGCCGTCACGCGGATCTCTCCGCCTTCCTCGAGTTTTCCGATTCCATGCACGATCGCGTTCTCCACCAGCGGCTGCAGAACAAGCTGCGGGACCAGAGCCGCGTAAAGCTCCAGCGGTATATCCACGGTGACCTTCAGCCGGTCGCCAAAGCGCATCGCTTGCAGTTCGATGTAACTTTCGAGAAAGGAAACCTCCTCTGCCAGCGGGACGAGTTGCCGGCCGGAATCTTCCAGCACACGCCGCAGCAGGTCGCTCAGCCCGGCGATCATTTGGACCGCGGGTTCGTTGCGCCCTTCCCTCACCAGCCCCGAAATTCCGTTCAGCGCATTGAACAGAAAATGCGGCTCCAACTGACGGCGCAAGGCATCCAACTGGGCCTTCGACAACTCGCCTGCGAGCCTTGCCGCCTCCGCTTCCCGGTGAGCCAGACGCCGGATGGAGTCTACTGTGCTGCCGATGGCCACAGTGGCCGCGTAGATGATAATCCCGGTGTGGAATTGCATATAGACCGTGGTGAAGAACACGCCGCGAAAAGAGGGATGCGGGTGGATAGCGAGCGGGTTGAAGATCCACTCCACGGTGGCGGACCACACGATATGCGCGATACCGATCGCTAGTGCAGCGGCCAGATGCACCGGAAGGTTTCTCCAGTCCCCCGCCTTCGCCAGCGGAAACCGGCGGCTCATCAAAAGGATGATCGGAGTGACCAACGGCAATATCAGCCAGGCAGCGACAGTGGTGAAGAACAGCGCAATCCAGTTGAGCCGCATCCCGACGGCGGCCATTCCCACAACCACCTGAGTGGCCGTGATCAGGCCCACGACTAGCCAAAGGGCTGCAATCCACCAGGAATCGCCGGAGCGGTCTTGGCGCAGATAAGACATCGGAGTTTTATCCAGTTTATGCCTGAACGGGTCTCGCGAGGGGCACGATGCAGCCAATGCACGGAGCTGTGCAGGGAACGGACTTGAAAANNGCGATTCGTCACCCGGCAGAAATGGAAGGTGTGCCATGCTTAGATTTTCAGCGCATTGGTCACACAGCAGGAGCCTTCATGACATCCACCCACCTGAACGAGCCCGAATCGCGAGCTTCCGGACAAACTGCCTTGACCGCGGAGGAACTGCGGAAGATGGACGCCTACTGGCGAGCATGCAACTACATGTGCGCGGGAATGATTTACCTGCGCGACAATCCCTTGCTCAGAACGCCGCTGCGCCCCGAACACTTCAAGAACCGGTTGCTCGGACATTGGGGCTCCGATCCCGGCCAGACGTTTGTGTGGGTCCACCTGAACCGCGTTATCCGGAAGTTCGACCTGGACATGATCTATATTTCGGGGCCGGGACACGGGGCGCCGGCGGTAATTTCCAACTGCTATCTGGAAGGAACCTATTCGGAGATCTACCCGGAAAAGAGTCAGGATGAAGCGGGTTTGCTCAAGCTTTTCCGTGCGTTTTCGTTTCCTGGCCAGTTGGGCAGTCATTGTACACCCGAAGTTCCAGGGTCCATTCACGAAGGCGGCGAGCTAGGCTACAGCGTTTCGCACGCTTTTGGCGCCGCGTTCGATAATCCCGATCTGATCGTGAGCGTGGTGGTGGGAGACGGCGAAGCAGAAACTGGACCGCTCGCAACCTCCTGGCATTCGAATAAATTCTTGAATCCGATCCGCGACGGCGCTGTGTTGCCGATCCTGCATCTCAACGGCTATAAGATCGCAAATCCCACGCTGCTGGCGCGCATCACGCCGCAGGAACTTGAAGATCTTTTCAAGGGCTATGGCTGGGCTCCGGTTGTGGTGGAAGGTGACGATCCGCAGGCGATGCATCAGCAGATGGCTGCCACGGTGGAGGATTGCGTCCAGCGCATTCGGTCGATTCAGCAAGAGGCCAGGCGGACAGGCAAGCCGGAGCGCGCGCGCTGGCCCATGATCATCTTGCGCACTCCAAAAGGCTGGACCGGTCCGAAACAGGTGGATGGTCACAAGGTGGAAGGCTTTTGGCGAGCGCATCAAGTGCCGGTGCTGGATGTCAAAACCAATCCGGAGCATCTACAAATCGTCGAGCAATGGATGCGTAGCTATCGTCCGGAAGAACTTTTCGATCCACAAGGCGCGCTGATTGCTGAACTCCGGGAGCTGCCGCCGGTCGGGGAAAGACGCATGAGCGCCAATCCGCATGCCAATGGAGGCAAACTTCGGAAGCCGCTGCTGTTTCCAGATTTTCGCGATTATGCCATTGCTATCGAGAGCCCCGGAACAAAGGAAGTCTCACCCACCGAGACGCTGGGCAAGTTTCTGCGCGATGTAATGCGCCGCAACATGACCAGCTTTCGGGTGTTCAGCCCGGACGAGAATGCATCGAACCGCCTGCAGGATATTTATGAGGCGAGCTGGAAGACGTGGCTGGCGGAAATCAAGCCGGAAGACGCCGACGGCACCGACATTGCTCCCGATGGCCGCGTCATGGAGATGCTCAGCGAACATACGCTGGAAGGCTGGCTGGAGGGCTATGTTCTGACGGGCCGGCATGGGCTCTTCAATACCTATGAATCCTTCGTTCATATCATCGATTCGATGTACAACCAGCACGCGAAATGGCTGGAGAAGTCGAAGCTCGAAATCGATTGGCGCGCGCCCATCTCATCGCTCAATCTTCTGATCTCGTCGCTGGTCTGGCGGCAGGATCATAATGGCTTCACGCATCAGGATCNNGCATCTATCTTCCGCCCGACGCGAATTGCCTTTTGAGCGTTGCCGATCATTGCTTGCGCAGCGAAGATTACGTCAATGTGATCGTTTCCGATAAACAGTCGCACCTGGTCTATCTCGACATGGACGCTGCGATCATCCACTGCACCAAGGGTATCGGCATCTGGGACTGGGCCA